>NZ_JBEOXF010000002.1:215904-494250 GCF_040296405.1 Streptomyces sp. NPDC002133 | reverse complement strand
GCTGTTGAGTTCTCAAGGAACGGACGCTTCCTTCGTACTCACCCGCAGAACATTCTCTGGGGCTTTCCTCCGGGCGCTTCCCTTCGGTGTTTCCAACCTTACCAGATTCATTTTCCGTTCCGTTCCCGGTTCGGATTCTGTTTCCAGTGGCCGTTGGAGGGCCTTTTGCCTTTCGACTGCCTTTCGGCTTTCCCGACTTTATCAGAGATTCTGAGTCGGAATTCCCGCCCCTCGAGTGGTCCATCCGAGCGCACAAGTGCGCCCCGGCCTTCCCCTCAGGCGGAGCCGTAAACGTACTGGAGCGGGGCGCCCGATGCAAATCGGGGCGCCCCGCTCCAAGATCACTCCACCGGGTGTCAGTTCCGGTGCCAGGTCCGGCTGCAGACCTGGTGTCAGACCTCGACCACGACCGGGAGGATCATCGGGCGCCGGCGGTAGCTGTCCGAGACCCACTTGCCGACCGACCGCCGGATGAGTTGCTGCAGCTGGTGCGGCTCGGAGACACCGTCCGCCGCCGACTTGTGGATGGCTTCCTCGATCTTCGGGATCACCGCGTCGAACGCGCCGTCCTCGATGCCGGAGCCCCGTGCGTGGATGTTGGGGCCGCCGACCACCTTGCCGGTCGTGGAGTCGACCACGACGAAGACCGAGATGATGCCCTCGTCGCCCAGAATCCGACGGTCCTTCAGCGAGGCCTCGGTGACGTCGCCGACCGAGAGGCCGTCGACGTACACGTATCCCGCCTGCACCTTGCCGGTGATCTTGGCCTTGCCGTCGACCAGGTCGACCACCACGCCGTCCTCGGCGATGACGATGCGGTCCTTGGGGACTCCCGTCAGCGCGCCGAGCTCGGCGTTGGCGCGGAGGTGGCGCCATTCGCCGTGGACCGGCATGAGGTTCTTCGGCTTGCAGATGTTGTAGAAGTACAGCAGCTCGCCGGCCGAGGCGTGGCCCGAGACGTGGACCTTGGCGTTGCCCTTGTGGACGACGTTCGCACCCCAACGGGTGAGTCCGTTGATCACCCGGTAGACGGCGTTCTCGTTACCCGGAATGAGTGACGAGGCCAGGATGACGGTGTCGCCCTGGACGATGCGGATCTGGTGGTCGCGGTTGGCCATGCGGGACAGGGCCGCCATCGGCTCGCCCTGGGAACCCGTGCAGACCAGCACGACCTCGTGGTCCGGGAGGTCGTCCAGCGACTTGACGTCCACGACCAGGCCGGCCGGGACCTTGAGGTACCCGAGATCACGGGCGATGCCCATGTTCCTGACCATCGAGCGGCCGACGAAGGCGACCCTGCGGCCGTACTCGTGTGCCGCGTCGAGGATCTGTTGGATGCGGTGCACGTGGCTGGCGAAGCTGGCCACGATGATGCGCTTCTGGGCGCCCGCGAAAACGCCGCGCAGCACGTTCGAGATGTCACGCTCGGCCGGGACGAAGCCGGGGACCTCGGCGTTGGTCGAGTCGACCAGCAGGAGGTCGATGCCCTCCTCGCTCAGACGCGCGAAGGCGTGCAGGTCCGTGAGGCGGCCGTCCATGGGGAGCTGGTCCATCTTGAAGTCGCCCGTGTGGACGGCCATGCCCGCGGGAGTGCGGATGGCGACGGCGAGGGCATCCGGGATGGAGTGGTTGACCGCGATGAACTCGCAGTCGAAGGGGCCGATGCGCTCGCGATTGCCCTCGCTGACCTCGAGGGTGTACGGGCGGATGCGGTGCTCCTGGAGCTTCGCCTCGATCAGGGCGAGGGTCAGCTTGGAGCCGATCAGCGGGATGTCCGGCTTCAGGCGGAGCAGGTACGGGACACCGCCGATGTGGTCCTCGTGGCCGTGCGTGAGGACGATGCCCTCGATGTCGTCGAGGCGGTCCTTGATCGTGGTGAAGTCCGGCAGGATCAGGTCGACGCCGGGCTGTTCCTCCTCGGGGAAGAGGACGCCGCAGTCGACGATCAGGAGCCGGCCGTCGTACTCGAAGACGGTCATGTTCCGGCCGATCTCGCCGAGACCGCCGAGCGGGGTGACTCGCAGGCCACTCTTGGGGAGCTTCGGCGGTGTGCCGAGTTCAGGATGCGGATGACTCAAAAGACTCTCCTCACCACACGCGCCACGTACCGCTTGGGCACGTGGCGCGCATGACATTCGTGCACTTGCTGTTGTCGTTGTTGTGGTGCGTATTCACTTGGGTCGTATTCAGTTGTGAAGTCTGTGGCTACAGCTGTACCCCGCCGGCGGCGAGATCGATCTTGAGCTGGGCAGTTTCGGCCTCGGTGAGCTCGACGAGCGGGAGGCGCAGCGGGCCTGCCGGCAGACCCTGGAGCGCGAGCGCGGCCTTGGTGGTGATCACGCCCTGGGTCCGGAACATGCCCGTGAACACCGGGAGCAGCTTCTGGTGGATCTCGGTGGCCTTCTGGACGTCGCCCGAGGTGTACGCGTCGACGAGGGCGCGCAGCTCCGGTGTGACGACGTGGCCGACCACGGAGACGAAGCCGATGGCGCCGACCGAGAGGAGCGGGAGGTTGAGCATGTCGTCGCCCGAGTACCAGGCGAGGCCGCTGCGGGCGATGGCCCAGCTGGCCCGGCCGAGGTCGCCCTTGGCGTCCTTGTTGGCCACGATCCGCGGATGGTCGGCGAGACGGACGATGGTCTCGGTGTCGATCGGAACGCCGCTGCGGCCCGGGATGTCGTACAGCATCACCGGGAGGCCCGTCGCGTCGGCGATGGCCGAGAAGTGGCGGTACAGGCCCTCCTGCGGGGGCTTGTTGTAGTACGGCGTCACGGCGAGCAGGCCGTGTGCGCCGGCGCGCTCGGCGGCGCGGGCGAGCTCGATGCTGTGGTGGGTGTCGTTGGTTCCGATTCCGGCGACGACATGGGCACGGTCGCCCACGGCGTCGAGGACGGCTCGTACCAGCTGGTCCTTCTCCGCGTCGCTGGTGGTCGGGGACTCGCCGGTGGTGCCGTTGATGATCAGGCCGTCGTTGCCTGCGTCCACCAGGTGGGTGGCGAGCCGCTGCGCGCCGTCGAGGTCGAGTGCGCCGTCCGCCGTGAACGGCGTGACCATGGCGGTGAGGACCCGCCCGAAGGGGGTCTGCGGAGTGGAGATCGGAGCCATGGGTAACACGCTACTCGCTGCTCAGCGCGTAGGGTCCCCTTGGGGGACGTGACGTATGCCGTGGTCAGTGGAGCCCGGCACTGCCTGCTCGGGGGTTCAAGCAGTGCCGGGTCCGTTTGATCAGCCTAGATGAACTTCTCGAAACGCCGCAATACGGACACCGAGTAAGGCTGACCGTACATCTGTGCTCTACGGGGCCACACGGCCGTTGGCATTGAAGGCCGCATAGGTGAGCGGCATGAGCTTGGCCCAGTGCTCCTCCATCTTCTCGCCCACCATCTCGATCTCCCGCTGCGGGAAGGACGGGACCTTCGCCTGCTCGTGCTGGGTGCGCAGGCCGAGGAAGTGCATCAGCGAGCGTGCGTTGCACGTCGCGTACATCGACGAGTAGAGGCCGACGGGGAGGACCGCGCGGGCGACCTCGCGCGCCACACCCGCTGCGAGCATCTCCTGGTACGACTCGTACGACTGGCGGTACGAGTCCGCCATCACGCGGCCGGTGAGCTCCTGCTGGGCCTGGGTGCCCTCGACGAAGACGTACTTTCCGGGGCGGCCCTCCTGCACGAGCCTGCGGGACTCGGCCGGGACGTAGAAGACGGGCTGCAGCTCCCGGTAGCGACCGGACTCCTCGTTGTACGACCAGCCGACGCGGTGGCGCATGAACTCACGGAAGACGAAGATCGGGGCGCTGATGAAGAACGTCATCGAGTTGTGCTCGAAGGGGCTGCCGTGGCGGTCCCGCATCAGATAGTTGATGAGCCCTTTCGAGCGCACCGGGTCCTTGGAGATCTCCTCCAGGGACTGCTCGCCCGCAGTGGAGACTCTGGCCGCCCACAGCACATCGGAATCGCCGGCGGTGTGCTTCACCAGCTCGACGGTGACATCGCTGCGGAAGCCGGGCTTGTAGTCGGCGGGGATCTCGGTCACCGGCGGGGGTCCTTCCAGTTGCGTCGCTCGGGCGGCGCCCACTCTACGGCTCACCACTGACAACGCCGGGAGGCGCAGGACCCGACTCCTCCGGTCGCCGGGCGCGACGGGACCGACGGGGCCTTCCTGTGATTCTTGGGTCAATTCACTGGAATCAGGCACCTCCCGGACGTTCTGCGCGTCTGTACCTGTGGCAGCGACCGGACACATGGCGCGCGCACGACTCACCAGGCTCCAGGAGGCCCTCATGTCCCTCACCCAGCAACCGCTGGGCGGTACCACCCCCAGGCGAGAGGCCGTTCCGTTCGCATTCGTCGCCGAGGCCGATCGCTTCCGCAGCAACGTCACTCCGCCACCCAGGGAGCGCCCGAGCTGGTCGCAGCTGGCCGGACGTGCGCTGATCGGCCTGACCGTCGTGGCCGGCCTGGTCGGATCGCTGCTTCTCGGAATGCCGGCGCTGGAGTCACCGAAGGCGCCTTCGCATGCTCAGCAGGCCGAGGCGTCCGACGGCCGCTGACTCCTCCCGAACTGCCCCGGCGGACAGGGCAGGCGCCTCCATGGGCCCCCTGGGGTGGTCCGTCCGTGGCCGCCTCGGTAGCCTCACCAGGCACAGCCCTTCGTGCTTGATGAGTGAGGTTCAGCCGTGCCCCTGCCCTTCCTGACGGCCGACCGCGCCTTCGACGCCCCGGCGGACGACGATGTCGCGCTGCCGTTCGACGACCATGACCAGTGGCGGCGGCCTTACCGCCCGGGTCCCTGGCGCGTGGCGGCCTCGGCGCTGGTACTGCTTCTGGCGTCGTTCGTGCTGATCGCCGCGGTGATCATCGCCTTCGCCGGTGCCTTGCAGGGCGCGGGGCTGTGCTTCGGGCTCGCCTCGCTGATGATCGCGGCGGCACTGCGGCTGCTGCGCATCGGCGCCTGGGTGAGCAGGCACGGTCTGCGGAGCGTGGGCTTCGTCTCGACCAGCACCGTGGCCTGGGAGGAGATCACGGGGCTGCGCACGGTGCAGCAGCCGGTGCGCTGGCTGGGACTGCCGCGGACCGTGCAGGGTCAAGCGCTCGTGCTCGTACGCGAAGAGCGTGATCCGCTGACGCTGCTCACGGACCACAACGCGGACTTCCTGGCGCGGGTCGAGGCGTTCGACCGTGCGGCTGACACCGTCGAGGCGTGGGGCGCGGAGTACGGCCCGGTCAGGCCCTGACCGGCTTTCCGTCGTGCAGCGCGATCGCGCGCTGCATCGCCCGGCGGGCGCGCGGGGTGTCGCGGGCGTCGTGGTAGGCCACGGCCAGCCGGAACCAGCAGCGCCAGTCGTCGGGTGAGTCCTCGGTCTCCGCGCGGCGCTTGGCGAACACGGCGTCGGCGGAGTCGCGGTCGATACGGCCGCCCGGGGTGCGGACCAGCTCGTCGACCGGCAGTCCGCCCTCCGCGTCCAGCTTCGCGGCCAGTGCGTTGGCCTTCTTGACGAACTGGGTGTTCTTCCAGAGGAACCAGACACCGATCACCGGCAGGATCAGCACCGCGGCACCGAACGCGACGGTGAGCGCGGTGCCCTGCTGGATCAGCATCACGCCCCTGCTGCCGACCAGGACGAAGTAGACGACCAGGACGGCAGCCGTGACGAAGTACGAGATTCTCGCGCGCATGGTAGCCGGTCTCAGCCGAGGTCGAGGAAGTGCTCGAGGCCGAAGGTGAGCCCGGGCGTGGTCACCACGCGGCGCACACCGAGCAGGATGCCCGGCATGAAGCTGCTGTGGTGCAGGGAGTCGTGGCGGATGGTGAGGGTCTCGCCCTCGCCCCCGAGCAGGACCTCCTGGTGGGCCAGCAGACCGCGCAGCCGCACGGCGTGCACCGGCACCCCGTCGACGTCAGCGCCGCGCGCACCGTCCAGGGCCGTGACGGTCGCGTCGGGCTGCGGGGCGCAGCCCGCCTCGGCGCGGGCGGCGGCGATCAGCTGGGCGGTGCGCGTGGCAGTGCCGGAGGGGGCGTCCGCCTTGTTCGGGTGGTGCAGCTCGACGACCTCGACCGACTCGAAGTAGCGCGCGGCCTGGGCCGCGAACTTCATCGTGAGCACGGCGCCGATGGAGAAGTTGGGCGCGATGAGCACGCCCGTCGAAGGGGTGGGGGAAGCATCGAGCGAGGTGCGCAGATGCGCGAGGCGCTCGTCCGTCCAGCCGGTGGTGCCCACGACGGCGTGGATGCCGTGACGCACGCAGAAGTCGAGGTTGCCCATCACCGAGGCGGGTGTGGTCAGTTCGACCGCGACCTGGGCGCCGTTCTCGGCGAGGGTCTCCAGCTTGTCGCCCCGGCCGAGCGCGGCGACGAGTTCCATGTCCTCGGCGGCCTCGACGGCTCGTACCGCCTCGGAGCCGATACGGCCCTGGGCGCCGAGGACGGCCACGCGCAGCTTGCTCATGTTGCGTTCGCTCTCTACGAGACGGATTCGTGCAGGCGGTCCGCCTGCTTGTCCTTCAGCGGGCCGATCACCGACAGCGATGGGCGCTGTCCCAGTACGTCACGGGCGACCGCCCGTACGTCGTCGGGGGTGACCGCGGCTATGCTCGCCAGCATGTCGTCGACCGACATCTGGGAGCCCCAGCACAGCTCGCTCTTGCCGATGCGGTTCATCAGCGCGCCGGTGTCCTCGAGGCCGAGGACGGTCGAGCCGGAGAGCTGGCCGACGGCCCGGTCGATCTCGTCGTCCGGCAGGCCCTCGTTCGCGACCCGGTCGAGCTCCCCACGGCAGATCTTCAGCACGTCGTGGACCTGGCTGGGCCGGCAGCCGGCGTAGACGCCGAAGAGCCCGCAGTCGGCGAAGCCCGACGTGTACGAGTACACGCTGTAGGCGAGCCCGCGCTTCTCCCGTACCTCCTGGAAGAGGCGGGAGGACATGCCGCCGCCGAGGGCCGTGTTCAGTACACCGAGGGCCCACCGACGGTCGTCGGTTCGGGCCAGGCCGGGCATGCCGAGGACCACATGGGCCTGCTCGGTCCTGCGGCCCAGCACCTCGACCCGTCCCGCGGTGCTGATGGTCCGCCGGCCGTCGCGCGGGGCGACCGGTGCGGCGTCCGTGCGGGACAGGGCGCCGGCCTTGTCGAAGGCCTTGCGCACCTGGCGTACGACGGTGGCGTGGTCGATGTTGCCCGCGGCCGCGACGACGAGGTGCGTCGGGTCGTAGTGCTTCTTGTAGAAGCGTGCGATCTGCGAGCGGTTCAGCGCGTTGATGGTGTCGACGGTGCCGAGGACCGGCCGGCCGAGCGGGGTGTCGCCGAACATGGTGCGCGCGAAGAGGTCGTGGACGACATCGCCCGGGTCGTCCTCGGTCATCGCGATCTCTTCGAGGATGACGCCGCGCTCGGCGTCGACGTCCCCGTCCAGGATCAGCGAGCCGGTGAGCATGTCGCAGACGACGTCGATCGCCAGCGGCAGATCGGTGTCGAGCACCCGTGCGTAGTAGCAGGTGTACTCCTTCGCCGTGAAGGCGTTCATCTCGCCGCCGACCGCGTCGATGGCGGAGGAGATGTCGAGGGCGGAGCGCTTGTGCGTGCCCTTGAAGAGGAGGTGCTCCAGGTAGTGCGTGGCGCCGTTGAGCGAGGGGGTCTCGTCGCGGGAGCCGACGTGCGCCCAGATGCCGAAGGTGGCGGAACGCACGGACGGCAGGGTCTCGGTGACGATGCGCAGCCCCCCGGGGAGGGTGGTCTTACGGACCGTGCCGATGCCGTGCTCGCCCTGGAGAAGCGTTTGGGTACGGGCGACGGCCCGCGCCTCCGAGGAGGTGCGGGCCGTCGTCCTGGAACTACGGGACGTCACTTGTCGGTGTCGTCCTTCGCCTCGTCGGCAGCGTCCTCGTCCGCGATCACGGGGATGAGGGACAGCTTGCCGCGCTGGTCGATCTCGGCGATCTCGACCTGCACCTTGGCCCCGACACCGAGCACATCCTCGACGTTCTCCACGCGCTTGCCGCCGGCGAGCTTGCGGATCTGCGAGATGTGCAGCAGGCCGTCCTTGCCGGGGAGCAGGGAGACGAACGCACCGAAGGTCGTCGTCTTCACGACGGTGCCCAGGTAGCGCTCGCCGACCTCCGGCATGGTCGGGTTGGCGATGCCGTTGATCGTGGCTCGGGCGGCCTCGGCGGCCGGGCCGTCGGCGGCACCGATGTAGATGGTGCCGTCGTCCTCGATCGTGATCTCGGCGCCGGTGTCCTCCTGGATCTGGTTGATCATCTTGCCCTTGGGGCCGATGACCTCGCCGATCTTGTCCACGGGGATCTTGACGGTGATGATCCGCGGGGCGTTCGGGGACATCTCGTCCGGGGTGTCGATCGCTTCCATCATCACGTCGAGGATGTGGAGGCGGGCGTCGCGGGCCTGCTTGAGGGCCGCGGCCAGGACGGAGGCCGGGATGCCGTCCAGCTTGGTGTCGAGCTGGAGGGCGGTGACGAACTCCTTCGTACCGGCGACCTTGAAGTCCATGTCACCGAAGGCGTCCTCCGCACCGAGGATGTCGGTGAGGGCGACGTAGTGCGTCTTGCCGTCGATCTCCTGGGAGATCAGACCCATGGCGATACCGGCGACGGGGGCCTTGAGCGGCACACCGGCGTTCAGCAGCGACATGGTGGAGGCGCAGACGGAGCCCATGGACGTCGAGCCGTTGGAGCCGAGGGCCTCGGACACCTGGCGGATCGCGTACGGGAATTCCTCGCGGGTCGGCAGGACCGGCACGATGGCACGCTCGGCGAGGGCGCCGTGGCCGATCTCGCGGCGCTTCGGGGAGCCGACGCGACCGGTCTCACCGACGGAGTACGGCGGGAAGTTGTAGTTGTGCATGTAGCGCTTGCGGGTCACCGGGGAGAGGGTGTCCAGCTGCTGCTCCATGCGGAGCATGTTGAGGGTGGTGACGCCCAGGATCTGGGTCTCGCCACGCTCGAACAGAGCGGATCCGTGCACGCGCGGGATCGCCTCGACCTCGGCGGCGAGCGTACGGATGTCCGTGACGCCACGACCGTCGATGCGCGTCTTCTCCTTGATGACGCGCTCACGGACCAGGGACTTGGTCAGCGAGCGGTACGCGGCGGAGATCTCCTTCTCGCGGCCCTCGAACTGCGGGAGCAGCTTCTCGGCGGCGAGACCCTTGACGCGGTCCAGCTCGGCCTCGCGGTCCTGCTTGCCGGCGATGGTCAGCGCCTGCGAGAGCTCGTCCTTGACCGCGGCGGTGAGCGCCTCCAGGACGTCGTCCTGGTACTCCAGGAAGACAGGGAACTCGCCGGTCGGCTTGGCGGCCTTGGCCGCGAGGTCCGACTGGGCCTTGCAGAGGACCTTGATGAAGGGCTTCGCGGCCTCGAGACCCGCGGCGACGACCTCCTCGGTCGGGGCCTCGGCACCTCCCTTGACGAGCTCGATGGTCTTCTCGGTGGCCTCGGCCTCCACCATCATGATCGCGACGTCGCCGTCCTCCAGGACGCGGCCCGCGACCACCATGTCGAAGACGGCGTCCTCGAGCTCGGTGTGGGTCGGGAAGGCCACCCACTGACCGTTGATCAGCGCGACACGGGTGCCGCCGATCGGGCCGGAGAAGGGCAGGCCGGCCAGCTGCGTGGAGCAGGAGGCGGCGTTGATCGCGACCACGTCGTACAGGTGGTCGGGGTTGAGCGCCATGATCGTCTCGACGATCTGGATCTCGTTGCGCAGGCCCTTCTTGAAGGACGGGCGCAGCGGGCGGTCGATCAGGCGACACGTGAGGACCGCGTCCTCGGACGGACGGCCCTCACGGCGGAAGAACGAACCGGGGATCTTGCCCGCGGCGTACATCCGCTCCTCGACGTCGACCGTCAGGGGGAAGAAGTCCAGCTGGTCCTTGGGGTTCTTGGACGCGGTGGTGGCCGACAGCACCATGGTGTCGTCGTCCAGGTACGCCACGGCGGAGCCGGCGGCCTGCTTGGCCAGGCGGCCCGTCTCGAAGCGGATGGTGCGGGTGCCGAAGGAGCCGTTGTCGATCACGGCTTCGGCGTAGTGGGTCTCGTTCTCCACCAGCGATATCTCCTCGTCTGCGTCCCCTCGCCCGTGTGGCGTGGGGGACGGTGGCGGAGAAGCGCGCCTTGCGTGCGGGCCGGTCTTCGATCGAAGCACCCGGATGTGTTCCGGGGGCCACTACCGAGGACCGGCGGCGGAGGGGCGCTCCTCCTCTTCGGTATTGCGTTTTCGGATGCTGCTTCGGTACTGCGTTTTTGCGTTGTGCTGTGAGACCAGATTACTGAGGTTTCCCTCAGGACCGCATGTACAGCAAAGGGAGCGGCCCCCTCAGAGTGGGAACCGCTCCCTTCACGGCGTCTTACTTCGCGCCCGCCGCACCGCGACGGATGCCGAGGCGGTCGACCAGCGCACGGAAGCGCTGGATGTCCTTCTTGGCCAGGTACTGCAGCAGACGGCGGCGCTGGCCCACCAGGATCAGCAGACCACGGCGGGAGTGGTGGTCGTGCTTGTGGGTCTTGAGGTGCTCGGTCAGGTCCGAGATGCGGCGGGAGAGCATGGCGACCTGGACCTCGGGGGAGCCGGTGTCGCCCTCCTTGGTGCCGAACTCGGCCATGATCTGCTTCTTCGTAGCGGCGTCGAGAGACACTCGGTACTCCTCTTCGGTGTTCGATGCGCCTGCGAGTGCCCCTGGTCTTGATCTCAGGGGAGCTTCCGTTACTCGGAGGCGAAGGCGCGATGGGCGCTGCTCCCAGATGGGTCCGGGGGCGCGTACACAAACGGCCGTCGATAAGCTTACACGCTGTGCTCACCGGCCCGAACCGGCAGCCCTGACCGGGTGTCCTAGCTGGTCAGCGACCTGGCCGCGTCGAAAACGTCCAGGACGGCCAGGCAGAGCGGGACGAGGGAGAGGAGCACCGCGCCCTCGGTGAGGTCGAGCAGCCGGCCCCAGAAGGGTGAGAGGCCCTTCTTCGGGATGACCAGCCCGATGGCGGTGAACAGCGCGGCTCCGGCGGCCACGGCCGCGGTGAGCCAGATCGTACGGATGTCGAGGCCGCCCCGGTCCCCGAAGATCAGCAGGTCCTTGACCAGGCCGGCCGGCGGGTTCAGGGAGAGGCCGAGGACGAGCAGGGCGATCGCGGCGATGCCCGCGACCAGCACGCAGGCGACCTGCGAGGTGTAGCGGAAGAGGCGGGCCCGCAGCAGCATGGCCAGACCCGCGGCCAGGGCCAGGAACTGGCCCCAGACGTTGCCGGCGAAACCGAGGACGGCCGCGGAGCCGACCACGACCGCGGCGCAGCCGCCGACGAGGCCGAGCAGCATCTCGTGGCCGCGGCGGGCCTGCAGTGCGATGCGCTCCGCATCGACGGGCCGGGCCTGCGGCGTCTCGTGCGGCTCGGCGTGGAAGTCGTCGTCGGTCGCGCTGCGTGGCGAGGCGTATCCGATGGGCAGCCGGGCGAAGCGGGCCGAGAGGCCGGGCAGGAAGGCGACCAGGGCGATCGCCGCGGGGGCGCACACCGCGGCGGTCGCGGTCGCCGACGCCTCGGCGAGGATCGCGGCGAAGGTGGCGAGGGTGCCGACGGTGGCCAGGAAGGTTGCGGCGACGAACGGCGCGTCGCCGCTCGGGGTGAGGACGACCAGGGCGACCGAGGCGACCAGCACCGTCACGCAGCCGAGCAGGAACTGCAGCCTCCCGGGTCCGTGGCCGGCCGCGGGGCCGACGATCCCCGAGCCGGCGATGAGCAGCAGCGGGAGCGCGCCGAGGCCGAGGGCGACGGCGCTCGCCCGGTCGGAGTAGACCCGGGCCCGTACGCCGGCGAAGGCGGTCAGCAGCACACCGGCGGCGCCCGCGACGACGCCGGGCAGGCTGTGCATGTCGTGACGGAGCGGGTCGGCGAACCAGAGCACGAAGCCCATCAGGACGAGCAGCAGCACTCCGCCGACGAGTCCGGCGCCCCGCAGCAGGTCGTCGCTCCACAGATGGCGGTCGCGGGTGACGGCCGCGGCGACGGCGTCGGAGACGTCGTCGAAGACCGCGGGTGGCAGCGACTGGGCGAACGGGCGGAGGCTGAGCACCTCCCCGTCGAGCACCTGCTGGGCGGCGAGGGTGCGCGCGCCGTCGAGGACGGTGCCGTCACGGCGGACCAGGTGGTACCCGGTGGGAGTTCCCGCGGACTGCGTCTGGCCGGTGAGCCGCAGGATCTCCGGGTAGACGTCGGCGACGGCGATGTCCTCCGGGAGGGCGACGTCGATCCGGCTGTCGGGCGCCACGACAGTGACGCGGCAGAAGCCGGTCGCTGCGGTCGTACTCACGTGTCTGGACCCCCTGAATGGCGTTGGCGCACGGGCTGATTCGCGGTTGCGCACGATGCGCGGACACCCTACCGGGACGTGCTGTCACCGCCTGCAAGTAGGATCACCGTCGCGCGGAGGGAAGTCCGCGAAGCAAAGGCAGTCACGGGGGCGCCGGTGCGGATTCCGGCATCGTCAGACCTCCGGCTTCCGTCCGTACCGAGGAATCGATGAACCGGTGAGCCAGATCGTCGTCAAACGCCCGCCGCGCTCCCTTCCACCCGAAGTACCCAGCGAGGAGCTGACGCTGGAGTCCCCGCCGGAGCTGCCGCGGGGTCAGCAGGAGTCCATGCTGATGCAGCTTCTGCCGATGCTCGGCATGGGCTCTTCGGTGGTGTTCTTCTTCATGCCGAACGCCCATCCGTTCATGCGGATCATGGGTGTGCTGATGCTGGTGTCGACGGTCGCGATGGCGATCGCCCAACTCGTCAGATTCCGCAAGGGTACGCAGGGGCAAATTGCCGATGTCCGCCGCGACTACCTCAAATACCTCTCGCAGACGCGGCGTACGGTCCGCAGGACCGCGCGGGCGCAGCGCGACGCGCAGTTGTATCTGCACCCCGCCCCCGAGCAGTTGTGGTCCGTGGTGGCCGAGGGCTCGCGGGTGTGGGAACGGCGGATCGGCGACAGGGACTTCGGGCAGGTACGCATCGGGCTCGGTGCGCAGCAGCTGTCGACGCCGCTCATCGCGCCCGACACGGCGCCGGTGGACGAGCTGGAGCCGCTGTGCGCGGGGGCCATGCAGCAGTTCCTGGCGGTGCACGGGTCGCTGGACGGACTGCCGATGGCCGTGTCGATGCGGGCGTTCTACCACGTGACGGTGTCCGGTGAGCCGGAGTCGGCGCAGTCGACGGCCCGTGCGCTGGTGTCGCAGCTGGTGACACTGCACTCCCCCGAGGACCTGATGGTCGCGGTGGTCGCGGCGCCCGGCGCGGTGGCGCGCTGGGACTGGACGAAGTGGCTGCCGCACACCCAGGTGCCGGGGCAGGTCGACGGGGCCGGTACGAAGCGGCTGTTCGGCGACGACCTGGGCGAGCTGGAGCAGTTGCTGCGCAGCAGGCTGGACGGGCGGCCGCGGTTCGGCCGGGACAGCCGGCCGGTCCTGGACCAGCCGCACATCGTCGTCGTGCTCGACGGCGGGATGGTGCCGCCGGACTCGCTGTTCGCGGCCGCCGAGGGAGTGCAGGGCGTCACGGTCGTCGAGGTCGTCCCGGGTGAGCTGGACGAGCCGCGGGGCGGGCTCTCGATCGTCGTACGGCCCGGCCGGCTGCGGCTGGAGTCGGGCGCCGGGTACACGTACGAGGGCGTGCCGGACGGGATCTCGCTGCCCGCCGCCGAGGCGCTGGCGCGGCAGCTGGCGCCGCTGCGGATGGGCGGGGGCGACGACGACGAACCGCTGCTCGCCAACCTGGACTTCACAGATCTCCTGAACCTGGGCGACGCGGCGTCGGTGGATGTCACGCGCACGTGGCGGCCGCGCTCGACGGCGGAGCGGCTGCGGGTGCCGATCGGTGTCGGCGAGGACGGCCGGCCGGTGATGCTCGACCTCAAGGAGGCCGCGCAGGAGGGCATGGGCCCGCACGGGCTGTGCGTGGGCGCGACCGGTTCCGGCAAGTCGGAGCTGCTGCGCACGCTGGTGCTCGGTCTTGCGGTGACGCACTCGTCCGAGACGCTGAACTTCGTGCTCGCGGACTTCAAGGGCGGTGCGACCTTCGCGGGCATGTCGCAGATGCCGCACGTGGCCGCGGTCATCACCAACCTCGCGGACGACCTGACGCTGGTCGACCGCATGGGCGACGCGATCCGCGGTGAGCTCCAGCGCCGTCAGGAACTGCTGCGCTCGGCGGGCAACTACGCCAACATCCACGACTACGAGAAGGCGCGCGCGGCCGGTGCCCCGCTGGAGCCGCTGGCCTCGCTGGTCCTGGTCATCGACGAGTTCAGCGAGCTGCTGACCGCCAAGCCGGACTTCATCGACATGTTCATCCAGATCGGCCGGATCGGCCGTTCGCTGGGTGTGCATCTGCTGCTCGCCTCACAGCGCCTGGAGGAGGGCAAGCTGCGCGGACTGGACACGTATCTCTCGTACCGGATCGGTCTGCGGACGTTCTCGGCGGCCGAGTCGCGCACGGCGATCGGTGTGCCCGACGCATACCACCTGCCGTCGGTGCCGGGCTCGGGCTATCTGAAGTTCGGCACGGACGAGATGACCCGCTTCAAGGCGGCGTACGTGTCCGGTACGTACCGCACGGGTGGGCCGCAGCTCTCGGCCGACCAGCTGCCGATCGAGCGGCGGCCCGCGGTCTTCACCGCGGCGCCGGTCCCGGTCGTGTACGCGGCTCCCGATCCGGCGTATCTCGCAGCCTCGCGCGACAGCGAGGACGACGCGCTCGCGGACACCGTGCTCGATGTGATCGTGCGCCGTCTGGAGGGGCAGGGCGTGCCCGCACACCAGGTGTGGCTGCCGCCGCTGGACCAGGCACCGCCGCTCGACCAGCTGCTGCCGGGTCTCGCGCAGACGGCGGACCGCGGGCTGACGGCGTCCGAGTACACGCGCCCCGGCGGTCTGGTCGTGCCCCTCGGTCTCATCGACAAGCCGTTCGAGCAGCGGCGCGAGGTGCTGTACCGGGACTTCTCGGGGGCGGCGGGCCACATGATGGTGGTCGGCGGTCCGCAGTCCGGCAAGTCGACGATGATGCGCACGCTGATCTCGTCGTTCGCGCTCACCCACACCCCGCACGAAGTGCAGTTCTATGCACTGGACTTCGGCGGTGGCGGTCTCGCCTCGCTCGCGGACCTGCCGCACGTGGGCGGGGTCTCGTCCCGGCTGGACCCGGAACGGGTGCGGCGTACGGTCGCGGAGGTCGCGGGCGTGCTGAACCGGCGCGAGGAGTTCTTCCGCTCGCACGGCATCGACTCCGTCGCCACGTACCGGCGCAAGCGGGCGGCGGGTGAACTGCCCGGCGAGGCCTGGGGAGATGTCTTCCTGGTCATCGACGGCTGGGGCGGCTTCAAGAACGACTACGACATGCTGGAGCCGGTCGTCGCGGACATCGCGGCGCGCGGTCTCGGCTACGGCATCCATGTCGTCGTCACCGCCGCGCGCTACATGGAGGTGCGCGCGGCGCTCAAGGACCAGATGCTCGGCCGACTCGAGCTGCGTCTCGGTGACGTCATGGACTCCGAGTTCGACCGCAAGGTGGCGGCGAACGTGCCGGCGGGCGTGCCGGGCCGTGGCCAGGTGCCGGAGAAGCTGCACTTCATGGGGGCGCTGCCGCGGATCGACGGTTCGAGCAGCTCGGTCGATCTCGCGGACGGCACGGCGGCGTTCGTGCAGGCCGTGAAGGGCAGCTGGTCGGGCGCGGCAGCCCCGGGCGTGCGGCTGCTGCCGCGCATGCTGCGCGCGGACCAGCTGCCGAAGGGCTTCGAGCACCCGCAGCACGGCATCGCGATCGGCATCGACGAGACGGACCTGGAGCCGGTGTTCGTCGACTTCGATTCCGACCCGTTCTTCATGGTCTTCGGCGAGAGCGAGTCCGGTAGGACGGGTCTGCTGCGGCTCATCGCCAAGCAGATCTCCGAGCGGTACACGCCGGAGCAGGCCCGGATCGTCGTGGGCGACTACCGGCGCACGATGCTGGAGGCGGTGCCGTCGTCGCATCTGCTGGAGTACGCGCCGACGGCGTCGGCCATGCAGATGCACATGGACGCGATCAACACCGTGATGACGAAGCGCGCCCCGAAGCCCGACATCACTCCCCAGCAGCTGCGCGACCGGAGCTGGTGGAGCGGCCCGCAGCTGTTCGTCCTCATCGACGACTACGAGCTCGTCGCGACCAACGCGGGCAACCCGATGCAGGCGCTCGTGGAGAACCTTCCGTTCGCGCGTGATGTCGGCATCCGCTTCATCGTTGCGCGGAGCGCGGCGGGCGCCTCCCGTGCGCTCTACGAACCCTTCATGCAGCGCATGAAGGAGCTGGGCGCCCAGGGCGTGATCCTCTCCGGCGACCCGGGCGAGGGCGACATCCTGGGCCACGTCCGCGCCCGCCCGATGCCTCCGGGCCGCGGCACCTTCGTTTCGCGCAAACGGGGGACGCCGCTGGTGCAGCTGGGCTGGCTGGCGGACCGCTAGGGGCACGGCGGGTGTCGTCGACGTCGCGCGCGGCCACCACGCCCTCGGCATCGACGACGTGCCGCCCCGGCCCTGTACTCGCGGTCCTTCACCATGATGCCTGCCGGCCTGCCGGCTGCCGGCGTTCGTCGGTGCGAAGGGCCGCGGCACGGCGCGGGCAGGGCTGCGGGTGGCGGCGGAGGAAGGGCTGCGCACGGCGGCGGAGGAAGAGCTGGAGCCGGGTGCCGGACGTTTCCGGGCGGGCGATCCACGCGGACTCGGTCCGGCCGGCCCGAACGGGCCCAGGAGTTCCATAAACGCCGTGGCCATCCGCCGCCCGTACGGCACCGGGCATGTCTTCCATGCGGGGAACACCCCTCACCGTGGGGTGTTCCCGGACGGCCGGACGGGCCGGCTCGCCACGCTGGAACACGGTACAACGCGCATTTCCCCCCTCCTCTACCGATAGATTCGGCGTCGGAATCAGCCATGCTCTCAAGAACGACGCCGTCGAAGCCGCTCGGGCTTTCCTCGCCGAGCCGTATACCGACGAGCCATGGACGATCGTCGTGCAGCCGGAGCCGAGCCAGGAGCACCCGATCGCCCGGCAGGTCCGGTTCGACTCGAAGGAGCATCTCGTCGCCGGGGAATTCGGCAAGGCCCCGTTCACGCGTGTGGTGGTGCTGATGCCGAAGGACGGATCGCCTGTGCACTTCCCGCCCTCGCACATACCGGTGGCCGACCGCCTCGATCTGCCCACGCGCGGCGAGTGGCCGCCCGACAAGACCTGAACCATGAACATCACCCCCCAGCACCTCGCACTCGACTGGCTCAACGCCACCTACCGCGGCCTCGTCGAGCTCGCCGTTCCCGACCCCGTCGCCGAGGACGCGGGCACCTGGCTGTTCGCCTGCCGGACGGTCGAGCAGCCCGGACATCCGCGTACGCCGATGCTGGCCGCTTCCCTCGTCGTGCCCAAGGACGGCGGGGTGCCCTTCCATCCGGCCGCCAACGATCCGCGGGGGGACACCGCCGCCTACGCGAAGGCGCCGTCACCGCGTGAGGCGGCCACGCAGGCCCGGCGGCTGAACTCCCGTGGGTGTGTGGTCTCCGTCGCCGCCGCGCTGGCCGGCGGGCCGTCCACACCGCTGCCCTGGCAGCCCGCACACGAGGCACCGGGCTGGTGGGAGCTGATGCTCAAACGGTACTTCCCGGAGGCCGAGCAGTTGCGTTGCGCGACGTGGGACCAGGTCATCGCGCAGGCGCGTGAGCCCGGTCCCGGGACACAGGGCGTCGTCTGGGTGCGCAGGGCCGTCGGAGGTGTCGAGGCGAGCGGGCATCTGCTGTACGCGCACAACAACAACGGGAACGTGGTGTTCCTCGACGGGATGACGGGCGGTCTCGCCCGGCTGGACACGGCCGGCGTGACGGAGCTGGTCTTCGCACGGCTGGCACCCGAGGCGCTCGCGGCACCCGCCGTGGCGCCGGATCCGTACCGGGGAGCGGCGGACGACTTCGGCGCGGCCGTCGAGAAGGCGCAGGACTGGCTGCGGCGCGCGTACCACGAGCCGGTGCGGCTGGTGAATCCGAGTCCCGCCGACGAGATGGAGCGTGGCTGGCTCTTCGCCTGCAACACGGAGGCGTTCCTCAACACCGGCGACTGGCGGCACGGCATGCTCGATGCCGCCCTGGTCGTACCGAAGGCGGCGCTACAGCCCTTCGGTCTGCCGAACGCGTCCCCGTGGGCCTGGCTCGAGGCCTGGAACCGTGGCGGGGAGCCCGGCAACGGCTCGCTCGTCCCGCCGCCAGAGCCCGGGTACGCGGCCTGGTTCGGGCCCACGCTGGGTGAGCTCGGACAGCCCGTCATCTCGGTCTCCGAGCACGGCGAATGGGGCTCGCTGCTCGACGAGCTGTCGGCCATGCCGGTGGGTGCGCGTGCGCTGATCTGGGCGCGGCGCACAGACCGGAGAAGACGGGAGTCCGTGGGGCTGCTGCTCACCGGCCTCCGGTCGGAGCAGGGCATCGGCGTGGTGGACAGTTCGGCGGCGCCGGTCACCGACCTCGGCGAGGTGGCGGCGGCGCGCTTTCACCTGATCCGGTACCGGTGATCACCGCTCACCCGCACGGCAGGGCCCAGTAGGGTGAACTGGTAGCTCGCTCGCACGACCGGATTGACCCGAAGGGGCCGCACCCATGACCGACGCAGCTGACAAGGAACGCCAGAAGGAAGAGCTGTACGCGCTCGACATCTCGGACGTCGAGTGGCACGGTGCGCCCGGGACGAGTCCGGACGAGGAGCGGGTGGAGATCGCCTATCTGCCCGGTGGGGCGGTGGCCATGCGATCGTCGCTCGACCCGGAGACGGTGCTGCGGTACACGGAGGCCGAGTGGCGTGCGTTCGTCCTGGGGGCGCGCGACGGGGAGTTCGATCTGACGTAGGTGTCGTCGTACGCGAAGGGGGGTGCCGGCCGGCATCCCCCTTCGCTTGCCAGCGAACGCGGCTCGTCAGTGCATCATGCGGAAGCGGGCGGCGTTGCCGCGGTCCGTGTCCTGGTAACCGATGACGGACTCGTCCAGCAGACGGGCGATGGTGGCCAGCTCCTGGTTCATGCCGGCGAGGTCGGTGGCGAGCTGCTTCTGGATGGCCCCGTAGGCCTCCTTGGTCTGACCGTCCCAGGTCTGCGCGACCTGGTTGACGTGCCGGAGGAGGGTCTCGAGCTGCTCGTTGAGGTACGTGGAGGTGGCGCGGACGTCGCTGGCCGCCTGGGTCACTGTGTCGTAATTGACGGCAGTGGTCATTGCTTTGCTCCTTGGTGACGAAGTTCAGGCGAGGCGCGAGGCGTCAGATGCTCAGGATGGCGCTCTGTCCACCGTTGCCGCCCTCGGCGGCGGTGAAGGAGCGGATACGGCGCTGCTCCTCCTCGTCGAACCCGTCGGCACTCATCTTGATGAGGTTCTCGAGGTTCTCCAGGTCCTGCTGCACACCCCGCAGACGCCGGTTCAGATTCGCCTGCGTCGCGTCGTACGCCTTCATGGCCGCGCCCTGCCAGCCCGCCTGGATGCGGTCGACCACGCCGTTGAGCGAGGTGATGCGGGCGTTGATCTCGCTCTGGAGCGTCTGGACCTTCCCCGCAAGGGAGACAAGCTCACTAGTGGTTACGTTCAGGTCTTTCGACACCTCGTGCCCCTTCTTCTCCGTGTGCAGCTGACGGGAAGCCCTTGATGCCGCCCCCGTGCCAGGTCACTCGCGTGATCCCGTTCGTTCACTCTAGTCACTCGATATGACAGTTCCAACTGCAAAGCCCCGTAGGGAGACTTGGCTCATCGGCCCCGCCTGCGGCGGCTGTCCCGCACCACCGTCGCGCTGCCCGCGACCACCGCGACCAGCACCCCGCCGATGCCGAGCGCGTACGTCGCGTACCGCTCGTCGCGCTCCTGCGGGGTCTCCGAGAGCGCGAGATGAGCCGGTTCGGGGGCCGGCGGCTTCGGCGGACCCGGGTCCGGGGCCGGGGCCTCCGGCGGGCCCGCGTCGCCGTCCAGTGCGCGTACGGGGTCGACGACGCCCCAGCCGATGAAGTTGTCACGGCCGTTGACGGCGCGCTCTGCCGTCTGCTCGATCTGGGCGACGACCTGGTGCGCCTTCCACTTCGGGTACTTGGCGCGCAGCAGGGCCGCGACCCCGGCGACGTACGGGGCGGAGAAGCTCGTGCCGTTGTCGACGCACTGGCCGCCGCCGGGGACGGTGGAGACGATGTCGACACCGGGCGCCGCGACCCCCACGAACTCACCGGCCTGCGAGAAGGCGGCACGTTCGTTGTTGCGGTCGGACGAGGCGACGGCGAGTACGCCGTCGAAGGCGGCCGGGTAGGTGTTCTTCAGCTTTCCGTCCATGCCGTCGTTCCCGGCGGAGGCGACGACGACGATGTCCTGCGCGATCGCGCGTGCGACCGCCAGGCCGAGGTCCGACTGCGGGCCCAGCGCCTGCGTCGTGTCCTGCGAGATGTTGATGACGTCGGCCTTCTCGGCGATGGCGTGGTCGATCGCGTCCGCCATCGTGTTGGACTTGCCGCTGTTCTTCTCGTCGTTCTGGCGGATCGGGATGATCGTGGCCTCGGGGGCGAGCCCGACGAAGCCGGTGCCCTTGCGGTGGCGGGCGGCGATGATTCCCGCGACCTTGGTGCCGTGGCCGACCTCGTCGACCGTGCCGTCGGTCTTTCCCCGGTTGCTGTCCCGGTCGTCCTTGCCGGGCTTGAGGAAGTCCCTGCCGGCCGAGGCGTCGACGGCCGGCCTGAGCTGTGGGTTGACGTCGTCGACTCCGGTGTCGATGACGGCGACACGGACGCCCTTGCCCTTGGTGTCCTGCCACAGTTCGTCGAGGAGCACCCGCTGGAGCGACCACGGAATGCTCGCGATCTGCTTCTTCATCGGGAACGTGCACTCGCCGCTGCCGTCGAGGCCGACGGCAGCGCCCGGGCCGGGTCGCGCGGGGGGTTCCGCCGCGTGCGCGGCCGGGGCCACGGCCATCAGGACGGTGAGGGCGGCGGCCGGCAGAGCGGCCGTACGGTACGTCACTGGCGCATCCCTCACGAACCCTGCGGCCGGCGCGCGCTGTTGGTGTCCAGGCGCGGGCCCTTGGACAGGAACTCCGACCAGGTGATCGGTACGAGCGTGGGGACGACCTGCTCGTAACCGAGGCGGATCTGTGCCTGGCTGGGCTCGGGCCGGCCGTCCTGCTGCTTCTTCCGGCCGCCGGTGCCGATGTCGGAGCGGGCGGCGTCACTGTCGCCGTTCGACTGGACCGCGTACCGCAGACCGGTGTCCGTCACGAGGAACAGCGAGCCGTCGGGGCTGGTCTGTCTGCCCTGGACCTGGGTGTAGAGCAGGCCGCTGCCCGGAGTGACGTACGTACTGGTGCCGCCCGCGGTGATGTCGGCCGGGTATTTGGTGCCGGCCCAGGTGGACAGGGTCGTGCGTCCCTTGTCGTCGACCTTGCGCAGGACGCTGCAGACCGTGTCCCGCGCGTCGGCCCCGCCCGCGGAGTTGACCTGCTCGGACCGCTTCGACGGCCAGCGCAGCTCCGCGCCGAAGGCCTCGGACTCGGGCTCGAACGAGGCCGCGTCCACGGTCGTCGCCTTGCCGTCCATGTCGAGGGAGGCGGTCTGCGGGGAGTTGATGAGCAGCCAGGCCGTGAAGTCCGAGACCGGCCGGACCTTCCCTGGCAGCACGACGTAGTGCTGCGGGCCGGAGCCCGTCTGCGCCTGGAGGACCATTCCGACGCGGTCCTCGGTCTCGGTGAGGCCGCCGCCGACACCCGCGCTCGTGCCGGCCGCTCCGGGGATCTCGGGGAACTCGACAGGGCTGCCGTCGTGGAGCGTGGCCAGCCAGTCGTCGGTGACCGCCTGGGGCTCCCGGCTGCCGACGAGGGCGCGAGTGAGGACGGCGGCGTCCGAATCCTCGCCGCGCACCAGGTACTTGGTGCCACCCGCGTCAACGAGATAGCGGTCGCCGTTCTGGCCCTTGACGTAGAGCACCTGCCCGCCGGTGAGCCGCTGCTCGCCGTCGGTCCTGGGCAGATCGCGCTCGGCGAGGACGAACGTCGCCTTCTGCACGCTGGCGCCCTTTCCGCCGCCCGGCTGTTCGCAGACGGCCCAGCGCTTGGGCTTGGCCGCCTCCGCGTCGTCGGGCAGGCGGTCGGGGGCGTACGGAATGCCGAGGATCGGCCCGCGCGGAGGGTTGCCGGCGTCGAGTACGTCATCGCTGACCTGGATGACCGCGAACTCCTGCGGGTTGAGCAGGAGACGGGCGGAGGCAAGGTTGAGCACGGGGTGCAGCAGCTTCTTCTTGCCGGTGGAGAGCACCACGTAACGGGTCGTGGACTCCTTGCCGACGATCACCTTGGCGCCCGGCTTGTCCCAGCCCTTGGGCGCCTTGGGCTTGAACATGCCGAAGGCACCGAAGCCGGCCACGATGAGTGCGCCGACGACGAGGCTCGGGACGACGGCGCGCAACGGGCGCGGCGCCCCCTCCTCCGTACCCGTGGGTGAGGGTTGGAGGAATGCGGCCACCGTGCGCTTCTTCGCAAAGGTGTACGCGTTGAGCTCATCCCGCCGTGATGCCATGAGTCCCCATTGGTCGAAAAGCCACGGTCCTCACCGCGGGCCGGGAGCGAGCGCTCCCCGGAACCCGGTTGCCGGACCGGCCCCCTACTATGCCTGTTGATCGAGGGGGCTTGCGGGGCGGGTAGGGTGATGCCGCCGCCAATGCCCTGGCAGGCCAGGGTGATCGGGACGAATTGGGGGTTTCTCCATCATGGCTTCCGCGACGCGCACGCGGGCGGCCGCGGCCGCGCCGTCCACCGTGTCCCCCTCCGCTCCGGCCCCCGGTACGCCCCGGCGATCACGGTCCGCCGCATCGTCGGCAGGGGATCGGGGCACGGCCGCGCCGCGCCTCAAGGCCCGTGCCGGGCAGTTCGGTTCGTTCCGATTGCAACAGCTCGTACTGATCGAGTGCGCGGCCGCGCTGCTCCTCGTCGCCTGGGTGACCGAGCCGCTGCTGCTCGTGCCGGCCGGCGTGGTGGCCGCGCTGCTGGTGCTGCTGGCCGTGCTCCGCAGGCACCGGCGCTCGCTGCCCGAGTGGCTCTCGACGGTGATGGCCCTGCGCGCACGGACGCGCAGAGCCGCCTCGCTGGTCCTGCCGCCGGACACCGAGCCCGGGCTCGCGCCCGTCGTCGAGTGCGACCCGGCGCTGCACACCTATTCGTACAGCGACCGCGACCGGCGCCCGGTCGGAATGATCGGTGACGGCACGTTCCTGACGGCTGTCCTGCAGGTCGAGTCGGACGCGACGGCACTGCGCCCGGACCGCGGCGCACAGCCGCTGCCCGTGCGTCTCGTACGGGACGTGCTCGACGTCGACGGGATACGGCTGGAGTCGGCGCAGGTCGTGCAGCACACCCAGCCCGCCCCGGCACCGCATCTGCCGCAGCAGTCGGTGGCCGCACGCAACTACGCGCCGCTGCAGGCGCAGACGGGTGCGCCTGCTCTCCGTATCACCTGGATCGCGCTCAAGCTCGACCCCGAGCTCTGCCCCGAGGCGGTCGAGGCGCGCGGCGGTGGACTCGCGGGTGCCCAGAAGTGCGTGGTGCGTGCGGCCGACCAGCTGGCGAGCCGGCTGGTCGGGGCCGGGTTCGGCGCGACCGTGCTGACCGAGCAGGAGCTCATCGGGGCCGTCGCGACCTCCACCTGCGCCAACCCGATGGCGACAGCGCAGGCGAGCCGGGCCGATGTGCCGGGGCGGCGCACCGAGGAGACGTCGCGGACCTGGCGCTGCGACGACCGCAGGCACACGACGTACTGGGTCGGGCGATGGCCGCAGCTGCGCGGAGGCGGCGCCCCGGGAGGCGCGTCGATGCCTCAGCTCGTCGCGCTGCTCACGTCGCTGCCCGCCCTCGCCACGACCTTCAGCCTGACGCTGGGGCGCGGCGACCGGCAGGAGGTGACGGTGACCGGGCATGTGCGGATCACCGGACGGAGCGACGAGGAGCTGGTGAGCGCCCGTCATGAACTGGAGCGTGCGGCGCGCGGGGTGAAGACCGGACTGGTCCGGCTGGACCGTGAGCAGCTGCCGGGACTGCTGGCCTCGCTGCCCCTGGGGGGTGCACGCTGATGTCCGTGCCGACTTCTGTACCGCCTGGCTCTGTGCCGCGGCCTTCCGGGACACCGGCTGCCGGGGTGGCGTTCCCCGCGGTGCAGCCGTCGTCCTCGGTGTCGCCTGCCGGGCCGTCCGTACGGAGCGGGCGCGGTGCCCAGCCCACCGGACGCGGCGGCAGGCCGAGGATCGGCTTCGGGCTCATCGGGCCGCGCCGCGACCGGCACGCCGTCGCTCTGGAGCAACTGGACGCGCTGGCCCTGCCGGTCGGCGACGACGGCGTGGTGATCGGTGTGGACGCCGAGGGCCGCCCCGCGGTGCTCGGCATCAACCGGCCGACGCCGTACGAGGTCACCCTGATCGGCGGGCTGTGGACGGCACAGGTCATGGCGCTGCGCGCGGCCGCGACGGGTGCACGGATCACCGTCGAGACGGGCCGGGCCCCGGCCTGGGCGAGCCTCGCCCAGGCGGCCGGCGGCGGACAGCCCTGCATCACCCTGCACGACGTGGGCCGGGTGCCGCCGCAGGGTCCGTCCGCGGGCAGCCCCGTCGTGGTCGTGCGCGACTGCGGAATGCGGCCGCCGCGCGGACGGGTGGTGTCGGGCCCCTGGCAGTCGGTGGTGACGCTGCTGCCGTATCTCAGCCCGGTGGCACCGAGGCTGATGGAGAAGTCGGCCCTGATCGGCATCCAGCGGGTGTCTCCGGACGAGGCCGCCCAGATCGGCCGCATCATGAGTCTGCCGCGGGGCGAGACGGAGGCGCTCTCCACTCTTGCCGATGGTGTGACGTTGTGGTGTACGGCGCGTGATCGTCAGTTCGTCATGACGCAGGCGACGGACGCCGAGACCGGGCTCCTGGGCGCCGCACGCCGGATGGACTGACCCGGGTCCGTGCGGATTTGACCGGTTCGACCTTCATGTTTAGCCGCATTGGGGTCACTACGCGGCCACTTGAGGGCAGGACGTGACGCACGGGACAGTCGGCGGCGATCGGTCCGCTCTGCCGTACTGACAGTGTTGACGATTAGGCTGGGAGTGGGCGCGACGAGGACCTGCGGGCAGGTGCGTCGCGTCACACGGGGGAGAGCCGGGCGGGTCGGACCGACGGTGACGGTCGCCCCCACCCACGACGGCACAAGGGTGCTCGACCACAGGAGGCAAAGTGAACGGCGATCGGGACGAGATCCGCGAGGGCTGGAACACGCCCGTCGACGATCAGTCCGACGCGGAGCCCGCAGAGATGACGGGTGAGTTCACCATCGACTACACGCCGCCGGCCTGGTACACGCAGAATGCGTCGGGGGACACCGGTGGCCAGGGAGCGACGCCTGCGCCGCCGTCCGGAGCACCGATAGCCGTGCCCGGGCTGCCCGCGGGAAGCGGCTTCGAGCCCAACTGGGCGTCTGCGCCTCCTGCTCCTGCGCCTGCCGCGCCGGTTCCCGTTGCTCCGGCTCCGGTACCTCCCGTCGCCCCGGCTGCTCCCGTCGCCCCGGTTGCTCCGGTCGTCGCGTCCGCGGACCCGGGGCCCTATGAGTCGCAGCCGTTCGGCGGCGGGGACCTGGAGAGCGGGGCAACAATGCGCTTCTCCCCCGCCGCGCTGAAGCGCGAGATCGCGGAGCGCGAAGCCGCTGCCGAGGCGCCCGCCGAGGCGGCGGGGGAGACACCGGGCGAGGCACCGGTCGAGGACGACGTCCCGGCCGCGGATGCCGACGCACCGTCTGCCGAGACCGGCGACGCCGGGGCCACGGACCCGGTGGACCCGGTGGATGCCGTGCACGGCGCGGACGTCACGGACGGCGGGCAGGACGTTGCGCCCGAGGACGCGATCGACACCCAGGACGGCGACGGAGACGGCGAGGCGGAGTCCTCCCCCGAGGACGCAGTACGGGACACGACTGAGGACGCCGCCGTCGAACCGGCCGACTCCGTCCCGACGGACGCGCCCGCCGATATGCCGTCGGACTCCGTTCCGCAGGACACCCCGCCCGCCCCGGCCGCGGCCCAGCCCTGGGCTCCCCCGCCGGTGGCGCAGGGCACCGGCCTGCCGCCGCTGCCCCCGGCGTTCCAGCCGGCCGCCCCGGCGGCCGCGCCGCAGTGGCCCGTACCGGCGACTGGGCCGGCGGACAGGCCGGCCCTGCCGGCTCCGGCGGCCGACGCCGGTCCTCAGCACGGCGCAACCCCCAACCTGCCCGCACAGCAACATGGGTACGGCTTCCCGCAACCCGGACAGCCCGGTCCCGCGGCCCAGGCAAGCCCCAACCTGCCCGCACAGCAAGGTGGGTACGGCTTCCCGCAACCCGGACAGCCGGGGCCGGCCCCCACCCCTCCCGCGCCCAACGCGGCACCGCAGCAAGGTGGGTACGGCTTCCCCCAGCCCGTCCAGCCCGGTCCCGCGGCCCCGGCAACCCCCAACCTGCCCGCACAGCAGGGCGGGTACGGCTTCCCGCAACCCGGACAGCCGGGGCCGGCCCCCACCCCTCCCGCGCCCAACGCGGCACCGCAGCAAGGTGGGTACGGCTTCCCCCAGCCCGTCCAGCCCGGTCCCGCGGCCCCGGCAACCCCCAACCTGCCCGCACAGCAGGGCGGGTACGGCTTCCCGCAACCCGGACAGCCGGGACAGCCCGCACCGACGGCGCCGCACCCGCCCGCACAGCACCATGGGTACGGCTTCCCCCAGCCCGGACAGCCCGGCCCCGGCGCCCCCGCAACCCCCAACCTGCCCGCACAGCAGGGCGGGTACGGCTTCCCGCAACCCGGACAGCCCGGGGCTCCCGCGCCGCTGCCGCCTGCCGCGCCCGCCCACGCGCCGCAGTTCCCGGTTCAGCATGGCCAGGGACAGGCCTCCGGACAGCCTCAGGCTCAGCCGCAGCCGCCCGCCGCTCCGGTCGACCCGCGCACCGGGGCCGCGTGGCCGACCCCGATGACGCACGACCAGCGCGAGCGTTCCGTACCGGGCGCCCCGCTCGGATACACCGCGGCCGTCGAGCTGTCCTCCGACCGTCTTCTGCGCAACAACAAGCAGAAGGCCAGGTCGAGCCGTAACCCCTCCGGTGCGGCCGCCCGCTTCAAGATCGGCGGAAAGAAGGAGGAGCAGGAGAGGCAGCGCAAGCTCGACCTCATCCGCACCCCGGTGCTTTCCTGCTACCGGATCGCGGTCATCAGCCTCAAGGGCGGTGTCGGCAAGACCACGACGACCACCGCGCTCGGCGCGACCCTCGCCACCGAGCGGCAGGACAAGATCCTGGCGATCGACGCCAACCCGGACGCCGGCACGCTCGGCCGCCGTGTGCGCCGGGAGACCGGGGCCACCATCCGCGACCTGGTCCAGGCGATCCCGTATCTGAACTCGTACATGGACATCCGTCGCTTCACGTCGCAGGCGCCCTCCGGTCTGGAGATCATCGCCAACGACGTGGACCCGGCCGTCTCCACGACGTTCAACGACGAGGACTACCGGCGTGCGATCGACGTGCTGGGCAAGCAGTACCCGATCATCCTCACCGACTCCGGCACCGGTCTGCTCTACAGCGCGATGCGCGGGGTGCTGGACCTCGCCGACCAGCTGATCATCATCTCCACCCCGTCCGTCGACGGCGCGAGCAGCGCGAGCACCACGCTCGACTGGCTCTCGGCGCACGGGTACGCGGAGCTGGTGCAGCGCTCGATCACCGTGATCTCGGGTGTCCGGGAGACCGGCAAGATGATCAAGGTCGAGGACATCGTGCAGCACTTCGAGACGCGCTGCCGCGGCGTCGTGGTCGTGCCGTTCGACGAGCATCTGTCCGCGGGCGCCGAGGTCGACCTGGACATGATGCGCCCGAAGACCCGCGAGGCGTACTTCAACCTGTCGGCGATGGTCGCCGAGGACTTCGTGAGGGCACAGCAGGCACAGGGCTTGTGGACGTCGGTGGGCCACGGCCACCAACCGCCGCACTTGGCACCGCCGATGCCGGGCCAGCCCATGCCCGGCCAGCCCATGCCCGGCCAGCCCATGCCGGGGCAGCCGTACGCCCCGAACCCCCAGCAGCCGCCCTACGGCGGACAGCCGCCCTACGGCGGACAGCAGCCGTACGGCGGCCAGCAGCCCTACCCGCCGCAGCCGGGCATGCAGCAGGCCTGGCAGCAGTCGCTGCCCTCCCATGCCCAGTCGGCGGCGAGCCCGGCCGGTCCTCCCCCGCCGCAGCCCGGCGATCCGGGTCAGCCGCAGCCCGGCCAGCCGGGGCAGCCCGGTCTGCAGGGTCCCGTCCCGCCCGCCGGACATCCCCACCAGCAGCCCCCGCAGCAGCCTCCACAGGCGCCGCCAGCCCCTCAGCAGTAGGGCAGCAAGGGTATAGACCAATGAGGGCCCGCCCCGTGATCCACGGTGCGGGCCCCTCCGCATTCCCGCAGCCCACAAGGGGTTTGACGCTTCGCCAAGGGCATCGTTGACACGTCTAGACCGCGCTGATAGACCTTCGCTTCACCAGTGGGCGCCCCAAGATCCACGTGCCTTCTCCGAGCGAGCAACGACGCGAGGTCAACGTCTCATGGTCACTAACGCTCCATCACGAAACGCACGGCAACACCCGTTCATCCGACTGCTCCTCGCCTCCGGGGTCGCCGCCTCCGTACTGGTGGTCGCCCCCCAGCAGGCGCAGGCGGACGACGACGCCAAGGACGGCGGCAAGAACGTCCTCACCGTCGCCGTCTCGCAGAGCGTGGACTCCCTGAGCCCGTTCCTCGCGCAGCGGCTTCTCTCCACCAGCCTTCACCGGCTGATGTACGACTACCTCACGAACTACGACGCCAAGGACGCGAGCACGGTCCCCGGCTTCGCCACCGAGTGGAAGTCGTCGCCGGACAAGCTGACGTGGACGTACACCATCCGCAAGGACTCCAAGTGGTCCGACGGCAAGCAGGCCACGGCCGAGGACGCCGCCTGGACGTTCAACAAGATGATGACCGACGAGAACGCCGCCACCGCCAACGGCAGCTTCACGGCCAACTTCAAGACGGTCACCGCCCCGGACCCCGAAACCCTGGTCATAGAGCTGAAGCAGCCGCAGGCCACGATGACGGCCCTCGACGTCCCGATCGTGCCGAAGCACGTCTGGGAGAAGGTCGACGACTTCTCGAAGTTCAACAACGACAAGCAGTTCCCCGTCGTCGGCAACGGGCCGTACATCCTCACCGACTTCAAGGTCGACCAGTACGTCAAGCTCAAGCCGAACAAGGACTTCTGGCGCGGGGCGCCGAAGTTCGACGAGCTGGTCTTCAAGTACTACAAGGACGGTGACGCGGCGGTCGCCGCGCTGCAGAAGGGCGAGGTGTCCTTCGTCTCCGGACTCACCCCGGCTCAGGCCGCCTCGCTCAAGTCGGCGAAGAACATCAAGGTCAATGACGCGCCAGGGCGCCGCTTCTTCGCCCTCGCCACCAACCCGGGCGCGCAGTCGAAGGACGGCAAGAAGTTCGGCACCGGACACCGGGCCCTCCTCGATCCGGCCGTCCGCAAGGCACTCTTCCACGCCGTCGACCGCAAGACGATCATCGACAAGGTCTTCCAGGGCCATGCCGTGGAGGGCGAGGGATACATCCCGCCGCGCTTCGGCTCGTACTTCTGGAAGCCGACCCCGGAGCAGAAGATCGGATACGACCCCGCGAAGGCCGCGGCACTGCTCGACCAGGCCGGATACAAGAAGAACGGCAGCGGAAAGCGTGCGGGCAAGGACGGCAAGCCGCTGGACTTCCGGATCCTCTGCCACGCCACCGACCCGAACGACAAGGCGATCGGCAAGTACCTCCAGGAGTGGTGGGGCGAGCTCGGCATCGGGCTGAAGGTCGACTGCCTCGACAACGTCTCCGACCCCTGGGTCGCGGGCGACTACGACCTGGCGTTCGACGGCTGGTCCGTCAACCCCGACCCGGACTTCGTCCTGTCCATCCACACCTGCGCCGCGCTGCCCGCCACGCCCAAGGACACCGGCGCCACGGACAACTTCATCTGCGACAAGACGTTCGACGAGCTGTATGCGAAGCAGGCCGTGGAGTACGACGCTGCCAAGCGCGCCGAACTGGTCAAGCAGATGGAATCCCGGCTGTACGACACCGGGTACATGAATGTCATGGCGTATCCGAACGCCGTGGAGGCGTACCGTACGGACCAGATCAAGTCCATCAAGACCATGCCGGAGGCCGCCGGCAACATCTACGGCCAGGACGGCTACTGGAGCTGGTGGTCCGCCGAGCCCGCCGGTGACAGCGGATCGTCCGACAGCGGCTCCTCCGCCGTCGCCGTGGGGATCGGTATCGGTGCGATCGTCGTTCTCGCCGCCGCGCTGGGCCTCTTCGTCAGCCGGCGTCGCCGGGCCAGCGCGGAAGACCGTGAATAGTCCATGAGCAGCACCGCAAGCACCACCACCACGACCGCCGCCGTGGCGCGGGCCCCCGGATCCCCCGAGGCCCGCGCCGCGCGCGGCGGCACCCGAATCGCCTATATGAGGTACGTGGCGGGCAAGCTGGGCGGCGCGGCCGTGTCGCTGGTGGCCGTCCTCGTCACCAGCTTCTTCCTCTTCAGGATCATCCCGGGCGACCCGGTCAAGGCCATGACCCACGGCATGCCGACCAGCGCCGAACAACTGGCGACCCTGCGCCGCCAGTTCGGTCTCGACCTGCCGCTGTGGCAGCAGTTCACGGACTACTGCGCGCATGCGCTGACCGGCGATCTCGGGACGTCGTACCAGTTCCGCGCCCCCGTCGGTGAGCTCATCGCGCAGAAGGTTCCCGCGACACTGCTGCTGACCGGTGTCGCCGTGGTGATCTACTCGGCGCTCGGCCTGTGGCTCGGTACGCGCTCCGCCTGGCGGCACGGCGGGCTCGGCGACAAGCTCAACACGGGCGTGGCGCTGACCCTGTGGTCGGTGCCGTCCTTCTGGCTCGGACTGCTGCTGATCATCGTGTTCTCGGTGGGCGTCGGCCCGGTGCCGGGGATGTTCCCGACCGGCGGTATGGAGTCCGGCAGCGAGACGGGCATCGCCTACGTGTTCGACGTGGCGCACCACATGGTGCTGCCGGTGCTCACTCTGGTCGCGGTGGGGTATGCGCAGACGCTGCTCGTGATGCGCTCCTCGCTGCTCGACGAGATGGGCAGCGACTATCTGACGACGGCACGGGCGAAGGGGCTTCGGGACGACGACGTACGCCGCCGGCATGCCGTGCCCAATGCCCTGCTCCCGACCGTGACCATGGTGTTCATCAACCTGGGGCATGTGGCGGCCGGTTCGATCCTCGTCGAGACGGTGTTCTCCTGGCCGGGCCTCGGCGGCCTGTTCTACCAGGCGCTGAGCGTCCCCGATCTGCCGCTCGTCCAGGGGCTGTTCGTGGTGTTCGCGGGAGCGATGATCGTGATGAATCTGCTCGCCGATCTGCTGTATCCCCTGCTCGACCCGAGGGTGGGCCGATGACCAGCGCACTCGTATGGGAGCGCCGCCGTGGTTCGGTGGCCCGCTTCTGGCGCCAGTACCGTACGCACCGGGCGGGTGTCGCCGGGCTCGCCGGGCTCGCGCTCCTCGCCCTGATCGCGCTGACCGCGCCGCTGCTGGTCGGCAGCGACGTCCAGAGCGTCACCGACGCCCCCGGCACGGCACTGGAGTCGCCGAGCTCCGCGTTCCCGCTCGGGACCGACCAGTTCGGGCGCTCGCTGCTCGGGCTGCTGGTCTGGGGGGCGCGGATCTCGCTCACCGTGGGACTGCTCGCCGCGGCCCTGTCGGTGGCCATCGGCACCCTGGTCGGCATCTTTGCGGGGCACTACGGCGGCTGGTTCTCGACGGTCGTCATGCGCATCACCGACTGGTTCCTGGTGATGCCGACGCTCGTGCTGGCGATCGTCCTGGCGACGGTGATGTCGCGCAGCGTGTGGACGGTGATCCTGGCGATCGGAGTCACGTCCTGGCCGACGACGGCACGGCTCGTCCGCGCGCAGACGATCGCGGTCGAGTCCCGCCCGTACATCGAACGCGCGAAGGCGCTCGGCGGCGGGCACGGGCACGTCATGGCCCGCCATGTGCTGCCGAACGTGATGCCGCTGGTGCTCGCCCAGACGACTCTCGGCATCTCCAGCGCGATCCTGACCGAGGCGACGCTCGCGTTCCTCGGGCTCGGCGACCCGACAGTCGTTTCGTGGGGCGGCATGCTCCAGGACGCGCGGGAGGCCGGGGCCGTGTCCTCGGGCCACTGGTGGTACCTGGCCCCGCCCGGAATCGCGGTCGCACTGGTCGCGCTGGCGTTCACGCTGTGCGGACGGGCCGTCGAATCCGTGCTCAACCCGAAGCTGGGGGTGGGGCGTTGAGTCTCCTCGAGATCAAGGACCTGAAGGTCACGTACGGGACGGGGGCGGCAGCCGTGCCCGCCGTACGAGGCGTCGACCTGGCCGTGGAGGCGGGGCAGAAGCTCGGCCTCGCCGGGGAGTCTGGGTGCGGGAAGTCCACGCTGGCGCTGGCGCTGCTGCGGCTGCTGCCCGCGTCGGCCCGGCTGACCGGGGAGATCCTGCTGGACGGCGAGGACGTCCTGGCCATGAAGTGGGGCCGGCTGCGGGCCGTGCGGTGGGCCGGCGCGTCGATCGTGTTCCAGGGCGCCATGCACTCGCTCAATGCTGTGCAGCGGATCGGCGATCAGATCGCCGAGCCCCTGCTCGTCCACCGGCAGGCGACTCCGGGCGCGGCACGAAGGCGCGTGGGCGAACTGCTGGAGCATGTCGGGCTGCCGGCCGCGCGCGCGGAGGCATATCCGCACGAGCTGTCCGGTGGCCAGCGACAGCGCGTGATGATCGCCATGGCGCTCGCCTGCGGCCCGCGGCTGATCGTCGCCGACGAGCCGACCACCGCGCTCGATGTGATGATCCAGGCGCAGATCCTGCGGCTCATCGAGCAGCTGGTGGCCTCGGAGGACATCAGCCTGCTGATGATCAGCCACGATCTGGCGGTGCTCGCGGACACGTGCGACCGGCTCGCGGTGATGTACGCGGGGCGGGTCGTGGAGGAGGGCCCGGCGCGGGAGGTGTACGACGCGGCGCAGCACCCGTACGGGCGGGCCCTGTCGGCGGCGTTCCCGCGGATCGGCGACCCGGCGTCGCGTCGGGCACCCCAGGGGCTGCCGGGTGACCCGCCGGACCCGGCGTCACTGCCGGGCGGCTGCGCGTTCCATCCCCGCTGCCCGGTGGCACTGGAGGTGTGTGCCGAGGACGACCAGCAGCTGCGCGAGGCGGGGGCTGGACGGCGGGCGGCGTGCGTGCACGTCGGGGCAGGGGTGCAGGCATGACGAACGTCGAGGAGTCCTCCATGACCACAGCCCCCCTGATGTCGGCGGCCGGCCTGCAGGTGGTGTTCCCCGGCCGCCGGGGCTCGGCGGCCGCGCGCGCCGTGGACGGGGTCGATCTGGACATCGGCGCCGGCGAGATCGTCGCGCTCGTCGGCGAGTCCGGCTGCGGCAAGACGTCGCTCGCGCGGACGCTGCTCGGGCTGGTCGAGCCGACGGCGGGCCGGGTGACGTTCGGCGGTGCGCCGCTGTCGTACGGGTCGCGCGCGCTGAAGGCCTACCGCAAGCGGGTCCAGCTCGTGCTGCAGGACCCCAGCGGCTCGCTCAACCCACGGCACACGGTGTACGACGCGGTGGCGGAGGGGCTGCGGATCCACGGGTACGACGGGGACGAGCGGGCGGCCGTCGCCGAGGCTCTCTCCCGCGCGGGACTCCGGCCGCCTGAGCGCTTCTTCCTGCGCTATCCGCACGAACTGTCCGGCGGCCAGCGACAGCGCGTCGTCATCGCGGGCGCGCTGGTCCTGGAGCCCGAACTGATCGTCGCCGACGAACCGGTGGCCTCGCTGGACGCGTCCGTACGGGGCGAGATCCTGGCCCTGCTGCTGAGGCTGCGGGACGAGCTGGGCCTCTCGGCGCTGGTGGTGACCCACGATCTGGGCCTGGCCTGGAACATCGCGGACCGGGTCGCCGTGATGTACCTGGGCCGGATCGTGGAGACGGGCACGGTGGAGTCGGTCCTGACGAACCCGCAGCACCCGTACACGCAGGCGCTGCTGTCGGTGCTCCCCGAGTCGGCCGAGCCGCCGGTGGTCCTCACCGGGGAACCCCCGGACCCCTCCCGCATCCCCTCCGGCTGCCGCTTCCACGCCCGCTGCCACGTCCTCGCCTCGGGCGAGGCGGACGCCGCGGGCGTGGCTCCCCGCTGCCGTACGGAGGACCTCCCGGTCCTTCCGGGCACGGGCACGAGCGCGGTGGCCTGTCACTGGGCGGCAGCACGCTGAGTCGCCCCGGGCCGCGTTCCGTCCGCAGCCCGGTGGGTGGTGTGTGCCGACCCCCCTCCATGGCCCTTCAGGCCTGGGAGGAAACGACCGCCCACAGGCCGCCGGCGGGACGGCCGCTCACCGGGCTCAGCCACCGGGGCCGGCCCCGAGGGGGACGCGTAGGAGTCGTGTTCTGGACGTCAAGGCGACCGCAGCTCGCGTGGAGCGCGGTGAGGACCGACAGTCCAGGACACGAGCCCCGGAGCGGACCTCGACGGCAACCGATCCGACACGGCGCGACCCCACACACCCAGGTCCGTCCGTGGGTCCCCACACCGCAGGGCGCAGGGGGAGCTCGAGGAGGGACACCCCGGACGCCGACCGGCCACCGGGCCGCCCCGTCCGGGGGCACCCCGCCCAGCCGCAGCGCCGAGCAGCCGCGGAGGTCCGGGGGCGCTACGCGTCGTACGCCGCCGTGAGTTCGCGCGCCCGCTTCACGTCCGCCGCAATCGCGTCCAGCAGCGCCTCGATGGACTGGAACTTCTCCATGCCGCGGACGTAGGCGAGGAAGTCCACGGCCACGTGGAGCCCGTACAGGTCGAGGCCGACGCGGTCGATCGCGTACGCCTCGACCGTGCGCTCAGTGCCGTCGAACTGCGGGTTCGTGCCGACCGAGATGGCCGCGGGCATGCGCTCGCCATCGGCCGTGAGCCAGCCGGCGTACACACCGTCCGCGGGGATCGCGGTGTGCGGGAGCGTCTCGACGTTCGCCGTCGGGTAGCCCAGCTCGCGGCCGCGCTGGGCGCCGCGGACGACGACGCCCTCGACGCGGTGGGGGCGGCCGAGGATCTCGGCGGCGCCTTCGACGTCGCCCTCGGCGACGAGTCGGCGGGTCAGCGTCGACGAGAAGGGCTCGCCGCCGCCCGCTTCGCCGCGCACGTACAGGTCGACGACCTCGACCTCGTAGTCGTACGTACGTCCCAGCTCGGTCAGGAAGTCGACGTTCCCCGCCGCCTTGTGGCCGAAGCGGAAGTTCGGGCCCTCGATCACGGCGCGCGCGTGGAGCTTGTCGACGAGTACCTTCACGATGAAGTCCGCCGGCGAGAGCTTGGAGAACTCCGAGGTGAAGGGGAGGATCAGCAGCGCGTCCACGCCGAGCTCCGCCATCAGCTCGGCGCGCCGGTGGTGCGGGGCGAGCAGCGGCGGATGGCTGCCGGGGCGGACGACCTCGCTCGGGTGCGGGTCGAAGGTCACCACGACCGATGGCACGCCGAACTCACGTGCACGCTCCACGGCCCGCCCGATGATCAACTGGTGGCCCCGGTGCACACCGTCGTAGGAACCGATGGTGACGACGCTGCGCCCCCAGTCCTGGGGAATGTCCTCCAAGCCACGCCAGCGTTGCACTGTGACCGCTCCTCGCCCGAAGCCGGTCCGAACCCGAACCGAACCTGTGTACGTGATTACCGATTGCGCAGGTCTAAGACTGCCATGCCTGCCGCCGTCGGTTGGACTCGGCACCTCGCTGTCCGGTCCTCGGCCCCGTCGCGCACCCGCGCCGACGGTCGTGCGCAGCGAACGCGCCCCCCGGTGCTCCCCCGGTCACTCCGAGCGCCCGCCCTCCGGGGTGAATCCGTGCGGCGCCTTGGACAGACCCCTTCGGAGGGGGATCGTGGAGCGGGCAGCGGCCGTGCCCGCTCCACGGTGGAGGCACTGGAGCCCCGGTAGTCCCCGGAGAGAGCGGGCTCGGCACGCGCGTCAGGCGAAGCCGCCGGGCGAAGCTCAGGCGAAGATCGCGAGGCTCTTCGCCTTGCCCTTGTGCTGTTCCACGAGGGCCAGGAACCGGTCGTCCGGCCCGAAGACCGCCACCGGTCCCTCTGCCCCGTACGCCGGCATGTCGAGCCGTACGCCGTTGGTCAGCAGCCGGGCCCGCTTCTCGTCGACGTTCCAGCGCGGGAACGCCGCCGCGGCGGCCTCACCGATCGGCATGACCGTCAGTTCCTCCTGGAGCTGGTCCAGCGTCCTCGCGACATCGAGCTTGTACGGGCCCACACGAGTGCGGCGCAGCGCGGTCAGATGACCGCCGACGCCGAGCCCGGCGCCCAGGTCTCGGGCGAGGGCACGGATGTACGTGCCCGAGGAGCAGACGACCGAGACGACGAGGTCGACGACGGGGGTGCCGTCGTCCGCCACGGCCTCGCGGATGTCGTACACCTGGAAGGACGAGACGGTCACCGGCCGGGCGGGGATCTCGAAGTCCTCGCCGCCGCGCACGCGCGCGTACGACCGCTTGCCGTCGATCTTGATGGCGCTGACCTTGGACGGGACCTGCATGATGTCGCCGGTCAGCTCGGCGACGCCCGCGTAGACGGCGTCGCGGCCGACCCCGCTGGCGTCGGTGGACGAGGTGATCTCGCCCTCGGCGTCGTCCGTGACCGTGTTCTGGCCGAGCCGGATCGTACCGAGGTACTCCTTCTCGGTCAGCGCGAGGTGGCCGAGGAGCTTGGTGGCCTTCTCGACACCGAGGACCAGGACACCCGTGGCCATCGGGTCGAGGGTGCCGGCGTGACCGACGCGGCGCGTCCTGGCGATACCGCGCATCTTGGCGACGACGTCGTGCGAAGTGAAGCCGGACGGCTTGTCGACGATGACAAGTCCGTCCGGCGTCCTGTTGTGCTGTGTCATTCGGAGGCTGCGTCCCCGTCCTCGTCCTCGTCCTCCGGCTTGCGGTACGGATCGGCTTCGCCGGCGTACGTCTTGCCCGTGGAGGCCTCACGGACCTCCGCGTCCTTGGCGCGCGCCTTGTCGAGCAGATCGTCGATCGTGCGCGCGTTGTCGGGGAGGGCGTCCGGGACGAAGCTCAGGGTCGGCGTGAAGCGGACCCCGGTCTGCCGGCCGACCTCGGAGCGGAGGACGCCCTTGGCGGACTCCAGCGCCGCGGCGGACGCGGCACGCTCCTCGTCGTCCCCGTAGACCGTGTAGAAGACCGTGGCCTCCCGCAGGTCGCCGGTGACACGGGCGTCCGTGATCGTGACGAAGCCCAGCCGCGGATCCTTGATTCGCCGGTCCAGGGTCTCCGCGACCACGACCTGGATGCGATCGGCCAGCTTGCGGGCCCGCGCGTTGTCGGCCACCGGTCCTTCTCCTCTTTATTGCCGGGGTCCGGGGTTGTCCCCCGGGAAATGCAGTCTGCTAATCGTCGTCGCTGTGCAGCCGCCGTCGAACGGACAGCAGCTCCACTTCGGGTCGGCCGGCGACAAGGCGCTCGCACCGGTCCAGTACGTCTGTGAGGTGTCCCGGATCCCCGGACACCGCCGCGAGGCCGATCTCGACCCTGCGGTGAAGGTTCTGCCCGCCCACCTCGGCCACCGCCACCGCGTACTTGCGCTGGAGCTCGGCCACGATCGGGCGGACTACGGAGCGTTTCTCCTTCAGCGAGTGGACGTCGCCGAGGAGCAGATCGAAGGACAGCGTCCCCACAAACATGTATGTCCGGATGTCCCGCCGGTACGGGTTTGGGTATGTCCTGCCCGCTCTTGGCAGGGACATCAAGAACCGTACACGCAACGGCCGGGGCCGATCGACGGGATTACGTCCCGTCGACCGGCCCCGAACACCGCGTGCGTCAGCCGCGCGGCTTCTCGCGCATCTCGTACGTCGCGATGACGTCGTCGACCTTGATGTCGTTGAAGTTTCCGAGGTTGATACCACCCTCGAAGCCTTCGCGGATCTCGGTGACGTCGTCCTTGAAGCGTCGCAGACCCTCGATGTTGAGGTTCTCCGCGATGACCTTGCCGTCGCGGATGAGGCGGGCCTTGGTGTTCCGCTTGACCTCGCCGGAGCGGATGAGGACACCCGCGATGTTGCCCAGCTTGGACGAGCGGAAGACCTCGCGGATCTCCGCCGTACCGAGCTCGACCTCTTCGTACTCCGGCTTGAGCATGCCCTTGAGGGCCGCCTCGATCTCCTCGATCGCCTGGTAGATGACCGAGTAGTAGCGGACGTCCACACCCTCGCGCTCGGCCATCTGCGTGGCACGCCCGGCGGCGCGCACGTTGAAGCCGATCACGATGGCGTCGGAGCCGGTCGCCAGGTCGATGTCCGACTCGGTGACCGCACCGACACCGCGGTGCAGCACCCGGATGTCGACCTCTTCGCCGACGTCGAGCTGGAGCAGCGAGGACTCGAGAGCCTCCACCGAACCGGACGCGTCGCCCTTGATGATGAGGTTGAGCTGCTGGATCTCGCCCGCCTTGAGCACCTTGTCGAGGTCCTCGAGGGACACCCGGCGGGTGCGCTTGGCGAACGCGGCGTTGCGCTCACGGGCGGCACGCTTCTCGGCGATCTGGCGGGCCGTACGGTCCTCGTCGACAACCAGGAAGTTGTCGCCGGCGCCCGGGACGTTGGTGAGACCCAGGACCAGGACGGGAGTCGACGGAGTCGCCTCATCGACGTTGTTGCCCTTGTCGTCGAGCATCGCGCGGACTCGGCCGTACGCGTCGCCGACGACCATCGTGTCACCGATGCGGAGCGTGCCTCGCTGGACCAGGACGGTCGAGACGGCACCGCGGCCGCGGTCGAGGTGGGACTCGATCGCGATGCCCTGCGCGTCCTGCTCCGGGTTGGCACGGAGGTCCAGGGCGGCGTCCGCCGTCAGGACCACGGCCTCCAGCAGCTTGTCGATGTTCAGACCCTGCTTGGCGGAGATGTCGACGAACATGGTGTCGCCGCCGTACTCCTCGGCCACCAGGCCGAACTCGGTCAGCTGACCGCGCACCTTCGTCGGGTCCGCACCCTCGACGTCGATCTTGTTGACCGCGACCACGATCGGCACGTCGGCCGCCTTGGCGTGGTTCAGCGCCTCGATCGTCTGGGGCATCACACCGTCGTTGGCCGCCACCACGAGGATCGCGATGTCGGTCGACTTGGCACCACGGGCACGCATGGCGGTGAATGCCTCGTGACCCGGGGTGTCGATGAAGGTGATGCGACGCTCTTCGTCGTTGACCTCGGTGGAGACCTGGTACGCACCGATGTGCTGCGTGATACCGCCGGCCTCGCCCGCGACGACGTTCGTCTTGCGGATCGCGTCCAGCAGTCGGGTCTTGCCGTGGTCGACGTGACCCATGACGGTCACCACCGGCGGACGCGCGACCAGGAGTTCCTCGCCGCCCTCGTCCTCACCGAACTCGATGTCGAAGGACTCGAGCAGCTCGCGGTCCTCCTCCTCGGGGCTGACGATCTGAACGGTGTAGTTCATCTCGTCGGCGAGGAGCTGCAGCGTCGCGTCGGACACGGACTGCGTGGCCGTGACCATCTCGCCGAGGTTCAACATCACGGCGACGAGCGACGCCGGGTTGGCGTTGATCTTCTCCGCGAAGTCGGTGAGGGACGCACCGCGCGACAGGCGAACGGCCTCGCCGTTGCCGCGAGGCAGCATCACGCCGCCGACCGACGGGGCCTGCATGGCCTCGTACTCCTGGCGCCTCTGCCGCTTCGACTTGCGGCCACGACGGGCCGGACCGCCGGGACGACCGAAGGCGCCCTGCGTGCCACCACGGCCGCCGGGACCACCCGGACGTCCGCCGAAGCCGGGACGGCCACCGCCGCCACCGAAGCCGCCACCGCCGCCACCGGGGCCACCGCCACCGGGACGACCGGCGAAGCCGCCACCGCCACCACCGGGACGACCGCCGCCGCCGGGACCCGCGGGACGACCCGCGAAGCCACCGCCGGGACGACCGGCACCGCCGGGACGACCGGCGCCACCGGGACCGCGGCCACCGCCACCGGGGCCGCCGCCGGGACGCGGGCCCGCAGCGGGACGCTGCGGCATCATGCCCGGGTTCGGACGGTTGCCACCGGGACCCGCGGGGCCACCGGCGGAGCGGGGCGCCTGCGGACGCGGCATGCCGCCCGGAGTCGGACGGGACCCGCCGGGACCGGCCTGCGGACGGGGACCGCCCTGACCGGCGCCCTGCGGACGCGGACCACCCGGGGCACCGGGGCCACCGTGGCCCCCGGCAGGTCGGGGAGCGCCGCCCGGACGGGGCGCCTGCGGGCGCGCCATGCCGGTGGAGCCACCAGAGGTGAACGGGTTGTTGCCCGGACGCGGACCCGCGGGACGGGCACCGCCCGAACGCGGGGACTGACGCTCGCCACCGGGGCGCGGGGCACCGGGGCGGGCACCGCCACGCTCGCCCTGGCCCGGACGGGCAGCAGGACGCGGGCCGGGAGTGGCACCGGGCCGGGGACCGGCGGCCGGAGCCGACGGAGGCGCGGTGAACTCGGGCGCGGCCGGAGCGGCCGGGGCCGGCTTCGGGGCGGCCGCGGGCTTGGGACCCGGGGTCGGCCGCGGGCCGGGGGCCGGGGCCGAGGCCGTGGGCACACTCTTGGAAGCCTCGGCGACCACCGGCTTGGGGGCCGGGGCACCGGGCTTGGGGGTAGCGGGACGCGCCGCCTGCGCCGGGGAGGGCGCGGCGGGCCTCGCGGGCGCCGTCTTGCGCGGCGCCGCGGGCTTTCCTGCAGCACGGCCGGAGCCGCTGCCCTGCTGGAAAGCATCAGTCAATTTGCGTACAACCGGCGCCTCGATCGTCGAGGACGCCGAACGGACGAATTCACCGAGTTCTTGGAGCTTGGCCATGACGACCTTGCTCTCCACACCGAACTCCTTGGCGAGTTCGTATACCCGGACCTTAGCCACTTCGCTCCTTTTAGGTCCGGGTTACCGCCGGACCGTCGCTACTTCATGGGCGTACTCATCGCGTACTCATCGAGTGCTCATCGCAATCTCGACCTACTTCCAACTCGCGAGGTACCTGACCGCACGGCGGTTTCCGTGCCGTACTTCTTCTTACGGTGCTGCCTGCTCGACATACCGGCGAACTTCCGCGACATCGAGCGGTCCCTGGACCTTCAAGGCCCTCGGGAACGCCCGGCGGCGGACCGCCAGGTCGAGACAGACCGAGGCGGGGTGCACATACGCACCCCGGCCGGGCAGCGTACCGCGCTGATCGGGGACGCATGCACCCTCGACCGCCACGATGCGCAGCAGATCGCTCTTGGCCGCTCGCTCCCGGCATCCCACGCAGGTTCGCTCAGGGCATGCGCGGACGTGCGTCCGGCCAGACACGCTCAAGTCTACCTCCCCGCACCGACCTCACCCCTTTGGGGCAAAAATCGAACAGTTGATGGCTCAAAACCCGTGGCGATCTCCCCGTGTCCGAACGGGTACCCGCCGTGGCCTATTCCCGGGGATCCAGGGGTCGGCGGGGCGTCCCCCGTACGAGCACAGCCCGGCGCCCGGGGGTCGTCGCCCGGCCCCCTGCCCGTCGGCGGGATGCCGACGAAAGAGTGTCAGTCCTGCTCAGGGCCCGGCTCCGGCGCCTGCTCCGTGTCCGGGCGGATGTCGATACGCCAACCGGTGAGCCGGGCGGCCAGACGAGCGTTCTGCCCTTCCTTGCCGATCGCCAGCGACAGCTGGTAATCGGGCACCGTCACCCGGGCGGAGCGGGCGCCCAGGTCGACGATCTCGACCTTCGAGACCCGGGCCGGGGAGAGTGCGTTGGCGACCATCTCGGCCGGGTCGTCCGACCAGTCGACGATGTCGATCTTCTCGCCCAGCAGCTCGGCCATGACATTGCGCACACGTCCGCCCATCGGACCGATGCAGGCGCCCTTGGCGTTGAGCCCGCTGCGCGTCGACCGCACGGCGATCTTGGTGCGGTGGCCGGCCTCACGGGCGATCGCCGCGATCTCGACCGATCCGTCGGCGATCTCGGGGACCTCCAGGGCGAAGAGCTTCTTCACCAGATTGGGGTGGGTCCTCGACAGGGTGACGGACGGACCGCGCACGCCCTTGGCCACCCGGACGACGTACGTCCGCAGGCGCAGGCCGTGCGTGTAGTCCTCACCGGGAACCTGCTCCTGCACCGGCAGGATGGCCTCCAGCTTGTCGTCCAGACGGACCAGGACGTTTTTGGGGTCCTTGCCCTGCTGGACCTGACCGGCGACGACATCACCCTCGCGGCGGGCGTACTCGCCGAAGGTCACGTCGTTCTCGGCGTCCCGCAGCCGCTGCTGGATGACCTGGCGGGCCGTCGAGGCGGCGATGCGGCCGAAGTCGTGCGGGGTGTCGTCGAACTCGCGGGGCTCCTGACCCTCCTCGAGCTCGGACGGATCCTCCTTCGCCCACACGGTCACATGCCCGGTCTGACGGTTGAGCTCGACCCGTGCGTGACGGCGGCTGTCCGGGGTGCGGTGGTACGCGATGAGGAGGGCCGACTCGATCGCGTCGACCAGCAGGTCGAAGGCAATCTCCTTCTCCTGTGCCAAGCCCCTCAGGAGCTTCACGTCGATGTCCACGGCTACGCCTCCTCTTCCTTCTTGTCCTTACGGCTGAACTCGATCTCCACGCGCGCCTTGACGATCTCGCCGAAGGCGATCCGTCGGACGGTGGGCTTACGGCCCTTCACGCCCGGCACCTCCAGGTCGAGGCCGTCGTCGTCCAGGTCGAGGATCCGCGCGACCAGCTCGCCGGCCGGCTCCCCCTCCGGGGTGGTCAGCTGGAACCTGGCGAGCCGGCCCTTGGCGCGTACGTAGTGGCGGGGCTCCTTGAGCGGGCGCTCGGCACCCGGCGAGGTCACTTCGAGCTGGTACTCGCCCTCGCCCATGGCGTCGGTCTCGTCGAGCTTGTCGGAGATGACACGGCTCAGCTCGGCGCACGCGTCGAGATCGACGCCCTCTTCCGAATCCACGACGACTCTCAGCACGCGGCGGCGGCCGGCCCGGGACAGCTCGATCTCTTCCAGATCCAGGTCCACGGCGCTGACGAGCGGTTCGAGCAGTCCGCGCAGCCTCTCGCTCTGGGTGGTGCTCATCCGGGTGACTCCTCGGCCGCGTGTGCTGTTGTGGGTTTCGTCGTGTGTCAGCACAAAGGGTATCCGGTCCCGGGGGGTGTTGCCGTCCACGCAGGGCTGACCCGCAGGTACGCTCGCCTGCGGTGATCACACCGAAGACAGGTACCCGGCCCGAGGAGAGACGCGTGGAGCGCACCGGGACGACGCGCAGACGGGCGCTCATGGTGACGGGAGCGGTGGCGGCGAGCGCGATGGCGGCCTCCGCCACGCTGGCCGGCTGCTCGTCGGAGGCGCCCGCCGAGCGGCGGGGCACGGCACCGGGACCCGTCTCGGCGGAGACGACGCTGCGGCGCCGCAGCACGGCGGCCAGCCGTGCGCTGCTCACGCGGTACGACGCGGTTCTGCTCGCCCACCCGGGCCTGGCGGCGCGGTTGACGCCGCTGCGGGACGAGGTGGCGCGACATGTGGAGGCGCTGGCGCCGACGGAGCCGAAGGCAGGGGCGTCGGCTGCCGCGAGCGCCACCCCGAGCCCTTCCGCCTCCGCGTCCGCGTCCACCCCTGCGCAGCCGGTACCGGCCGATGCCGACACGGCCGTACGGGAACTCGTCGCGGCCGAACGCAGCACCGCCGACAAGCACACCGTCGCCCTCGTCCACGCGCCGCCCGAGTACGCGCGGCTGCTGGCGTCCGTCGCCGCGGCCGGTGCCGTACACACCTACCTGCTGACGAAAGGGGCCCCGTCGTGAGCACCCTGGCCGCGGCGCAGGCCGCACTCGCCGCGGAGCATGCCGCCGTGTACGGGTACGGGGTCGTCGGCGGCCGGGCCGGCCAGGCCCGTCGGACCGAGGCGGCGGAGGCGTTCGCGGCTCACCGGGCCCGGCGTGACGCGCTGGAGCGGACGGTGCGCGACCTGGGCGGGGTGCCCGCCGTGGCGGTCGCCGCGTACGCGCTGCCGTTCGCGGTGCCGGACGCGTCAGCGGCGGTGCGGCTCGCCGCGGTGCTCGAGGACCGGATCGCGGGCGTCTACTCCGATCTCGTCCGCGCCGCCGAGGGGCCGCTGCGGCGGGACGCCGCGGGGGCGCTGCGCGAGGCGGCGGTACGGGCCGCGCGGTGGCGCGGCAGCGGCGTAGCCTTTCCGGGGCTCGCCGAGCGGGCGACAAGGCTGTGAAGGGGAACAACGCACGTATGGGTTTCGAACCGCCCCTGCGTCTGGTGCGGGCGCTCGGCGACAGCGACTGGCTCGGACAGCTGCCCAAGCTCCTGGAGGAGGCGGTCGCCCGGCACGGACTGGACGTCGAACGGGTGGCGGTCCCCGGCGGGCGGAGCAGCCTGGTCGTCCTCGTACGGCGCCAGGACGGTGCACCGGCGGCGCTGAAGCTCGTCCCGCCGTCGGCCGCGGCCGAGGCGGAGCATGCCGCTCTGGCGCACTGGAACGGCTCCGGTGCGGTGCGGGTGCTGGACGCGTCCGAGGGGGCGCTGGTGCTGGAGCGGCTGCATCCGGAGGTGTCGGTGCGGTCGTTGCCGGAGTCCAAAGCGCTGCTGGAAGCGGCGGGGACGGTGCGGCGGCTGTGGGTCGCGCCGCCTGCGGGCCACGCCTTCGAGTCGGTGGCCGCGCGTACGGGCCGGCAGGCCGCCGCGATGTCGTCGCCGGCGGAGGGGGTGCCTGCGGCGCTGGTGGCCGCGGCGACGTCGGCGCGGGAGGAGCTGGTCGCCGCCTCCCCCGAAGACCTCCTGCTCCACGGCAACTTCCGCCAGAGCAAAGTTCTCGGAGGTGACCGTGCGCCGTGGCTGGCGGTCGGGCCGGAGCCGGTCGTCGGCGAACGCGCGTACGACCTGGCCCGGCTGGTCCGCGACCGCGTCGAGGACCTCGTCGCGACGACCTCGGGCGCCTCGGCGGCCCGTCGCCGCGTCAACCGTCTCGCGGACTCGCTGGACGTGGACCCCGAGCGGCTGCGGGGCTGGACGATCTTCCGCGCGGTGGAGTCGGGGGCGCGGGCGATGGCCGCGGGCCGCGTCCAGGAGGCTGAGCTGACGCTGGAGTTCGCGGCCTGGCTCTGAGCCCGTGGGCTGCCGCCCCGAGCCCACCGCAAACCCCCCGGACAGGGCCATCTCGCACCACGGGGCTGTGCGTTCCGGTACTACAGGTACGGGGTGCCCGAGCCCGTGGACTGCCGCCCCGAGCCCCCGCAACTCCCCCGGACAGGGCCATCTCGCACCACGGGGCTGTGCGTTCCGGTACTACGGGTACGGGGTGCCCGAGCCCGTGGACTCGACCTCGCACCACAGGGCTGTGGGCTCCCGTACTACGTCCGAGCCCGTGGACTGCCGCCCCCGAGCCCCCACAGCCACCCCCGGACAGGGCGACCTCGCACCACGGGGCTGTGGGTTCCTCGCCCCGAATGGGGCGGCCCGGTGGCCGGTCGGCGTCCGGGGTGTCCCTCCTCGATCTCCGCTACGCCCTGCGGTGTGGGACCCCCGGACGGACTTGGGTGTGTGGGGTCGCCCGGTGCCGGATCGGTTGCCGTCGAGCTCCGCTCCGGGGCTCGTGTCCTGGACCTGTCGGTCCTCACCGCGCTCCGCGCGAGCTGCCGGCGCCTTGACGTCCAGAACACGACCCCTGCGCGTCCCCCTCGGGGGCCGGCGCCCCGGCGGCTCAGCCCGGTGGACGGGTGGCCACACACCACCCACCGGGCCGGGACGGCAGAAGCATCCCCGCCGGATCGGAGACCGCGAGCCCGGAGGGGGACGCCCCTCCGGGACCAGCGCCCCGTCAGCCCAGGAGGCGGGCGATCGCTTCCGCGACCGGGAGCTCCTCGCGGGCACCCGTGCGGCGGTCCTTCAGTTCGACGACGCCCTCGGCCGAGCGGCGGCCGGCGACCAGGATCTGCGGGACACCGATGAGTTCCGCGTCGGTGAACTTGACGCCCGGGGAGACGCCCGCCCGGTCGTCCACCAGGACGCGCACACCCGCTGCGCCCAGCTGCTCGGCGACGTCGAGCGCCAGCTCGGTCTGGAGCGCCTTGCCCGCGGCGACGACGTGCACGTCCGCCGGGGCGATCTCGCGCGGCCAGCACAGGCCCTGCTCGTCCGCGTGCTGCTCGGCCAGGGCCGCGACCGCGCGCGAGACGCCGATGCCGTACGAGCCCATGGTCACCCGGACGGGCTTGCCGTTCTGGCCGAGCACGTCGAGCTGGAAGGCGTCCGCGTACTTGCGGCCGAGCTGGAAGATGTGACCGATCTCGATCGCGCGGTCCAGCTTCAGCCCGGTGCCGCAGGACGGGCACGGGTCGCCGTCCTCGACCACGACGACGTCGAGGTGGTCGTCGACCTGGAAGTCACGGCCGCAGACGACGTTCTTCGCGTGCGTGTCCGGCTTGTTCGCACCGGTGATCCACGCCGTGCCCGGCGCGATGCGGGGGTCGGCGATGTAGCGGACCTTCTCCAGGCCCTGCGGGCCGACGTAGCCACGGACCAGGTCCGGGCGGCCCTCGAAGTCCTCCGCGGTGACCAGCTCGACCACGGCGGGCGCGAGGTGGTCGGTGAGCTTGCCGAGATCGACCTCGCGGTTCCCGGGGACACCGACCGCGACGATCTCGCCGTCGACCTTCACCAGGAGGTTCTTCAGCGTCGCGGAGGCCGGGACGCCGAGGTGCTCGGCGAGCGTCTCGATGGTCGGGGTGTCGGGGGTGTCGAGCTCCTCGACGGGACCGTGCGCAGAGGCGTCGGCGGGCGACGCGGCCTTGAAGGTCACGGCCTCGGTGTTCGCGGCGTAGTCGCAGGACGGGCAGTACACGAAGGTGTCCTCGCCCGCGGGGGCCGGCGCGAGGAACTCCTCGGACGCCGAGCCGCCCATCGCGCCGGAGACGGCGGAGACGATGCGGTGCTCCAGGCCCAGGCGCTGGAAGATCTTGATGTACGCCTCGCGGTGCAGCCGGTACGACTCGGCCAGGCCCTCGTCCGTCGTGTCGAAGGAGTACGAGTCCTTCATCTGGAACTCACGGCCGCGCAGGATGCCCGAGCGCGGACGCGCCTCGTCGCGGTACTTCGTCTGGATCTGGTAGAGGATCACCGGCAGGTCCTTGTAGGACGTGCACTGGTCCTTGACGAGCAGGGTGAAGATCTCCTCGTGGGTCGGGCCCAGCAGGTAGTCCGCGCCCTTGCGGTCCTGGAGGCGGAAGAGCTCGGCGCCGTACTCGTTCCAGCGCCCGGTCGCCTCGTACGGCTCCTTGGGCAGGAGGGCCGGAAGCAGCACTTCCTGTGCGCCGATGGCGTCCATCTCCTCGCGCACGACACGGGCGACGTTCTCCAGGACCCGCATGCCCAGCGGCAGCCAGCTCCAGATCCCGGCGGCGTTGCGGCGCACGTATCCGGCGCGGACCAGGAGCTTGTGGCTGAGCGTCTCCGCATCCGCCGGGTCGTCGCGCAATGTCTTGACCATCAGACGGGACATGCGCTGGACCTGGGCTGCCATGGGTTTTCTCCTGCGTACAAGAAAGGGTGGTGTGCAGGAGGTTAGCCGGGCGGTCCCGGAGGCGGAAATCAGTTCCGGCGCGGCAGCGGCAGCGGCGCCCCTGCTCAGCTCCGTCGCAGCGGCAGTGGCGCCCCCATCACCGCATACGGCTTCGGTGCGCTGGGGAACAGGACGTGGCGGGCCAGGTCCTCGTAGCCGAGGACGCGGTAGAGCCCGCGGGCCGGGCTCTCGACGTCGATGGCGGAGAGGATCGAGCGGGGCTGGGGGGCGCCGTCCGTGATGGTGGTGATCAGGGTGCGGCCGATGCCCCGGCCCTGGTACGCGGGGTGGACGTGGAGCTCGGTGATGACGAAGGAGTCGTCGAGCCAGTCGTCGGCACCGCGGCTGCGCAGGTAGGGCTCGACGACGGTGGACCACCAGTGGGTGCGGTCGTTGGGCATGCCGTAGACGAAGCCGACGAGCCGGCCCTCGGGGGTCGTCGCGCCGAGGGCGCAGGCGCCGGGGTAGAGCAGGTGGCGGAGCACGATATGGCGGCGGATCGCGATCTCGTCCTCGCTGAGCCCGAAGGCGAGGGCCTGCACGGCGAGCGCGTCGTCCACGCGCGCCGCCAGGTCGACGGGTCCGACCACGACATCGTGTTCCATGCCGGGCACCCTACTTGGCCCCGGAACTGGTCAGAACAGCACGCTCATGAAGGCGCCCACCTCGCGGAACCCGACGCGGCGGTACGCCGCACGAGCGGCCGTGTTGTAGTCGTTGACGTACAGGCTGACGACGGGTGCCACATCGGCGAGCGCGTAGCGCAGCACCGCGGCCATGCCGGTCTCGGAGAGCCCGCGGCCACGGAACTCGGGGTCGACCCAGACGCCCTGGATCTGGCAGGCCTGCGCGGTCGCCGCGCCGATCTCGGCCTTGAAGACGACCTTGCCGTCGTCGATACGGGCGAAGGCGCGCCCGGTGCCGACCAGTTCGGCGACGCGTGCCTGGTAGAGCAGTCCGCCGTCGCCGGCGAGCGGGGAGACCCCGACCTCCTCCGTGAACATGGCCACGCACGCGGGCATGATCACATCCACCTCGTTCTTGCCGATGCGGCGGACGTACGGGTCGGGCGCGATGTCCGCCGGCAGGGACTCGGTGACCATCAGGGGCTGGTGGGCACGGACCTCGCGGGCCGGTCCCCAGCTGGGCTCGAGGAGCCGCCACAGCAGGCCGGTGGACTCGGCTGGGCCGACGATGGACGAACAGCGGCGACCGGTCCTGCGGGCGCGCTCGGCGAAGGCGCGGACGGCCTCGGGCGGTGCGCAGATGGGGACGAGATTGGCGCCGGAGTAGCAGAGCGAGCGGAGCCGCCCGTCCTCGTACCAGCCCCACATCTCACCGCCGAGGCGCCAGGGGTCGAGCCCGGCGACCTGCACGCGGGACGTGACGAACGCGTTGGCGACGGGCTCGCTCTCGAGGACGGCGAGCGCTGCGCCGAGGTCGCCGGGGTCGAGGACCCGGGTGGTCGTCTGCGTCAACACGAGGGCCGCTCCCACACTCCTTCGGCACCGTTCCGGGCCTGGTCCGCTGGTCTCCGCACTGTACCCGGAGATGCCGAGTCGCACCGCACGCGCAAGGGGGACCGGGCCCCTGGTGGGGCCCGGTCCCGGCGGTGCTCTGCGTGCGCGGTGGATCAGCTGACGGAGACCTCGGGCTCGCCCGATGCGATCCCGTCCTTCTCCATCTGCTCGGCGATCTTCATGGCCTCTTCGATGAGGGTCTCGACGATCTTCGACTCGGGCACGGTCTTGATGACCTCGCCCTTGACGAAGATCTGGCCCTTGCCGTTGCCGGACGCGACGCCGAGGTCGGCCTCACGGGCCTCGCCCGGACCGTTGACGACGCAGCCCATGACGGCCACGCGCAGCGGGACCTCCATGCCCTCCAGGCCCGCGGTGACCTGGTCGGCGAGCTTGTAGACGTCGACCTGGGCGCGGCCGCAGGACGGGCAGGAGACGATCTCCAGGCGGCGCTGGCGGAGGTTCAGCGACTCCAGGATCTGGATGCCGACCTTGACCTCCTCGGCCGGCGGCGCGGACAGCGAGACGCGGATCGTGTCGCCGATGCCCTCGCTCAGCAGCGCGCCGAAGGCGACGGCGGACTTGATCGTGCCTTGGAACGCCGGGCCGGCCTCGGTGACGCCGAGGTGCAGCGGGTAGTCGCACTGGGCGGCCAGCTGGCGGTAGGCGTTGACCATGACGACCGGGTCGTTGTGCTTGACCGAGATCTTGATGTCGCGGAACCCGTGCTCCTCGAAGAGCGACGCCTCCCACAGCGCGGACTCGACGAGCGCCTCGGGGGTGGCCTTGCCGTACTTCTTCAGCAGCCGGGCGTCGAGCGAGCCCGCGTTGACGCCGATACGGATCGGGGTGCCCGCGTCCTTGGCGGCCCGCGCGATCTCCTTGACCTTGTCGTCGAACTGCTTGATGTTGCCCGGGTTGACCCGGACCGCCGCACAGCCCGCGTCGATGGCGGCGAACACGTACTTCGGCTGGAAGTGGATGTCCGCGATCACCGGGATCTGGGACTTCCTGGCGATCGTGGCGAGCGCGTCGGCGTCGTCCTGCGTCGGGCAGGCGACGCGGACGATCTGGCAGCCGGACGCCGTCAGCTCGGCGATCTGCTGCAGTGTCGCGCCGATGTCGGAGGTCCGCGTCGTCGTCATCGACTGCACGGACACGGGAGCGTCTCCGCCGACGGCGACCGAGCCGACCTGGATCTTTCGGCTGACCCGGCGGTCGGCGAGCTTGGTCGGAACGGACGGGATACCGAGAGAAATCGCGGTCATCTGCTGTGCAACCCCAAGGTGTGGATCGAGGTCCCGATGTCGGCGGGCTCCAGGCTCTGAGATTACGCCACGGGCCTCTGCCCGAGCACATCGCGCCCGTCGTGGCTCCCGAAGAACGAGTGGCCGGGCGTCAAGCATGCCCGGCCACTCCGAACGGCTCGTTGCTAGGAGATTTTCACCGGGTTGACGATGTCGGCGACAAGGACGAGCAGGGTGAAGGCGATGAAGATCCCCGCCACCACATAGGCGACCGGCATCAGCTTCGCCACGTCGAACGGTCCCGGGTCGGGTCGGCGGAACAGCCTGGCGACATGGCGGCGTACCGACTCCCACAGCGCCCCCGCGATGTGGCCGCCGTCGAGCGGCAGCAGCGGAAGCATGTTGAACAGGAAGAGGGAGAGGTTGAAGCCCGCGAGCAGCATCAGGAACGTGGCGACGATGTTCTGGGTCGGTACGTCCAGGTTGAGCACCTCGCCGCTGATGCGCGCGGCACCGACCACGCCGACGGGCGAGTCGTCCTTGCGTTCGCCGTCGCCGAAGGCCGCGTCCCACAGATCGGGGACCTTGGCGGGGAGCGAGATGATCGACTCGGCGCCGGCCTCGATCATGTCGCCCATGCGGTCCACCGACTGGCCGAAGCTCTGCGGCACGATCTCGGTCCTGGCGGCGAAGCCCAGGTAGCCGGCCTTGACGAAGCCTTCGGGCACGACCTCCCCGTCGGCGTCCTTCTCGACCACCACGTTCTCGGCGAGCGTCGCGTGGAGGACCTTCTCCTCGCCTCCGCGTTCGACGGTGACGGTGGCGGGGCCGATGGTGGCGCGGATGCGGTTGGACAGGTCGGCCCAGTCCTTGACCGGCACCCCGTTGAAGGCGACGATCCGGTCGCCCACCTGAAGACCGGCGGCCTGGGCAGGACCCACCGGGTCACCCTTCGCGCACTTCTCGCGCTTCTCGCTCTGCTCGATGACGCACTTCTGGACGCCGGCCACCTCGGTGGTCTGCGTCGGTGTGCCGAACGTCATCAGCACGCCGAGGAAGATCGCGACGGCGAGCACCAGGTTCATGAACGGACCCGCGAACATCACGATGACGCGCTTCCAGGGCTTGCGCGTGTAGAAGAGCCGGGTCTCGTCGCCGGGCTTCAGCTCCTCGAAGGCCGCCGAGCGGGCGTCCTCGATCATTCCGCGCCAGGGCGAGGTGGAGCGGGCCTCGATGCGGCCGTCCTCGCCCGGCGGGAACATCCCGATCATGCGGATGTAGCCGCCGGCCGGGATCGCCTTGATTCCGTACTCCGTCTCGCCCTTGTGCCGCGACCAGATCGTGGGGCCGAAGCCGACCATGTACTGGGGCACCCGGATGCCGAAGAGCTTGGCCGTGGAGAGATGGCCGAGCTCGTGCCAGGCGATGGAGAAGAGCAGTCCGACGGCGAAGAGCACTATGCCGAGGACCGTCAACAGAATCGTCATGCGCGAGCCTCCGCTGTCGCCTTCGCTGTCTGTTCCGCCTGGCCGGCCTGGTGGGCCTGCCCTGCCCGGCCGGTCCGTCCGGCCAGTTCCCGGGCGCGGGCGCGCGCCCAGGTCTCCGCTTCCAGGACGTCCGGGACCGTCAGCGAGGTTCCCCGTGCACCCTGGTGCTCACCGACGACTGCCGTGACCGTATCCATGATTCCGTTGAACGGCAGCCGTCCCGCGAGAAACGCGTCGACGCACTCCTCGTTCGCGGCATTGAACACCGCAGGCGCCGTACCGCCCAGTTCCCCGACATGCCGGGCGAGCCCGACGGAGGGGAAGGCCTCGGCGTCGAGCGGGAAGAACTCCCAGGTGGCAGCCTTGGACCAGTCGAAGGCCGGGGCGGCGTCGGGCACCCGCTGGGGCCACCCGATGCCGATGGCGATCGGCCCGCGCATGTCCGGCGGGGTCGCCTGGGCGAGCGTCGAGCCGTCCGTGAACTCCACCATCGAGTGAACGTACGACTGGGGGTGGACGACGACCTCGATGCGGTCGAACGGGATGTCGTAGAGGAGATGTGCCTCGATGACTTCCAGGCCCTTGTTGACGAGGGTCGCGCTGTTGACCGTGATCACCGGGCCCATGGCCCAGGTGGGGTGCGCGAGGGCGTCCTCGGGGGTGACGTCGGCGAGCTCCGCCCTCGTACGGCCGCGGAAGGGGCCGCCGGACGCGGTGACGACGAGCTTGCGGACATCGGCGCGGGTGCCGGCGGCCAGGGCCTGGAAGAGCGCGGCGTGCTCGGAGTCGACGGGGATGATCTGGCCGGGCTTCGCCAGTGCCTTGACCAGCGGGCCGCCGACGATCAGCGACTCCTTGTTGGCGAGGGCGAGGGTGCGGCCCGCCGCGAGGGCGGCGAGGGTGGGCGCGAGGCCGATGGATCCGGTGATGCCGTTGAGCACGGTGTGGCAGTCGGATGCGGCGATCTCGGCCGCCGCGTCGGGGCCGACGAGGATCTCGGGGAGCGGCTCGCCCGTCCCGTACTGCGCCCGCAGGGCCTCGCGGAGCGCGGGCACGGCGTCCTCGCGCGCGACGGCGACCGTGCTCACCCGCAGTGTGTGCGCCTGCTCGGCGAGCAGACCGACCCTGCCGCCCGCGGCGGAGAGCGCGGTGACGCGGAAGCGGTCGGGGTTGCGCAGGACCAGGTCGATGGCCTGCGTGCCGATGGACCCGGTGGAGCCGAGGACGACGATGTCCCGGCGGCCTTCGGCCGGATCGAAGGCGATGTGCGGGTCGGCGAGGGGGGATGGGCTGTCGCTCATGCCCCCCATTGTTGCCGCATCCGCTGTGGGCCCGGACAGGGCGTCCCTGTCCGGGGTGTCCCTACGCGCCCTTCGGCCTGCCGGCGGAGAATTTCTCCCACTGCGCCGTGATCACTTCCTCCGGCACTCCCCCGATGTCCTTGGTGTCGGTGATCTCGGCGCGGAAGGACAGCGTGGTGGACCCGGAGCGGACGACGGTGAGGTACTCGTAGAGCTTCAGCTCCCCCTTCACGTCGAGGATCGTGAAGCGGTACGCCTTCGCCTCGTCGCCGACGGCCGGGGCCTTGGCCGGCTCCACCTTCAGATACTTCGCCTTCGCAATGGCGCGTACCTCGGTGAACCCGGCGGCGCACTCCTTGCCGGCCTTGTCCAGGGCCTTCATGACACCGGCGGCGACCGCGGGGGTGTAGCTGCGCAGCTGTACGGCGACGGTGGTGCCGATCATCTCGTCGGGAACGTCGACCTTGCGGTGCACCTCGGCCGCAGGGGCGTACGAGGTCGCGCCCTTGGCGAGGCTGACCAGCGGCTGGCAGGTGGCGGGGTCGGCTGTGTACTCCTCACCGAGCGGGGCACCGAGGGTGAACTCGGACGCGGTGTACCTGCCCACCTTCTCGCCGTCGGTGAAGGCGAGCGCGGTGAGCTGCTGTCGGCTGAGTGCGCCGGGGGCGGCCGAGCCGGTTCCGGCGCTCGCCGTCGGCTTGTTGTCGCCGTCGGGCTTCCCTTCCCCTTCGTCCCCGCCGCAGCCGGCCGTGCCGCCGAGCACGGCTGCGACGAGCGCGACGGCGGCCGCGCGCCGCGTCAGCCGGTGTCCCGTGTGGTTCCCCGCCCCGAACATCCCTGCCCCGTTCCTCGGTTGATGCCGATCGACCGATGGTGGTCGACGCCCGATTGTGGTCCATGAGGGCGCCCGGTGTCACGGCGTATTGACTGCGAGTCAGTTGCGATCGAGAAGGCTCACGACTGCTGCGAAGGCCTCGTGGAATCCGGGGAAGGTCTTGCGTACGCATCCGGGGTCGTCGTACGTCATCCCGGGGGCCCGCAGTCCGGTGACGGCGAACGACATCACGATGCGGTGGTCGCCGTGGGTGGCGATCTCGGTCGCGCGGGGTGTGCCGGGCCGGATCTCGATCCAGTCGGGGCCCGTGGTGACGGTGATGCCGAGGCGGCGGAGGTTCAGCGCGCAGGCCTCCAGCCGGTCGCACTCCTTGACGCGGGTGTTGCCGACGTCCTTGATGCGGACCGGTCCTTCGGCGAAGGGTGCGATGGCGGCGAGGGTCGGCATGGTGTCCGAGATGTCGCGCATGCTGACGGTGAGTCCGCGGAGCCGGCCGGTGCCGCGGACGGTGGTGCCGTCCGGGGTGAGGCGGACGCCGGCGCCCATGGCCCCGAGCACGTCCACGAACCGCAGATCGCCCTGGAGGGCGCCGCCGCCGAGGCCGGGAACGGTGATCTCGCGGCCGGGGCCGATGGCCGCGGCGGCGAAGAAGTAGCTCGCGGTGGAGGCGTCCGGTTCGACTGCGTACGAGGTGGCGCGGTAACCGCCGGGCGGAACGGTGAACGTGTCTCCCGCACGGGCCACTTCGACGCCGAAGGCGCGCATCATCGCGAGGGTGATCTCGACGTACGGGGCGGAGACGAGATCGGTGACGGTGATGCGCAGTCCCTCGTCGGTGAGCGGGCCGAGCATGAGCAGGGCGGTGAGGTACTGGGACGACTGGCCCGCGTCGAGGGTGAGTTCGCCACCCTTGATGCCGTGCGCGGCGATGCGGAGGGGGTGATGACCGTCGGTCTCCTCGTGGCGAAGGTCCACACCGAGGGTGCGGAGGGCTTCGGTGAGGGGGCCGAGGGGGCGGCGGCGCATCTGAGGGGAGGCGTCGAAGCGGTAGGTGCCGTGGCCGGCCGCAGCGAGGGCCGGGAGAAAGCGGGCGGTGGTGGCGCCGTCGCGGCAGTACACGTCCGCCTCGGCGGCGGGGCCCTGGGGCCTGCCCTCGATGCGCCAGGCGTCCGGGGCGCGCTCGACCCGGTACCCGAGCCGGGTCAGGCCCTCGGCGAAGCCCTCGGTGTCGTCCGAGACGAGCGGGCGAAGGAGGGTGGTCGTTCCTTCGGCCGCGGCGGCGAGGAACAGGGCGCGGGCCGTGACGGACTTGGAGCCGGGAATGTCGATGACGGTCACGCCCGACATCCTGCCGCCGTGGGCCCGCGTTGCGGACAGACGTCCAGGGGGCGGGACGGCTCCCCCTCTCGTGCGGGCAGGCGTCCTTCACCGGACTCCACACGCCGTCCCGGGCGCGGGCGTCCGCGCCGCCCCGCGAACGCCGCCTCAGTGGCCGCCTCAGTGGTGGGCATCGTCCCGCAGGGCGGGGCGACTGCCGCACAGCACCCCGGTACGGGCGCCCCTCCATGAGAGGCGCCCGCCGGTTCCGCCCTGGCGGAACGCATGACCACAACGGGTGGGTGAGTGGGGGCGCATGCACCCCCCCCGGAGTGGGTCAGCGGATCGGCCGGTGGACGTTCCCCCGGGTCGCCGGACCCGGTGTGGCGTCCGCGATCCAGGGGCCATCGCCACTGGGGTCGATGACGCCCTGTTCCAGCCAGGTGTACGTGCCCGCGAGGACACCGTTGACGACCTTGCGGTCGAGATCGTCCGTGTTCGCCCAGAGGCGGCCGAAGAGTTCGTCGACGCGGATGCGCGACTGGCGGCAGAACGCGTCCGCGAGCTGGTACGCCTCGCGGCCGTGGTCGCCGGTGATCCGCATCTGCTCCGCCCGTACGCATGCCGCGCTCATCGCGAAGAGTTCGGCGCCGATGTCGACGACCCGGCCGAGGAAGCCCTGCTTGGTCTCCATCCGGCCCTGCCAGCGGGACATCGCGTAGAACGTGGACCGCGCGAGCTTGCGTGCCGAGCGCTCCACGTACCGCAGGTGGGTGGCGAGATCGGTGTGACCTCCCCGGTGGAACTCGGCGTACGATCCCGGCAGTTGCCCCGGCCCGGCCACCAGCTTCGGCAGCCAGCGGGCGTAGAACGCGGTTGCCTGCGCGCCTGCCTTCGCCTTGTCGCCGAGGGACTTGTCCGGGTCGATGATGTCGCCGGCGACCGCGAGATGCGCGTCGACCGCCTCGCGGGCGATCAGCAGATGCATGATCTCGGTCGAACCCTCGAAGATCCGGTTGATGCGCAGGTCGCGCAGCATCTGCTCGGCCGGCACCGCTCGCTCGCCGCGCGCGGCCAGCGACTCCGCGGTCTCGAAGCCGCGGCCGCCGCGGATCTGGATCAGCTCGTCGGCGATCAGCCAGGCCATCTCGGATCCGTACAGCTTGGCGAGCGCCGCTTCGATGCGGATGTCGTTGCGGTCCTCGTCGGCCATCTGGGACGACAGGTCGACCATGGCCTCCATGGCGAAGGTGGTCGCCGCGATGAAGGAGATCTTCGAGCCGACGGCCTCGTGCCTGGCGACGGGCTTGCCCCACTGCTCACGCACGGCGGACCACTCGCGGGCGATCTTGAGGGACCACTTCCCCGCGCCCACGCACATCGCGGGCAGCGACAGCCGCCCGGTGTTGAGCGTGGTCAGGGCGATCTTGAGGCCCGCGCCCTCGGGGCCGATACGGTTCGCGGCCGGAACGCGGACCTGGTGGAAGCGGGTCACGCCGTTCTCGATGCCGCGCAGGCCCATGAAGGCGTTGCGGTTCTCGACCGTGATGCCCGGGGACGCCGCTTCGACGACGAAGGCGGTGATGCCGCCCTTGTGGCCATCGGACCTGGGCACGCGGGCCATGACGACGAGCAGATCGGCGACCACGCCGTTGGTGGTCCAGAGCTTGACGCCGTCGAGGACGTAGTCGTCGCCGTCCGGCACGGCCATGGTCGCCAGGCGCGCCGGGTCGGAGCCCACGTCCGGCTCGGTGAGCAGGAAGGCCGTGATGTCCGTACGGGCACATCGCGGCAGGAACGCGTCCTTCTGCTCCTGCGTGCCGAAGAGCTTCAACGGCTGCGGCACGCCGATCGACTGGTGCGCGGAGAGCAGCGCACCCACGGCGGGGCTGGCGGAGCCGACGAGGCCCAGGGCCTTGTTGTAGTACACCTGGGTGAGCCCGAGCCCGCCGTACTTCGGGTCGATCTTCATGCCGAGGGCACCGAGCTCCTTCAGCCCGCTGATCACCTCGTCCGGGATCCGGGCCTCGCGCTCGATGCGGGCGCTGTCGATCTGTGTCTCGCAGAAGTCGCGCAGTTTGGCGAGGAACTGCTCGCCGCGCTGGACGTCTTCGGGGGACGGCATCGGATGGGGATGGATCAGGTCGAGCCGGAAGCGGCCAAGGAACAGTTCCTTGGCAAAGCTGGGCTTGCGCCAGCCCTGCTCGCGGGCGGCCTCGGCAACCTGACGGGCTTCCCGCTCGGAGACCTTGGGCGCGGTTTGCGGTTTCGAAGGGGCGGACATGAGGGACTCACCTCGCCGCAGCGTCGGGGGCGGCCGCACGGAATTACCGTACGGTGCTACTCGTCCGTATCTACCCGAATACCGACCACCTCACCAGTCCTGCGGCGCACCTGGGTGTACGTGTGCACGCAGAGACACGAAGACGGCCGAAGCCCCCGCACAGTGGGCTCCGGCCGTCGGCTCGCGTCGTACTACAGGGCCAGTCCGGTGAGGACGAGCACCCGCTCGTACGTGTAGTCGTCCATCGCGTACTTGACGCCCTCGCGGCCCACACCGGACTGCTTGACGCCGCCGTACGGCATCTGGTCGGCGCGGTAGGAAGGGACGTCGCCGACGATCACGCCGCCGACCTCGAGTGCGCGGTGGGCGCGGAACGCGGTCTGCAGGTTGTGGGTGAAGACGCCGGTCTGCAGGCCGAACCTGGAGTTGTTGACCTCGGCGAAGGCCTCGTCCGCACCGTCGACGCGCTGGATGCTGAGGACCGGACCGAAGACCTCCTCGCGGGCGAGGGTGGTGTCGGCCGGCAGGTCGGCGAGGACGGTGGGGGCGTAGGTCGCGCCGTCGCGCTTGCCGCCGGTGAGGAGGATGGCGCCGGCGTTCACGGCCTCGTCGACCCAGGACTCGACCCGCTTGGCGGCGTCCTCGCTGACGAGCGGGCCGACGTCGGTCGCCTCGTCGGACGGGTCGCCGGTGGCCATCGCCTCGACGGCGGCGACGATCCTCGGGACGAGCCGGTCGTAGACCGGGGCGTCGGCGATGACTCGCTGGACGGAGATGCAGGACTGGCCGCCCTGGCCGTTGGAGAAGGTCGCGATCCGGGTCGCGGCCCAGTCCAGGTCCTCGTCGGACGACCAGTCGGCGAGGACGACGGCCGCGCCGTTGCCGCCGAGCTCCAGGGTGCAGTGCTTGTGCGGCACGGACGCCTGGATGGCGTAGCCGACCTTGTCCGAGCCGGTGAACGAGATCACCGGCAGGCGCTCGTCCTGGACCAGTGCGGGCATGGACTCGTTCAGGACCGGCAGGACGGACCAGGAGCCGGCGGGCAGTTCGGTCTCGGCCAGCAGCTCGCCGATGATCAGGCCGGAGAGCGGGGTGGCGGGGGCCGGCTTCAGGATGATCGGCGCGCCTACGGCGATGGCCGGGGCGATCTTGTGGGCGCAGAGGTTCAGCGGGAAGTTGAACGGCGCGATGCCGAGAACGACGCCCTTGGGGAAGCGGCGGGTGAGGGCGAGACGGCCCTGGCCGCCGGGATCGGTGTCGAGGCGCTGGGCCTCGCCGCCGTTGAAGCGGCGGGCCTCCTCGGCGGCGAAACGGAAGACGGAGACGGCACGGCCGACCTCGCCGCGGGCCCACTTGATCGGCTTGCCGTTCTCGGCGGAGATCAGCTGGGCGATCTCCTCGGTGCGCTCGACCAGACGCCTGGACACGTGGTCGAGGGCGGCGGCGCGGACATGGGCGGGGGTCGCCGCGAACTCGTCCACGACGGCGTGCGCGGCGGCCACGGCCTCCTCGACCTGGGCGTCGGTCGGCACGGACACCGTGCCGACGACCCGGCCGTCCCACGGGGACGTGACGTCGAAGGTCGCGTCGCCGGTGGCCTGGCGGCCGGCGAGCCAGAAGGCGTGGGTGGAAGTCATATGGGGTCCGGCCCTTCCGAAGTAGTGGGTTGCCTCTTCTCACACGGTAGGGCGGCCGGGCCGGGTCGTGGTTTGTCCGCGTTGGAGTGGTCGGCGGGGCCGCCCTGCCGCTTTGGCGAGTGCGCGCGACGCAGGGGGTGTCAGCGGCGGCGTTCCGTGCTGACGATCAGGCACACCCCGGCCACCACGACGGCGCCGCCGACGGCAATCGGCCAGGTCAGCCGCTCGTTCAGGACCAGTGCGCCGAGAAGCACGGCGACGATCGGGTTGACGTACGCGTACGTGGCGACCAGCGAGAGCGGCGCGGAGTGGAGCAGCCAGGCGTACGCCGTGAACGCGATGAGCGAGCCGAAGACGACGAGATAGCCGAGGGCGGTCCAGGAGCGTCCGGACACCTCGCCGAGCACGAAGCCGTGCTGCTCGCCCCGGCCGAGCCCGACCAGCAGGCAGCCGATGCCGCCCGCGACCATTTCGTACGCGCTCGCCGCGAAGGGATTGGCGGGCATGGGGATGCGGGCGGAGGAGAAGGAGCCGACCGACCACATGACGGTCGCCGCGATCACGGTGAGGACGCCCCAGAGGCGTACGTCGCCGCTCAGCCCGGGGAGGGTCAGCACGGCGAGGCCCGCGAGCCCGAGCAGGACGCCGCCGTACGCGCCGAGACCGGGCCGCTCGCCCGAGGCCCTGCGCAGCACGACGACCCAGGCGGGGACGACGGCGACCAGCAGGGCCGCGAGCCCGGAGGGCACGGCGGTCTCGGCGAGGACGACGAGTCCGTTGCCGCCGAGGAGGAGCAGGAGACCGACGACCGCGGCGGAGGCGAGCTGGGCGCGGGTGACCTTCAGGGCCGATGGCCCCTGCCGCCAGGCGATGATCGCGGCGAGGATCAGTCCGGCGGCGATGAAACGGGCGCCGGCGGAGAGGAACGGCGGCATCGTCTCGACGACGACGCGGATGCCGAGGTACGTCGACCCCCAGACGACGTACACGATGGCGAGGGCGGCCCATATGGCCCCGGATATCCGGCGCCCGGGTGCGGTGCCGGCGGTCGGTACGGCGGTGGTGGTGGTGGCGGCTGCTTCGGTCGCGGATGTGCCGGTGCAGGGAGCGGGTTGCGTCATGGGTCCTTCTCGTCCTCGTCTCGCGGACGGGCGGCGGGCGCCTCCCCGTCACTGGAGATCACGAGGCAGGACCCTAGTACTTCAGCACGCAAACTCCAGAATTTCTGCCCGACTTCGGGCAGGGGAACGGAAATTACTTCGTTCTGGACCCCGTGGGGCTAGGGCACCGTGTCCGTCGCGGCGTCGGTCGCCGGACCCGCAGCCGGCTCCGCGGTCGCCTTCAGGGCCAGCCAGAGCTCCATGCGGACGTCCGGGTCGTCCAGGGAGCGCCCGAGGATCTCCTCGACGCGGCGCATGCGGTAGCGGAGGGTGTGGCGGTGGACGCCGAGGTCGGCGGCCGCCGCGTCCCACTGGCCGTGGCGGGAGAGCCAGGCGCGCAGGGAGGCCACGAGGTCGCCGCGGCCGGTCGCGTCGTGTTCGTACAGGGCACGGAGCATGCCGTCGGCGAAGGCCCGCACGGCGTCGTCGGCGAGAAGCGGCAATACCGAGCCGGCGGCGAGCTCCTCGTGCTCGACGAGGGCCCGCCCCCTCCGGCGGGCGACGGTGAGCGCCTGCTCGGCCTGCTTGTAGGCCGATGCAGCGGCGCTCGGGCCGGTCGGGGCGGACATCCCGACGACGATGCCCGCTTCCTCGGCCTCCCGCTCCGTGTACGGCTCGCAGGCGCCGACGACGGCGCCCCCGTCCACGGCGAGGACGACGAGCCGGTCGTCGCCCTCGGGAACGCTCAGCATCGCCTCGCCGGACCGTGACGCCGCGGACTCCAGCGACTCGGCGAGCGCGTGCACGGGGTGCTCGGCCGCCGGGTCCGGCTCGCCCGCGCGCTCGGCGATGAGCAGCCGGAAGGGCGCGTCGAGGAGCTCGCCGTACAGATCCCCCGCGACCGCCCTGGCGTGGTCCGGCTGCCCGGACAGCATCATCCGCAGCACCGCCGCGCCGAGGCGGTGCTCGGCTCGCTGCAGCGACCGGGAACGTTCCGTCGTGAGCGTCAGCAGCGCGATCGCGGAGTGCACGGCGTACCGCTCCGCCGTCCCCAGCGGGGCGCCCGTGCCGACGGCGAGCGCTCCCCGCACCCGCCGCCCGGTGCCCAGCGACTGCAGTTCGACCCGGTCATCCGTGCCGCCGACGACGGCGCTGGCGGGCGCGGGCCGCTCGCGCAGCCGCTCCACATCGGCGGTGAGCCGGGCGGCGCGCCGGGCGGCCCAGTCGGGTGCGGCGGCGACGACGGCGCCGGAGGCGTCGTAGAGCGCGGCCCATCCGTCGATGTGCGAGGCGAGCTTGGCGAGCAGCGCCGCCGGGCCCTCGGCGAGGGCGGCGCGGGTGAGCTCGCGCTGGGCTTCGAAGCCCGCGGTCACGGCCCGGTACTGGTCGGCGGCCATGGCGGCGGACACGGCCTTGCTGATGGCGAGGAACGGGGTGCGGCGCGGCACTTCGAGGAGCGGGAAGTCCTCCTCCTTCGCCGCGTTCAGCAGCGCCTCGGGGACGTCGTCGTAGCTGACGCCGACGGCGAAGCCGAGCCCGACCACACCGGCGCCGACCAGCCGCCGCACGTAGCGGCGCATCGCCTCGGGGTCCGCGGCGTCCAGCGTCAGCGCGGTGACGAGGAGCAGCTCGCCGCCCTCCATGTACGGCACGGGGTCGGCGAGTTCGCTGACGTGCGCCCAGCGCACGGGGGTCCCGAGCCGGTCCTCCCCAGCGCGCACGGTCAGCTTGAGCGCGGAGTGCTGGACGAGCGAGGCGAGGGTGACCGGCATGGGACCGCGGGCTTTCGGCAGAGGGAGTTTTTCGCCGTCCCGTATGAACGGCATACCTCGATTCTGCCAGGGCGTACGAGTTCGCGGGTCCCGTCGGTGTCAATCGGGGTCCGAGCCGGGTCGGGGGCAGGTCAGGTGCAGGTCAGGCTGTGGGCCGCGCCGTGAGCGCAGGTCCGCTCGGCCCCCAGGCCCTGAAGCCTCGCGACCTCACGTCCTCACGTCCTCACGTCCTCACGTCCTCACGTCCTCACGTCCTCAGGTCCACACGTCCTCAGGTCCTCAGGTCCTCAGGTCCTCAGGTCCACCAGCAGCGGCGGCGCGTGCTCGCCGCGCACCGACGTCAGCGACAGCACCGCATGACCGGCCGGCACGGAGTGCGCCAGGTCGGACGCCGACCAGCGCTCCCGCTCGACCTCACGGACCGTCACTGCCTCCGCGGTGGCGGCCTTCCCGGTCACCAGCCGCCGCATGAAGTGCAGTGCCTTGGTCAGCGGCTCGTCCGAGATGATCTGCCGGTTGGTGACGTCCCGGGTCTGCACCCACTCGGTGCCCCAGGTCTCCGCGAACCGCCCCCCGTCCCAGGGTCCGAGCCCGGCGAACGCCATCCGGCAGCCGACCGCGCCCAGCAGCGGCCCGCGCAGCGCCTCGGGCACGTCCTCCAGCGTCCGCAGCGACAGCACGACCCCGGCGTTCGTCGAACGCAGCCGCTGCACGGCCCGCACGGAGTCCGCGGTCACGGTGTACGTGGCGTCGTCGAGGACCAGACACGCGAAGAGCGACCGGTCGGTACGGGCGAGCGCCGCTTCCGTGAACTGGGCGAGGACCAGCCTCGCGATGATCCGGGAAGCCTCGGCGTGGCCGCGTTCCGGCAGGTCGACCCGTACCCGCAGCGGGTGCTCGATGGCTCGCAGCGAGAACTGCCGGCCGGGCTCCTTCGTGCGGAAGAACTGCGCGAACGCGGGGCGGTCGAGGAACGCGATCCGCTCGGCGAGCAGCACGCCGATGTCGTCCGCGCGCTCCGACTGCCGTGCCCGGGCGTCGAGTTCGCGCAGCTGGGACGCCTCGCCCGCCGCCTCCAGCGCGGCGCGCAGCCCGGTGAGCGCCCCCGGCGCTCCGCCCACGAGCTCGCGCAGTTCCGGCACGGCCGGGAAGTGGCCGTGGACGCTCCGGTACGGCCCGATGAGCTGGGCGAGCGCGGTGGCGGCCCGGCGGCTGTCGACCGTCAGGTCGCCGACGAGCGCCTCGGCGAGGATGCGGGCGGCCTCGTCCGGGTCGTCGGCGCCGCCGTAGAGATCGAGGTCGTGCGTGGAGTCGGGCCGCCCGAGGGCGATGACGAGGTCGAAGGCGTCATCGGGCGCGAGCGCGGTGCCGTGGGCGGTGACGGCGACGACGGCGGCCCGGTTGGCGAGCGCCTGCAGACACATGGCCTCGACGACGGGCCGTACGAGCCGCACGGTCTTCCCGGAACCGGAGGGTCCGACGGCCAGCAGCGAGGTCCCGAGCAGCGCGGGTTCGAGGGCGACACCGGTGGTGCGCCGGGCATAGGGATTGCGGGGGTGGTCGGCGGCGGTGCCGATCCGCACCTGACCGGTGGCGAGGTCGTGGGCGGCGGTGCGGACGGGCAGGTCCCGTACGCCCGAGGGGTGGGCGCAGGCGGCGGGCCCGTCGGCGCGGACGGCGTCGGTGAAGGCGGGCAGCCGCTCGGGGCGGGTGCGGACACCCTGCCAGGCGCGGCGGATCCGGGCGTAGTCGACATCGCCGAGCAGGCCCTTCCTCGTCGCGTCGGCGAGGGTACGGGCCGTCTCGTCGAGCCCTGCCGTCCGCAGCTCGGGCCAGTCCGCGGGGTCGTGCTGCGGCCCCGGCTCCCGCTCGGCGGCGGGCGCGTCCTTGCGGCGCGCGAGCACCGGCCAGGTGCCGGCCCTGCCGAGGGCCGCGACGACGGCGGTCACGAGGCACACGTAGTAGAGGTTCGAGGCCCATTCGAGCCACCAGACGCTCCTGGGCATCTCCCGCCACACGCCGGGGAGCAGCACGAACAGCGGCCACAGCGGCACGCCGTACCGGCGCCAGATCTCGTTCCAGTTGCCGACCCGCCCCGAACCCACCGCGAGCAGGGTCAGGACGAGGCCGTTGTAGATGTACGTCGCCGTGACGAACAGCTCGAAGTGGGCGCTGGTCCCGTTCTGCCAGGAGTCGGGCACCAGCCAGAGCATGGGCAGCAGCCACCAGTCCTTGACGAAGAACCACCACCCTTCGAGGTAGTGGTTCCACAGCAGGGACCAGAACAGCCAGCCGGCGAGGAACGCGATCACCGCACCGCTGATCAGCGGCCGGGCGGGGACGAGTTCCGGCTCCTGCTCCGGGCGCGCCCGGTGGCCCAGGCGCCAGATGCCGGGCTCGGCCTGGGGCCGGGGTGTACGCAGCCAGTCGGCGACTGACGCGCCCGTCGCGGGGGCGGGGGCGTGCGAGGGGGCCGGGGGGACGGCGGGAGGCACCGGCGGGGGGCCGGCGGGGCGCGGGACGGAGTGCGGGAGCGGCTGCGCGCTCCCGGCGCTGCCCGCCCGCGTACCGCGTGCGTCGTACGTGCCTTCGGTGTCCATGAACCCTGCCCCCTGAACAGCCAGGACCGCGTCTGTGCCACCGTCAATCTAGTGCCCGGCGGCGGGGAGTTCAGCGAGTACGCCGCGGGCGAGCCGCTCCGGCGCGGCAATGACCTGCTCCGGCGCGAGTCCGAGGGTCCTGCGCCGGTCGTACACCTCGGGGGCGAGCGGTGCCGGCAGTACGTCGACGAGGGCGTCCCGGCCCTCGGTGCCGGCCGCGGAGAGCAGGGCGTTGATCTGGGCCCGCCGGAAGCCGTAGGCGCCGGTGACGAAGCGTGACGTGCCGGTCCCGGAGCCGAGGACCCGATGGGAGTGGCCCTCCAGCAGCTCGACCATCGCGGCGAATCGTCCTCGCCCGGACCACCCGTCCCGAGTGATCCTGGAAGGAGTCCCGAGGGGCCGTCGCTCTATGTCCGCGACGGACAAGGACACGCCCCCACCACTCCCGAACGGAGCATGCCGGACCCCCTGGCCCGGACCTAGCCTGCGAAGAAAGCAGAAGTGCGTCCAAAACTCCGAAAGACACCCCAGGAGCCCTCATGACCGCAATCCCGCAGGAGCGCCGCGTCGTCACCGCCATCCCCGGCCCCAAGTCGCAGGAACTGCAGGCCCGCCGTCTCTCCGCGGTCGCGGGCGGCGTGGGCTCCGTGCTGCCGGTGTTCACCACCCGCGCCGGTGGCGGCATCATCGAGGACGTCGACGGCAACCGCCTCATCGACTTCGGCTCCGGCATCGCCGTGACCTCCGTGGGTGCCTCCGCCGAGGCTGTCGTGCGCCGCGCGTCCGCCCAGCTGCAGGACTTCACGCACACCTGTTTCATGGTCACGCCGTACGAGGGCTACGTGGAGGTCTGTGAGGCCCTCGCCGAGCTCACCCCGGGCGACCACGCCAAGAAGTCCGCGCTGTTCAACTCCGGCGCCGAGGCCGTCGAGAACGCCGTCAAGATCGCCCGGTCGTACACCAAGCGCCAGGCCGTCGTCGTCTTCGACCACGGCTACCACGGCCGTACGAACCTCACCATGGCGCTGACCGCCAAGAACATGCCGTACAAGCACGGCTTCGGCCCGTTCGCCCCCGAGGTCTACCGCGTCCCGGTCGCCTACGGCTACCGCTGGCCGACCGGCCCGGAGAACTGCGGCCCCGAGGCCGCCGCCCAGGCCATCGACCAGATCTCCAAGCAGATCGGCCCCGACAACGTCGCCGCGATCATCATCGAGCCGGTCCTCGGCGAGGGTGGCTTCATCGAGCCGGCCAAGGGCTTCCTCCCGGCGATCGCGCAGTTCGCCAAGGACAATGGCATCGTCTTCGTCGCCGACGAGATCCAGTCCGGCTTCTGCCGCACCGGCCAGTGGTTCGCCTGCGAGGACGAGGGCATCGTCCCGGACCTGATCACCACCGCCAAGGGCATCGCGGGCGGTCTGCCGCTCGCCGCCGTCACCGGCCGCGCCGAGATCATGGACGCCCCGCACGCGGGCGGCCTGGGCGGCACCTACGGCGGAAACCCGGTGGCCTGCGCCGGTGCGCTCGGCGCCATCGAGACCATGCGCGAGCAGGACCTCAACGGCAAGGCCAAGCGCATCGAGGAGGTCATGAAGGGCCGCCTCTCCGCCATGCAGGAGAAGTACGAGATCATCGGCGACATCCGCGGCCGCGGCGCCATGGTCGCGATCGAGCTGGTGAAGGACCCGGCCACCAAGGAGCCGAACCCGGAGGCCGCCGGCGCGCTCGCGAAGGCCTGCCACGCCGAGGGTCTGCTCGTCCTGACCTGCGGTACGTACGGCAACGTGCTCCGCTTCCTGCCGCCGCTGGTCATCGGGGAGGACCTGCTCAACGAGGGTCTGGACATCCTCGAGGGGGCCTTCGCCGCGGCCTGACGCCGGATATCGGGAGTAACCCCCAGTAATCGCGCGTTTCTGTGAAGAGTGTGTGGGGGGCCAATGGCGGGATGCCGTTCCGGCTGTTGGTCCCCCTCCTGCTGCCGTACGGTTTCCGCAGATGAGAGAAACACCCCGCCCGCAGGGGACTGCGGGCGACTCCAGGACGGAGCATCCCCAGCCCCGACCTGGCCGTGCCCTCGCGCACACCACCGGAGCCTCTGGGTCCGGAACTCCTCACCGATCGGATGGCCGCCCGCCCCAAACCCCCCGGGGCGCGCGGCAAACCGATCCCGGCGGCCGCCCCGGAACCACCCCCCCTGTTCCGGGGCGGCCGGCTCTCTTGCTGATCTCTTCGGCCCTCTGCGCCACCCTCTTCGCGCTGATCACCTGGCAGGTCGTCGCCCGCGGTCCACTGCGCGCCCTGGACGAGCGCGTGGACCGCGCGGTCGTGGGCGAAGGCCCTGCCGGACTCACCGAATTCCTCGCCGACCTCGGCAGCTTGCCGGTCGCGCTGCCGGTGCTCGCCGCGGCGGTCGCGTACGCCCTGCACCGGCACCGGCGCACCCAGGCCCTGGCCGCCGTCCTCGCGATGGCGCTCGTCCCGGCACTCGTCGCCCCGCTGAAGGCGCTGACGGACCGGCCGGGCCCGCTCACCCCGGAGACCGGCTACTTCCCCTCGGGACACGCGGCGACGGCGATGGTGGCGTACATCGGCGCAGCACTGCTCGTCAGCAGACGGCTGATGCCCGTCGCCGTCGTGCTCACGGTGGCGACGGGCATCGGCCTCGTCCTGCGCGGCTACCACTGGCCCCTGGACGTGCTGGGCAGTTGGATCCTGTGCGGTGTCCTGCTGCTCGTGACCGGCCTCCTGGTCGCCGGCCGGCCCGTCACCAGGCGTACGAGTCGAAGTTCCTGGAGAACTCCCAGCCGCCGAACCGGTCCCAGTTGACCGACCAGGTCATCAGCCCGCGCAGCCCCGGCCACGTCCCATGGGTCCGGTAGGAGCCGCAGTTGGTGCCCTTGGTCAGGCAGTCCAGCGCCTTGACGACCTCGGCGGGCGGCGTGTGGCCGTTGCCGGCGGTCGTCGTGGCGGGCAGGCCGATCGCCACCTGCTCCGGGCGCAGGGCGGGGAAGAACCTCGACTGGTCCTTGGCGACCGGGAAGCCGGTGAGGAGCATGTCGGTCATGGAGATGTGGAAGTCGGCGTTCCCCATGGTGTGGTACTGGTCGTCGAGCCCCATGATCGGGCCCGAGTTGTAGTGCTGGACGTGGAGCAGGGTGAGGTCGTCGCGCAGGGCGTGGATGACCGGGAGGTACGCCCCGCAGCGCGGGTCCTGGCCGCCGAACGGCCCCGAGCCGTAATACTGGTAGCCGAGCTGCACGAAGAACGTCTCCGGTGCCATGGTCAGCACGAAGTCGTCGCCGTATCGGGCCTTGAGCGTCTTGAGCGCCGAGATCAGATTGACGACCACCGGGGTCGTGGGATTGCGGAAGTCGGTGTCGCCCGCGTTCAACGACAGTGAGTGGCCCTCGAAGTCGATGTCGAGGCCGTCGAGTCCGTAGTCGTCGATGATCTTCGAGACGGAGGAGACGAAGGTGTCGCGGGCGGCCGTCGTCGAGAGTTGGACCTGCCCGTTCTGGCCGCCGATGGAGATCAGGACCTTCTTGCCCGCGGCCTGCTTGGCCTTGATGGCGGCCTTGAAGTCGGCTACCGACTCGACGTTCGGGCACTCGCTCGCCGGGCACAGGCCGAAGCGGATGTCGCCGGAGGTCACCGAGGTCGGCTCGCCGAAGGCGAGGTTGATGATGTCCCAGGATTCGGGCACGTCGGCCATGCGCGTGTAGCCGGAGCCGTTGGCGAAGCTGGCGTGGAGATAGCCGACAAGAGCGTGGGCCGGCAGGCCGGGACCGGGGCCGCCGCCCGACGTCGTGGTCGCGGTGACGGCCGCGGACTTCGGTGACTCGCCCGCACTGTTGACGGCCGTGACCTGGAAACTGTACGAGGTGGACGCGGCCAGGCCCGTCGCGGTGGCCGAGGTCCCGGTCACCGAGAGGATCTTGGCGCCGTTCCGGTGGACGTTGTAGCCGGTCGCCCCGGAGACGGGCGACCAGGAGAGCGGCACGGTGGAGGACGTAGGGGTACCGGCGGTGAGCCCGGTGGGCGCGGCCGGGATCTCGACGGGGGCGCCGCCCGGGCCGAAGAGGGACAGGTCGTCGGCCTGGTAGGCGCCGGTGCCGTACCAGCCGTGCGTGTGGATCGTCACGGACGTCGTCGTGGCGCCGGTGCTGAACGTCGTCGTCAGTTTCTGCCAGTCGGGGGCCGACTGGGTCCAGGTCGAGACGTCGGTGGTGCCGGTGCCGGTGGCCCCGAGGTACACATAGCTGCCGCGCACCCAACCGCTGAGCGTGTAAGAGGAGTTGGGCTGCACCGTGATGGTCTGTGAGCACTTGGCGTTGTCGCTGCCTGCCGGGGTTGCCTGCAGCGCCTTGCTGCCGCTGTGCACGGGGGACGGGACGACGGCGCCGCTGCCGGCCGTACAACTCCAGCCGTCCAGGCCGGACTCGAAGCCGCCGTTGCGTACCAGCTCGGCGTCGGCGGCCTGTGCGGTGTGCGCGGTGGCGACGAGTCCGCTCGCGGCGAGGAGGGCCGCCACGACGACGGCAAGAGGTCTGGTGCGGGCCACAACTGCCTCCGGGAGTGGGGGATTCGAGGTGGAGCGCGCCACAACATGGTCCAGACCAATCAGGTTGTCAAGACCTGTGGCACCGCGCCCCGGCCCTCACACCTCGCCGTCTCCGGCGATCGCGGCCGCCGCCTCGTGCATCGACAGCTCCAGCAGCAACGGATCGGTGAGCGTCCCCGAGCCGTCCTGCGGTGTCGGCCGGCGCACCCGCCACCGATCCGTCCGCGATACGGAACGACGATCCAGGTGCCACGCCCCGCTGTGCGCACGCCCGTACCGACCCAGCGCTTCCGATGCGCCCGGCGGCACGAAGAAGCCCATGCGCGCGTCGCCGAAGTCCGCGAGGACCGGACCCGGCCGGTCGACGAGCCGGTTCAGTACGTCGAACGTGGGACAGCCGAGCTCCCCCGGCAGGATCAGTACGTCCCAGCGCCTGCCCGCCGGGAGCAGTGCGGTCCCCAAGGGGTTGCGCTTCCACCCGCGACGGCAGGCGTCGGGGTCCGGCGCCGCCGACACCAGCCACTCCACCGCGGTCTTCGCCCCCGAACCGGTCATAACCCACAGCCTCCGTCTCCATGTGACGTGTGTCCGGTCAACGCGTTCACATGAGGAGAGCGGGGCGGGCGCCGGCTATGACGCGGGTTTCGGCGACAAATTGAATCGTTCGTGAGCCGGTCAGCTGCCGAAGCCGAGGCCCAGCCGGTCCATCACCTTCAGCCACAGATTGCGCCGCCCGCCGTTGGCGTCCGCGCGGGCCAGCGACCATTTGGTGATGCCGATCCCGGCCCAGGCGACGGGCTCCGGCGGGAACGGCATCGGCTTCGACCGCACCATCTCCAGCTCGGTTCGCTCGGTGCGCCCGCCCGCGAGCAGATCGAGCATCACGTCCGCGCCGAAGCGCGTGGCGCCGACGCCGAGACCGGTGTAGCCGGCGGCGTACGCGACCTTCCCGCCGTGTGCGGTTCCGAAGAAGGCGGAGAAACGCGAGCAGGTGTCGATCGCGCCGCCCCAGGCATGGCTGAAGCGGAGCCCCTCCAGCTGCGGGAAGCACACGAAGAACTGCTCCGCCAGCTTCAGATAGGTCTCGGGCCGTTGGTCCATCTCTGCGGTGACCTTGCCGCCGTACGGATAGATCGCGTCGTAGCCGCCCCACAGGATGCGGTGGTCGGCGGTGATGCGGAAGTAGTGGAACTTGTTGGCGCTGTCCCCGAGCCCCTGACGGTTCTGCCAGCCGATCGACTCCCGCTGCGCGGGCGACAGCGGCTCGGTCATCAGCGCGTAGTCGTAGACCGGGACGGTGAACGGGCGGACCCGCTTGACCAGCGAGGGGAAGACGTTCGTGCCGAGCGCGACGCGCCGGGCGAAGACCCGGCCGTACGAGGTGCGGACGGCCGTCCCGGCGCCGGCGGAGGAAAGGTCGAGCGCGCGGGTGTTCTCGTAGATCCGTACGCCCAGGTCGAGGCACGCCCGCTTGAGGCCCCAGGCGAGCTTCGCCGGGTGCAGCATGGCGACCCCGCGCCGGTCGAACAGTCCGCCGAGAAAGGTCGGCGAGTCGACCTCCGCCCGTACGGCGTCCCGGTCCAGCAGCTCGAGGCCCTCGCCGAAGCCGAGGCGCTCGGCCTCCTCGTACACCTCGTGGAGCTCCTCGAGCTGGTACGGCTCGGTGGCCACGTCGATCTCGCCGGAGCGCTCGAAGTCGCAGTCGATGCCGTAGGCGCCGACGGCGGCCTCGATGGCGTCGAGGTTCCGCGCGCCGAGATCCTCCAGCTTCACCATGTCCTCGGGCCAGCGGGCGAGCCCGTTGCCGAGGCCGTGGGTGAGCGATGCGGCGCAGAAGCCGCCGTTGCGGCCCGAGGCGGCCCAGCCCACCTCGCGGCCTTCGATCAGGACGACATCCCGCTCGGGGTCGCGCTCCTTGGCGAGGAGCGCGGTCCACAGTCCGCTGTACCCGCCACCGACGACGAGGAGGTCGGTCCGCTCGTCGCCGGTGAGGGCGGGCAGGGCGTCGGGCTTGCCGGGGTCTTCCAGCCAGAAGGGGACGGGCTGGGCGTCGGAGAGTGATGAGGCAAAGGTCATGGCAGCTGGGGCCATGGTTTCCACTCCTTCGGAACCTATTTCGCTACAGCGGTCTTCTTCCGCCGGTTGCTGATCATCTGGCCGGCGACGACGACGATGACGGCGATGGCGAACATGGCCGTACCGATGACGTTGATCTGGACGGGCGTACCGCGCTGGGCCGAGCCCCACACGAACATGGGGAAGGTGACGGTGTTGCCCGAGTTGAAGTTGGTGATGATGAAGTCGTCGAAGGAGAGGGCGAAGGACAGCAGCGCGCCCGCCGCGATGCCCGGGGCCGCGATCGGCAGGGTGACCCGCAGGAAGGTCTGCACGGGACCTGCGTAGAGATCACGTGCGGCCTCCTCCAGGCGCGGGTCCATCGACAGGACGCGCGCCTTGACGGCGGCGACGACGAAGCTGAGGCAGAACATGACGTGGGCGATCAGGATCGTCCAGAAGCCCAGCTCGATGCCCATGTTGAGGAACAGCGCCAGCAGCGAGGCGGCCATCACGATCTCGGGCATCGCCATCGGAAGGAAGATCAGCGAGTTGATCGTGCCACGCGCCCGGAAGCGGTAGCGGACCAGCGCGAAGGCGATCATCGTGCCGAGCACGGTCGCGCCGAGGGTCGACCAGGCGGCGATCTGGAGGGACAGCGACAGCGAGCCGCACATGTCGGCGACCCCGCACGGGTCCTTCCAGGCGTCGAGCGAGACCTCCTGCCAGGCGTAGTTGAACCGCCCGTTGGGGTTGTTGAAGGAGAACACCGTCACGACGACGTTCGGCACGATCAGATAGGCGAGCGTGCCGAGGCCCGCGATGACGACGAGATTGCGTCGGAGCCACTGCATCAGACCAGGTCCTCCGTTCCGGCGCGGCGGATGTAGACCGTGACCATGATCAGCACGACGGCCATCAGGATGAAGGACAGCGCGGCCGCTGTCGGGTAGTCCAGGATCCGCAGGTACTGCGACTGGATGACGTTGCCGATCATGCGGGTGTCCGTGGAGCCCAGCAGTTCGGCGTTGACGTAGTCGCCGCTCGCCGGGATGAAGGTGAGCAGCGTGCCGGAGACCACACCCGGCATGGAGAGCGGGAAGGTGACCTTGCGGAAGGTCGTGGCGGGCGTGGCGTAGAGGTCGCCCGCCGCCTCGTGCAGCCGGGTGTCGATCCGCTCCAGCGAGGTGTAGAGCGGCAGGATCATGAACGGCAGGAAGTTGTACGTCAGACCGCAGACGACCGCGAGCGGGGTGGCGAGCACCCGGTCGCCCTCGGTCATGCCGAGCCAGCTGGTGACGTCCAGGAGGTGCAGGGCGTTGAGCGTCTCCACGACCGGCCCGCCGTCCGCGAGGATCGTCTTCCAGGCGAGTGTGCGGATCAGGAAGCTGGTGAAGAACGGCGCGATGACCAGGATCAGCAGCAGATTGCGCCAGCGGCCCGCCTTGAACGCGATGAGGTACGCGAGCGGGTAGCCGAGCAGCAGACACAGCGCCGTGGCGGTGCCGGCGTACAGCAGCGAGCGCAGGAACTGCGGGTAGTACTCCTGGAAGGCCTCCCAGTAGGTCTGGAAGTGCCAGGTGACCTCGAAGCCCTGCTCGAGCGAGCCGGTCTGCACCGAGGTCGACGCCTGGTAGACCATCGGCAGCACGAAGAAGACCAGCAGCCACAGAATGCCGGGAAGCAGCAGCCAGTACGGGACGAGCTTGCGGCGGACCGGGGGCTTGTGGACGGGTGGTTCGGCGGTGGCGGCCACCGGGGGCGGCGCTTCGGTGACGGTCATGCGCTCTCCTCGACCGTCTCGACACCGGCGGAGCCCACTGTCCCGGCAAGCAGGGACTGCGCCGCGTCGAGGCCGAAGGTGTGCTCCGGGTTCCAGTGCAGCACGACCTCGGCACCGGGCACGAGGCGGGAGTCCCGCTCGATGTTCTGTACGTACACCTCGAGCTCGGGGCAGACCGGGCTGTCGATGACGTACTGCGTGGAGACGCCGATGAAGCTGGAGTCGGCGATCTTTCCGGTGATCCGGTTGCGGCCGTCGGCGATCTCCCCCGCGTCGTCGGCGTGCGCGAGCGATATCTTCTCGGGCCGGACGCCGACCAGCAGCTTGCCGCCGTTGCGGGGCTGGGTGGCGACGCGCTGGGCGGGCAGCCGCAGCTTGGCGTCGGCGGCCGAGACGAGGATGTCGCCGGCGCCGGTCTCGGCGACCTCGGCCTCGATGAGGTTGGAGGTGCCGAGGAAGTTGGCGACGAAGGTCGTCTGCGGGTTCTCGTAGAGCTCGGCGGGCGCGCCCAGCTGCTCGACCCGGCCGCCGTTCATCACCGCGACCGTGTCGGCCATCGTCATGGCCTCCTCCTGGTCGTGGGTGACATGGACGAAGGTGATGCCGACCTCGGTCTGGATGCGCTTGAGCTCCAGCTGCATCTGGCGGCGCAGCTTGAGGTCGAGGGCACCGAGCGGCTCGTCGAGGAGGAGGACCTGCGGGTGGTTGATGAGTGCGCGGGCGACGGCGACGCGCTGCTGCTGGCCACCGGAGAGCTGGTGCGGCTTGCGGTGCGCGAAGTCACCGAGCTGGACCAGCTCGAGCATCTCGTCGACCTGCTTCTTGACCGACCTGATGCCACGGCGGCGCAGGCCGAAGGCGACGTTCTCGTAGATGTTCAGATGCGGGAAGAGCGCATAGCTCTGGAAGACCGTGTTGACCGGGCGCTTGTGCGGCGGCAGAGCGGTGACGTCCTTGTCGCCGAGGAAGACGGTGCCCGTGGTGGGGTCCTCGAGGCCGGCGATCATCCGCAGCGTGGTGGTCTTGCCGCATCCGGAGGCGCCGAGCAGGGCGAAGAACGAGCCCTGGGGCACGGTCAGGTCGAGCGGGTGCACGGCGGTGAAGGAACCGTAGGTCTTGCTGATCCCGGAGAGCCGGACATCGCCGCCCTCGGTCTTCGAAGTCTTCGAATCAGTCATGGGTCGCGTTCCCAGTGGTGTCGATGGGCAGGGGAGGTCAGGCGCCGATGAGCTTGGCGAACTTCTCTTCGTACGCCGTCTCTTCCTTGCTGCTGAGCGAGCGGAAGGCGTGGGACTTGGCGGCCATGGCCTTGTCCGGGAGGATCAGCGTGTTCGCGGCCAGGGCGGGGTCGATCCTGGCGAGCTCGTCCTTCACACCGTCGACCGGGCAGACGTAGTTGATGTACGCGGCCAGCTGCGCGGCGACCGGAAGCTCGTAGTAGTAGTCGATGAGCTTCTCGGCGTTGGTCTTGTGCCGGGCCTTGGCCGGGACCAGCAGGTTGTCGCTGGAGGTGATGTAACCGGCCGACGGGATCGTGAACTTGATGTCCGGGTTGTCGGCCTGGAGCTGGATGACGTCACCGGCCCAGGCGAGACAGGCCGCGAGGTCGCCCTTGTCCAGGTCCGAGGTGTAGTCGTTGCCGGTGAAGCGCCGGATCTGCTTCTTGTCGACGCCCTTCTGGAGCCGGCCGATCGCGGCGTCGTAGTCGGCGTCGGTGAACTTCCCGGGGTCCTTGCCCATGTCGAGCAGGGTCATGCCGACCGAGTCGCGCATCTCGGTGAGGAAGCCGACGCGGCCCTTGAGCGTGGGGTCGTCGAGCAGCTGGGTGACGGAGTCCACCTTGCGGCCGCCGGTGGCCTTGGAGTTGTACGCGATGACCGTGGAGATACCGGTCCAGGGGTACGAGTAGGCCCGGCCCGGGTCCCAGTCGGGGCTGCGGAACTGCGGGGACAGATTGGCGAACGCGTGCGGCAGGTTCGACGGGTCGAGCTTCTGCGCCCAGCCGAGCCGGATGATCCGCGCGGCCAGCCAGTCGGTGACGCAGATCAGGTCACGGCCGGTGTCCTGGCCGGCCGCGAGCTGCGGCTTGATCTTGCCGAAGAACTCGACGTTGTCGTTGATGTCCTCGGTGTACTTGACCGTGATCCCGGTGCGCTTGGTGAACGCCTCCAGGGTGGGACGGCTCTTCTCGTCCTCGCTGATGTCCATGTACTCGGTCCAGTTCGAGAAGGCCATGCGCTTCTCCTTGGCCGAATGGTCGTCCGAGACCGCTGCGTCGCCCTCCCGCTTGGCGGGCGGGATGCCACAGGCGCTCAGCATCCCGGCACCGCCGATCGCGAGGGCGCCGACGCCAGACGCACGCAGCAGCGAGCGGCGGGAGAGGGCGCCCCGGCCGTTCGTCATACTGCGCTGCACAGCGGCCAGCTGGGCCGCGGAGAGGCGGTCGGACTGGTAGTGCTCCATGCGCTGTTCCCTTTCGGGTGGATGAGGCCGCCGGTCGGGCGGCGAGCGGCGCGGCGGTAGCCGCAGGTCCTTACGGTCGGTCCCCGAAGATCGTGCGGTGCCAGTCCTTCCTGATCACCGCGGTGTTGTCGTACATCACATGCTTGACCTGCGTGTACTCCTCGAAGGAATAGGCCGACATGTCCTTTCCGAACCCGCTGGCCTTGTATCCGCCGTGGGGCATCTCGCTGATGATCGGGATGTGGTCGTTGACCCAGACGCAGCCCGCCTTGATCTCGCGGGTGGCCCGGCCCGCGCGGTACACGTCACGGCTCCAGGCGGAGGCGGCGAGACCGTACGGGGTGTCGTTGGCGAGCGCGATGCCCTCGTCGTCCGCGTCGAAGGGCAGGACGACCAGGACCGGGCCGAAGATCTCGGACTGGACGACCTCGCTGTCCTGGGCGGCGCCCGCGATCAGGGTCGGCAGGTAGTACGCGCCCTTCTCCAGGTCCCCGCCGGGCGCCTTGCCGCCGGTGACGACGGTGGCGTACGAGCGGGCCCGGTCGACGAAGCCCGCGACCCGGTCGCGCTGGGTGTGCGAGACGAGCGGGCCGAGATCCGTGGACGGGTCGAAGGGGTCCCCGAGGCGTACGCCCGCCATCACGTCGGCGACGCCGGCGACGAACGCGTCGTAGAACGGGCGCTGGACGTAGGCGCGGGTCGCGGCGGTGCAGTCCTGGCCGCTGTTGATCAGCGAGCCGGCGACCGCGCCCTGCACGGCGGCCTCCAGGTCCGCGTCGTCGAAGACGACGAAGGGCGCCTTGCCGCCGAGCTCCAGGTGGAGCCGCTTCACGGTGGCGGTGGCGATCTCGGCGACGCGCTTGCCGACCGCGGTCGAGCCGGTGAAGGACGTCATGGCGACGTCCGGGTGCCCGACGAGATGCTCGCCCGCCTCCCTGCCTGCGCCGGTGACGACGTTGACGACACCGTCGGGGATCCCGGCCTCCGCCGCGGCCTGGGCGAACATCAGAGAGGTCAGCGGGGTGAGCTCGGCGGGCTTGAGGACGATGGTGTTGCCCGCGGCGATGGCCGGGAGGATCTTCCAGGCCGCCATCTGGAGCGGATAGTTCCAGGGCGCGACGGAGCCGACGACGCCGATCGGCTCGCGGCGTACGTACGAGGTGTGGTCGCCGCTGTACTCGCCCGCGGACTGCCCCTGGAGATGGCGCGCGGCGCCGGCGAAGAACGCGGTGTTGTCCACGGTGCCGGGCACGTCGAACTCGCGGGTCAGCTTGATCGGCTTTCCGCACTGGAGCGACTCGGCCCGGGCGAGGTCCTCGGCCTGCTCGGCGAGCACGGACGCGAAGCGGTGGAGAGCGTCGGACCGCTCGCCGGGGGTGGCGCCGGCCCAGCCGGGGAACGCCTCGCGCGCGGCGGCGACGGCCGCGTCCACGTCGGCGGTGCCCGCCAGCTCGTACTCGAGGACCTGCTCTCCGGTCGCGGGATCGACGACGGCGTGGTGCCGGCCCGATGTGCCGGGGCTCAACCGGCCGCCGACGAACTGTGCGCCGTCCTTGAAACGGTCCTGTGCCTGGAAGCGGTTGCCCATGACGCTCTCCGTTGTTCCAGCTCGAATTGAGTGCCGATCCTGACAGAGCGAACTTTCGCCAACAAGTGATTCCGTAGTTGCCATTTGGTTACGCGACGGATTCGGTCGACCATGTGTCGCGCCCGGGCGACCATCCCCGTACGGAGTGTCAGTGGCGGATGCCAGACTCGCGTGCATGGGGATCACCAGCATCACAGCCGAGTCTCTGGTCGAGCGGATCAGGGGTGGGGGACGGGTCAGGTATCTGCACTTCTGGGGTCATGCGCCGCGACGCGACGGGACCATCGGCGCCAGCTGCCTGAGTCAGTGGTGGCCTGCGCCGTTCACCGTGGACGGAGTGGAGTACGCGACCGCAGAGCACTGGATGATGGCCGGAAAGGCGCGGCTGTTCGGCGACGCGGAGGCGGAACGCAAAGCGGTCGCGGCGGCGAATCCGGCGCTCGCGAAGAAGACGGGCCGTCTCGTGCGCGGCTTCAGCGAGGAGACATGGGAGCGCGAGCGGTTCGGCATCGTGGCCGAGGGCAACATGCACAAGTTCGCCCAGCACGCCGACCTGCGGGAGTTCCTGCTCTCGACCGGCGACCGGGTCCTGGTGGAGGCGAGCCCGCTGGACCGCATCTGGGGAATCGGCCTCGCGGCGGACGACGAGCGGGCCCATGACCCCGCGCTGTGGCGGGGGCTCAATCTGCTGGGCTTCGCGCTGATGGAGGCGCGCGAGCGTCTGCGGGCCGAGCAGGGCTGAGGCCGGGGAGACCGAGGGGCAGGGCGGCCGGGCGGCGCGGGGGGCCGCCCGGACGTTCCCGTCCGGTCGGGCAGTGATCAGCGCGGGGCGGCGTCGACGACCAGCGTCGTCGCCCAGGGGTCCTCGTCGACGCCGTTCTCCTCCCACTCGTCGGCGTTCACGATGATCCAGGCGAAGAACGCGATGATGGCGGCTCCCAGGGCGATGCCCACGGAGCCGAGGATGATCCCGGCGAGGGCCTGGCCCTTGTTGTTCGCCTCGCCCCGCTGGTACCGCTTGCGGCCGATGATGCCGAAGATCAGGGCGAGCGCCCCCAGGATCAGGCTGGGGATGCCGTACATGCAGAAGAGGCAGACGGCGAGGATGCCGAGCACCATCGCGGCCGTGCCCATGCCGTTCTGCGGCTGGGTGCCCATGGTCCAGGAGCCGGAGTAGCCCGGGTATCCGGGATAGCCGTAACCGGGCGCACCGGGCTGCGCGCCCGGCGCGGCCGGATAGCCGTAGCCGGGGGTGCCGCCTGCCGGGGTGCCGGGCCCGGCCGGGTAGCCGTAGGGGCCGGGGGCGGGCTGTGCGGGCCCGCCCGGGGCTATCGGCGGTGGCGGTACAGCTCCTGCGTCCCCGCCCTCCGGTCCGGTGCCAGGAACCCCGGCCGAGGGCATCGACGTCACCGTCGGCTGGTCGTGGACGGCGGGGCGGGGCGGCTGTGCCTGCGGCGCAGTCTTGCCGAGATCCACCCTGTCCTGTTGGTCCTGGGGAGCCCGGCGCTCCGGCGGGGCCCACGGGTCGTTCGGCTGGTATCCGCCGCCCGGCGGCTGCTCGCTCTGCTCTGGCATGGGCCCTCCCCCATCGTGAACTCGTCATGCTACGGGCTGCGCGCAGCCCGGCACCCACCCCGCCTACGATGATCCCTGACCTGGACGGCTCAGCACACGGAGGAACCGATGACCGATCTGCACCCCTTCATCGCGGGGCTTCCCAAGGCCGAGCTGCACGTCCACCACGTCGGTTCGGCGTCGCCGCGCATCGTGTCCGAACTGGCCGCCCGGCACCCGGACTCCCAGGTCCCCACCGACCCTGACGCCCTCGCCGACTACTTCACCTTCACCGACTTCGCGCACTTCATCGAGGTCTACCTCTCGGTCGTCGACCTCATCCGCACCCCCGAGGACGTCCGCCTGCTGACCTTCGAGGTCGCCCGCGACATGGCCCGGCAGAACATCCGGTACGCCGAGCTGACCATCACACCGTTCAGCTCCACCCGCCGGGGCATCCCCGAGCGGGGCTTCATGGAGGCGATCGAGGACGCCCGCAAGGCCGCCGAGTCCGAGCTCGGCGTGGTGCTGCGCTGGTGCTTCGACATCCCCGGCGAGGCGGGGCTCGACGCGGCCGAGGAGACGGCGCGGCTCGCGGTCGACCTCCGCCCGGAGGGCCTGGTCTCGTTCGGCCTCGGCGGGCCCGAGATCGGCGTACCGCGGCCGCAGTTCAAGCCGTACTTCGACCGGGCCATCGCCGCGGGGCTGCGGTCCGTGCCGCACGCCGGTGAGACCACGGGGCCGGGGACCATCTGGGACGCGCTGAACGAGCTGCGTGCCGAGCGCATCGGCCACGGCACCAGCGCCCCGCAGGACCCGAAGCTGCTGGCACACCTGGCCGAGCACCGCATCCCGCTGGAGGTCTGCCCCACCTCCAACATCGCCACCCGGGCCGTGGCGAACCTCGATGAGCACCCCATCAAGGAGATGGTCGCCGCCGGAGTGCTGGTGACCGTCAACAGCGACGACCCGCCGATGTTCGGAACCGACCTCAACAACGAGTACGCGGTCGCCGCCCGGCTGCTTGAGCTGGACGAGCGGGGCGTCGCCGCGCTCGCGAAGAACGCGGTGGAGGCGTCGTTCCTCGACGCGGCCGGAAAGGCGCGGATCACCACCGAGATCGACACGTACACCGAGCAGTGGCCGGCCGAGTGAGGCCGAGCCCATGCGTACCGTCACGCTCGTAGCGCACCGCGGCGACCCTTACGTCGCCCGCGAGAACACGCTGCCGTCGCTGCACTCTGCGATCGCCCGTGGCGCAGACGCCGTCGAGGTCGACGTCCGGCTGACCCGCGACGGGGTGCCCGTGCTGCTGCACGACGAGACGCTCAAGCGGCTCTGGGGCCATGACCGTCCGCTCGCCCGGCTCACGCATGCACAGCTGACCGAGCTGACGTCCGGCGGGGTGCCGACCCTGCGCGAGGCGCTGGTCTCGGTGGGCGGCCACCGGCTGATGCTCGATCTGCCAGGCGCCGACGACGCGGCGGTGCACGCGATCGTCGGCACGGTCCGCGAGTGCGGCGCGGACGAGCGCGTCTACTACACGGGCGGCCCGGTCGGCATGTTCGCGGTCCGCGCCGCCGACCGGGGCGCGGAGATCGCCCTCACCTGGACGACGCTCGCCCCGCCCCGGCCGGCCCTCCTGGGCGCGCTGCGGCCGCGCTGGCTCAACTACCGCTTCGGTCTGGTGAGCCGGGAGCTGGCGGACCGGGTCCACGCGGACGGTCTGCTGCTCTCCGCCTGGACCGCCGACACACGCCGTACGATGCGCCGCCTCGTGGGCCGCGGGGTCGACTCGATCACGACCAACCGAGTCGATACGCTCGCCTCGGTACTCCTCGAATCCCGTGCCGGAAAAGGACACTTCGCGTGACCGACAACTCCAGGATCCGCACCGACATCGCCCACAACGCCCGGGTCTGGAACTATTGGCTCGGCGGCAAGGACAACTATCTGATCGACCGCCAGGTCGGTGACCAGGTGACCGGGATGTACCCGAGCATCGGTCAGGTCGCGCGTGCGGACCGGGGGTTCCTGGGCCGGGCGGTCACCTTCCTCGCCCGTGAGGCGGGGGTGCGGCAGTTCCTGGACATCGGCACCGGGCTGCCGACCGTCGACAACACCCACGAGGTCGCGCAGCGCGTCGCCCCCGACGCACGGATCGTGTACGTCGACAACGACCCGATCGTGCTGACACACGCCCGTGCGCTGCTGAGCAGCACGCCGGAGGGCCGCACCGAGTACATAGACGCGGACGCCCACCGCCCCGACGACATCCTGCGGTCGGTCGAGCCGACGCTCGATCTGTCACGGCCGGTCGCGGTGATAATGCTCGGCATCCTCAACTTCGTCCTCGACACGGACGAGGCCACGTCGATCGTCCGCCGCATCATGGACGCCATACCGTCCGGCAGCCATCTCGCGCTCACGCACCCGACACTGGAGCTGGGCGGCGAGGGCAACGCCGAGGCGATGGCGTTCTGGAACGAGAACGCGACCCCGCCGATCACCGCTCGCAGCCGCGCCGAGTTCACCGGTTTCCTCGACGGGCTCGAGATCCTGGAACCGGGCATCGTCTCCTGTGCGCGCTGGCGCGCCGAGGGAGACCCGGCCGCGGAGGTCGCGCAGTTCGGCGCGGTGGGCCGCAAGCCGTAGTGCCCATACGGGGCATGGGCCGCCCCGGCCGTGGGCGGCGGGCCGGGGACTCACCTGGTGGTGCAGGCCGCGGTCACCATGCCGTTCGTCGTGCCGCTCGACCCGCACTGCCGACGCCGACCCGAAGACGTACGGTCCCACCCCTGACCGTGCTGCCGCTGCTCCGGCGCCGCCGTGCGCCGGTCGCGGTGCTGTCGGCCGTTCTGGCGACGAGCGCGCTGCACGAACTCGCGGTCGACGGGCCGGGGCAGCCCTCCTCCGCGCGGCCCTTCACGGAGCGGTCGGCTCCGGTCTTGAGGGCACTCGGCGCGGTCGCGGTCGTGCGCTCGTACCGGCTGGTCCCCGGCGTCAGGCCGGCGCGGCCCCCGGCGGTACGTGGCCGGTGTGACGCCGGGGGCTGCTCGCCGCAGCGCGTCGATGATTTCGCGGCGCGGGGACTCTTCCTTTGATGCGCGAATGGTGCGTTCCTGGCGCGACAGGGATCAGGGCATGCGTCATGCCAACCGCTCCTCGGTCGAAGAACGGCATCACGAGCACGTGAAGAAATCCGGGTTCCGGCAGTGAACTGCCGTGCGGACGTGTGCAAGCATCGTCATGTCATCGGCCGCGCGCCGTACGGGATGGGGTGGCCCACATGAGCTGGTTTCTCGGCCTCGGTATCGCCGGTGTGGTGCTGCTCGTGCTGTCCCTCGTCTTCGACGGCCTGCTCGAGGGGGTCTTCGACGGGCTGAGCGGTGGGCTGGACGGCTTCCTGTCCATGCCGGTGCTCGCCGGGTTCGTGTCGATGCTGGGTTTCGCCGGCGCAATCACCCTGGGCACCACGGGCGTCGGGACGGGAGCCGCAACCGGCGTCGGCGTGGCGGCGGGTGCCGGCGCGGGGTGGCTGACCTGGAGACTCAGCCGGGCCCTGATGCGCGACGGAGCCTCTGCCGCGCCCCGCGGCGAGGACCTCGTGGGCAGTTCCGGCTCCGTCGTCACCGCCATTCCCGTCGACGGGTACGGCGAGGTGCTGCTGTATCTGGCCGGGCAGCCACTGAAGTTCGCGGCGAAGAGTTCCGCCCCGGTCGCCCGCGGCACCGAGGTCTGGGTCGAGTCCCTGCTCACCCCGACGTCCGTCGTGGTCCGGCCTGTCGAACGCTGACCGCTCGTCTGCCCGACCGCTTCACCTTCCGGCCGTCACGCCCGTGCGCGCTGGTTCGTTCTGTCTGTTCCGACTCAAGGGGGATTCGCCATGAGCCCTGTACTCACCGCTGTGGTGGGCATCGTCGTACTCGTCGTCCTGCTCGCCCTCGTCGTCATCACCCGCTACAAGGTCGCAGGGCCCAGCGAGGCGTTCATCATCACCGGCCGCCGCGGCAAGAAGGCCACCGATCCGGCCACCGGCCGGGTGTTCACCGACAACAGCGGCCAGAAGGTCGTGGTCGGCGGCGGCGTCTTCGTCGTCCCGTTCGTCCAGCAGAAGTTCACCCTCGACCTGTCCAGCCGGCACATCCCGGTCGCCGTGCGCGGCGCCGTCACCCTGCGCGGGGTGAAGGCCAACCTCGAGGGCGTCGCCATCGTCAAGGTCGGCGGGACCGAGGACTCCATACGAGCCGCCGCGCAGCGATTCCTCATGCAGCAGAACGGCATCGTCGGCTTCACCCAGGAAGTCCTCTCCGGCGCGCTGCGCTCCATCGTCGGCCGGATGTCGGTCGAGGACATCATCCGCGACCGTGCCGCGTTCGCCGGTCAGGTCGCCGAGGAGGCCGAGGCCAGTCTGTCCGGGCAGGGTCTCGTGCTCGACGCCTTCCAGATCCAGGACATCACGACCGAGGGCTCCTACCTCGAGGACCTCGGACGGCCCGAGGCCGCACGCGCCAAGCAGGAGGCCGACATCGCCGAAGCCGTCGCGCGGCGGGCGTCGGAACAGGCGCGGCTGAAGGCCGAGGAGGAAATCGCGATCGCGCAGCGGACGTTCGCGCTCAAGCAGGCCGAGATCAAGGCGGAGACGGACGAGGCGGCCGCGAGGGCCGCCGCTGCCGGTCCGCTCGCCGAGGCCGACCGTCAGCAGGAGATCCTGAGCCAGCAGGAGAAGGTCGCCGAGCGACAGGCCGCCCTGACCGACCGTGAACTGGACACCCAGGTCCGCAAGCCCGCCGACGCGGCCCGCTACCGGGCCGAGCAGGAGGCCGAGGCCCGCCGTATCGCCCTGGTCAAGGAGGCCGAGGCCGACGCCCAGCGCGCCCGCCTCACCGGTGAGGGCGAGAAGGCCCACCGCGCCGCGCTCGCCGACGCCGTACGCATCGAGGGCGAGGCACAGGCCGCGGCCATCGCCGCGAAGGGCTCCGCCGAGGCCGAGGCCATGCGCAAGAAGGCCGACGCCTTCGCCCAGTACGGCGACGCGGCCGTACTCCAGATGCTGGTCGAGGTGCTGCCGCAGGTCGTCGCCAAGGCGGCCGAACCGCTGAGCGCGATCGACAAGCTGACCGTCATCTCCACCGACGGCGCGGGCAAGCTGCCCCGTGCCGTCGCGGACAACGTCGCCCAGGGCATGGCACTCCTCAGCTCCACCACGGGCGTCGACCTCGCCCAGCTGCTCCAGGGCCTCGCCCAGAAGAAGACGACCCCGAGCGCGCCTTCCGACAACGGAGCGATCGCGATCACCGACTAGAGCCCGGCGGAGGAAGGGGGCGGATGCATACGGACGAGTCGCAACGTGCACGCCGTGTGCGTCGAGCCCGGAGCGCGGGCCCCGACAAGCTGTCGACCATGGACATGTGTCTATACTTGCTGGACATCTGTCCATGAAATGATTGGCGATCATGAGTCTGGCGGCGAACGTCCTGGTCGGCCTGGTGGCCGCGCTGCACGTCTACATCCTCGTGCTGGAGATGTTGCTGTGGGAGCGGGCGCCGGGGCGGAGGCTGTCCGGGTTCGACGCGGAGCTGGCCCGGACGACGGCACCGCTGGCGGCCAACCAGGGGCTGTACAACGGGTTCCTGGCGGCCGGACTGGTGTGGGGGCTCGTCGCCGCGGACCCGACGGGCCACCGGGTGCAGGTCTTCTTCCTCGCGTGCGTGGTGATCGCCGGGCTCTACGGCGGCGCCACCGCGAACCGGCGCATCTACGTGGCCCAGGCCCTGCCGGGCGCGCTCGCGCTGGCCGCCGTGCTGGTGGCGGGATGAGCGGGGACCCCCGGGCGGAGCGCACCCGGGCCCGGCTGCGGCGGGCGCTGCTGGAGGAGTGCGCCGAGCGGCCGCTGGCGGAGGTCAGCGTCGCGGGGCTGGTCCGCCGGGCGGGCCTCGGGCGCGCCACGTTCTACCTGCACTACCCGGATCTGGACGCGCTCGCGGTGGACGCCTGCGCCGAGATCGTCCGGGACGCGGTGGAGGCGCTGCACGCGTGGCGGGGGCTGCCGGATCCGGCGGTCCCGCCCGCCGCGCTGACGTCGTTCTTCGGCCGGACCGCCCCGCACGCCGCGCTCTACCGCACGCTGCTCCGCGAGGGCGGCGGCGGGCCGCTGGGCGACCTCCTCCACCGCGAACTGCGCGCCCGCAGCCGCGACGAGCGCGCGCTGGCGGGCGCGCCCGAACCCGATCTGATCGCGTCGGCGGTGGCGGCGACGTTCACAGGCGTCCTGGCCGACTGGCTCCACGACCGCATTGCCGCGTCACCGGATGCGATGGCGGCCCGCGTGTGGCGCCTGCTGCTCTCGCTGCACATGACTCCGCTGCCGTAGCCGCGGCGGCTCGGGGCGAGCGAGCGAGCGCCTGTGGCGGGCTTCCTCCCCGCTCCGCCCCTTCCCGAACTCGGGGCAAGGCCCCGGACCTCCGGGCGTGTTCGGGGCCGCCTCATGGGCCTGCGTGTCCGCCCTCGAACGCCGGACGGGCCCGAAGCGCGCCCACGTGATCGGTACCGCCTCATGGGCCTGCGTGTCCGCCCTCGAACGCCGGACGGGCCCGAAGCGCGCCCACGTGATCGGTACCGCCTCATGGGCCCGCGCGTCCGCCGTCGAACGCCGGACGGGCCCGAAGCACGCCCAGCACCGACGAGCAGGCCCGCGGGACCATCCGCGAAGCCCCGCGTCCACCTCAAACACCGAGGGGCCCGAAGCGCGCCCCAAGACCGTCCCTTCGGCCCGATGTCCGCCCTCGAACGCCGGTACCGGCTCGAAGCGCGCCCGGCAGCGGCTCCGGGCTGGGGCAGGGCGGGGAGGAGGCCCACCGCAGGCGCCATCGGTCGCCGAGCAGGAACGCCGAAGGGCGGGTTTTTGGCCCGCCCTTCGACTGCCGCCCCGATGGGGCGCGGGGCACACGGGACGCCGCACGCGGTCGCCTCCCGGCCCCGCCGGAGGCGTTACGCGTCCAGGGACGTCATCACGTGCTTGATCCGCGTGTAGTCGTCGAAGCCGTACGCCGACAGGTCCTTCCCGTAGCCCGACTTCTTGAAGCCGCCGTGCGGCATCTCGGCCACCAGCGGAATGTGCGTGTTGATCCACACGCAGCCGAAGTCCAGCACCTTGGACATCCGCATCGCCCGCCCGTGGTCCTTCGTCCATACCGACGACGCCAGCGCGTACTCCACGCCGTTGGCGTACTCGACCGCCTGCTCCTCGTCGCGGAAGGACTGGACCGTGATGACCGGGCCGAAGACCTCGTTCTGGACGATCTCGTCGTCCTGCTTGAGGCCGGACACGACGGTCGGGGCGTAGAAGTAGCCCTTGTCGCCGACCTGGTGACCGCCCGCCTCCACCTTCGCGTGCGCCGGCAGGCGGTCGATGAAGCCGGTGACCTGCTTCAGCTGGTTGGCGTTGTTCAGCGGACCGTAGAGCACGTCCGCGTCATCCGGCTGACCCGTCTTCGTGTCCTTCGCGGCCTTGGCGAGCGCCGCCACGAACTCGTCGTGGATCGACTCGTGCACGAGCACACGCGTCGCCGCCGTACAGTCCTGGCCCGCGTTGAAGAAGCCCGCCACCGAGATGTCCTCGACGGCCTTCGCGATGTCGGTGTCCTCGAAGACGACCACCGGCGCCTTGCCGCCCAGCTCCAGGTGGACGCGCTTGACGTCCTTCGCGGCGGATGCGGCGACCTGCATACCGGCCCGTACCGAACCGGTGATGGACGCCATCGCCGGGACCCGGTGCTCGACCATCATGCGCCCCGTCTCGCGGTCGCCGCACAGGACGTTGAAGACACCCTTCGGCACGATCGAGCCGATGATCTCGGCGATCAGGACCGTGGACGCCGGGGTCGTGTCGGACGGCTTCAGCACCACGGTGTTGCCCGCGGCCAGCGCCGGCGCGAACTTCCAGACCGCCATCATCATCGGGTAGTTCCACGGCGCGACCTGCGCGCAGACACCGACCGGCTCGCGGCGGACGATGGAGGTCATGCCCTCCATGTACTCACCGGCCGAACGGCCCTCGAGCATCCGGGCCGCACCCGCGAAGAAGCGGATCTGGTCGATCATGGGCGGGATCTCTTCGGTGCGGGTGAGCTCCAGCGGCTTGCCCGTGTTCTCCGACTCGGCCGCGATCAGCTCCTCGGCCCGCTCCTCGAACGCGTCCGCGATCTTCAGCAGCACCCGCTGGCGCTCCGACGGCGTGGTGTCGCGCCAGGCCGGGAAGGCCGCGGCGGCCGCGGCCATGGCCGCGTCGACGTCCGCCTCACCGGAGAGCGGTGAGGTCGCGTACACCTCGCCCGTGGCCGGGTTGACCACCTCGATGGTCCGCCCGTCCGCGGCGTCCCGGAATTCTCCGTCGATGTAGTTGCGCAGACGACGCAGTTCGGTGGTCACAGCCACCCCTCCTCAGATGTCCGATGGGTGAGACACCCCCACACTACGTCGCTCAGGCTAGCCCGCCAGGTGACGCTTTCGACAGGCCCGACGCCCACTACCTTCGAAATCGGTGAGATTTCTTCCTCACAACAACGAATTTCATCGCTCATGGGTTGCGGGATCGACGACTCCGGTGCACAGTGATGCCCGTGGCCAGCCGAAGCGCAGACTCCAGGACCGGGAGCGGATCGTCCCCGACGATCGATGCCGTCTCCCTGGCGATCATCGAGCAGTTGCAGGAGGACGGACGCCGTCCGTACGCCGCGATAGGCAAGGCCGTGGGCCTTTCCGAAGCGGCCGTGAGACAGCGCGTCCAGAAGCTGCTCGACCAGGGCGTGATGCAGATCGTCGCCGTCACCGACCCGCTCACCGTGGGTCTGCGGCGCCAGGCGATGGTCGGGATCAACGTCGAGGGCGACCTGGACCCGGTGGCCGACGCACTGACTGCCATGCCCGAGTGCGAGTACGTCGTCATGACGGCGGGCTCGTTCGACCTCATGGTGGAGATCGTCTGCGAGGACGACGATCACCTGCTGGAAGTGATCAACCGGCGCATCCGCACCCTCCCCGGTGTGCGCTCCACCGAGAGCTTCGTCTACCTCAAGCTCAAGAAGCAGACCTACATGTGGGGAACCCGATAGCCGTGACCAAGGACCTCTCCAAGACCGCCTACGACCACCTGTGGATGCACTTCACCCGCATGTCGTCGTACGAGAACTCGCCCGTTCCCACCATCGTGCGTGGTGAGGGCACCTACATCTACGACGACAAGGGCAAGCGCTACCTCGACGGCCTCGCCGGCCTGTTCGTGGTCCAGGCGGGCCACGGCCGCAAGGAGCTCGCCGAGGTCGCGGCCAAGCAGGCGCAGGAACTCGCCTTCTTCCCCGTGTGGTCGTACGCCCACCCGCAGGCGGTGGAGCTGGCCGAGCGGCTCGCCAACGAAGCCCCGGGCGACCTCAACAAGGTCTTCTTCACCACCGGCGGCGGCGAGGCGGTCGAGACCGCCTGGAAGCTGGCCAAGCAGTACTTCAAGCTCGTGGGCAAGCCGACCAAGTACAAGGTCATCTCGCGTGCGGTCGCCTACCACGGCACCCCGCAGGGCGCCCTGTCCATCACCGGCCTGCCGGGCCTGAAGGCGCCGTTCGAGCCGCTGGTGCCCGGTGCGCACAAGGTGCCGAACACCAACATCTACCGCGCCCCGCTGTACGGCGACGACCCGGAGGCCTTCGGCCGCTGGGCCGCCGACCAGATCGAGCAGCAGATCCTCTTCGAGGGCCCCGACACCGTCGCCGCGGTCTTCCTCGAGCCCGTGCAGAACGCCGGTGGCTGCTTCCCGCCGCCGCCCGGCTACTTCCAGCGGGTCCGTGAGATCTGCGACCAGTACGACGTACTGCTCGTCTCGGACGAGGTCATCTGCGCCTTCGGCCGCCTCGGCAAGACGTTCGCCTGCGACAAGTTCGGCTACGTACCGGACATGATCACCTGCGCCAAGGGCATGACCTCGGGCTACTCGCCGATCGGCGCGTGCATCATCTCCGACCGGCTCGCCGAGCCGTTCTACAAGGGCGACAACACCTTCCTGCACGGCTACACCTTCGGCGGCCACCCGGTCTCCGCGGCCGTCGGCATCGCCAACCTCGACCTGTTCGAGCGCGAGAAGCTCAACCAGCACGTCCTCGACAACGAGGGCGCGTTCCTCTCGACACTGCAGAAGCTGCACGATCTGCCGATCGTCGGCGACGTCCGCGGCAACGGCTTCTTCTACGGCATCGAGCTGGTGAAGGACAAGAAGACCAAGGAGTCCTTCAACGAGGAGGAGACCGAGCGCGTCCTGTACGGCTTCCTCTCCAAGGCGCTGTTCGACGCCGGCCTGTACTGCCGCGCCGACGACCGCGGCGACCCGGTCGTCCAGCTGGCCCCGCCGCTGATCTCCGACCAGTCCACCTTCGACGAGATCGAGCAGATCCTGCGCTCGGTCCTCTCGGAGGCGTGGACCAAGCTGTAGGCCGGTCCGCAGGCGTCACACGCCGCTCGCAGACCAACCGCTCACCGGCTTCCCGTGGCCCGGATGCACCCCTTCGAGTGAGAGGGGAGCCTCCGGGCCGCGTGCTGTCCGCACACCTCGTTCCGAGTCCCTACGGTGCTGTGACCGATCGGCCTCGACCTCGTTCCCCCTTACGGGGGAACGGAACAACGGATCTGAACCGAGGTGTACGCCATGGTGGTGGCCCCGCCGGACAACGATGTGCTCTGGGCACGCTCCCTGCACCACTCCGTGGGCGGCTCGCCCGCCCTCTGCGGAGTCTCCCTCGGCGTGAGCGAAGGCGAGATCCTCGCCGTGAACGGCCCGCGCGGCTGCGGAAAGACCACGCTCCTGCGCTGTCTTTCGGGCCAGCTCGTCCCGGAGCAGGGCGAGGTGTGGTTCAACAGCAGCCCCGTCCACACCATGAGGGCGCTCACCCGTGAGCGGCTGCGCCGCGACCGCTTCGGCTGGATCGGCCACGAGCCTCAGCTGGTGCCCGAGCTCAACGCCTGGGAGAACGCCGCCCTGCCGCTGCTGCTGCGCGGCTCCTCCCACCGCGCCGCGAGGGCCACCGCGATGGAGTGGATGGAGCGGCTCGACATCGGCGCATGCGCGCGCAAGCGGCCCCGCGCGCTGCTCCAGGCCCAGCGACAGCGGATCGCTCTCGCCCGCGCGCTCGTCACCACGCCCGCGGTGCTCTTCGCCGACGAGCCCACCGCCATGCTGCACCAGGCCGACCGCGCCCACGTGCTGCGTACGCTCACCACCGCGGCGCGCTCGCATCGCATCACCCTCATCCTCGCCACCCACGACGGGGAAGTGGCGACACTCGCCGACCGCACGGTGTCCCTGGTCGACGGCCGGCGCGTCAACTCCGCCCACGGCTCCGACGCGGAAGGCCGGGCCGAGTGCTCGCTCTCCGTCTGACCCGCGGCGCCCACCCCCTGGTCCTGCTGCGCCGGCTGATGGTCACCGCGGCGTCGGGCGGCGTCGGCTTCCTGCTGCTGTGCACGCTGGCGGAAGCGGCGACGCAGGCGGAGGCGACCGCCGAACCGCTGCTGCGGCTGCTGTGGTGTCTGGCGCCGCTCGCCGCGACCGTGCACCTCGCGGTCGCCGTGGCGCGTACGGACCCGTGCACCCGGCCCCGGCCGGGGCTGTCCGCGGTCGGTCTGGGGCCCGGGCGTCTCACCGCGCTGGCCGCGGTGTCGACGGCCGTGTCGTGCACGCTCGGCAGCATGCTGGCGCTGCTGGTCTTCCTGCATCTGCGGGGCGATCTGACGGGGCTTCCGATCGACGGGGCGGCCGCGGAGCAGCTCTCCGCCGGCGGACCCCTGCCGCTCGGCGCCGCACTCACCCTCCTGGCGCTCGTACCGCTGACCGGGGCGGGGGCCGCGGCGATCGCGCTGCGTCCGCGCCGCACGAAGCCGGGCGAGGACGTCGAGGAGGAGCGCGAAGGACACCGGTCCGGAGCAGGGCCCAGCGGACTCCCGTGGGGCGTCGCGCTCACCGCGGCGGGCATCGCGGTCGAGGCGTACGCGGGCGAAGGCGCGACGGGCGGCGTTGCCAGCGGCGCCGGGCATCCTCCTGGCGGGGTACTGCTGGGCTGGACACTGACCGCGCTGGGGCTCGCGATGGCAGGTCCCGGCATCGTGCATCTGTGCGGGCGCGTGTTGCAGGCCGTACGGCCCGGGGCGGTACGGCTGCTCGCCGGGCGGGCGCTGATGGCCGACGCGGCGCGCATCGGGCAGCCGCTCGGGGTCGTCTGCGCGGTGGCGTCCGCCCTGATCGCGGCCGAGGCGCTCGCAGGCGGCGGGGACGTACCGCGGCCCTTCGGCGAGCTGACCGGGCTCGGGGCCACCCTGGTCCTGGCCTGTACGACGGCGACGCTCCTCGTTTCCGCCCTGGAGGTCAAGCACACCCGGGCGGCCACCCGGGCCGGCCTGCTGGGCCTCGGCGCTCCGGTGTCCGTTCTCCGGGCGTCCGTGGCGTTGCGGGCGGTGGTTCTGCTGGTGGTCTTCACTCCGCTCACCTGGGCGGTGGCGGAGCTGGCGGCGCTCCCGCTGCGCCGCTGACCCCGGCGCAGGGGCGGGCCGGCCGAGGCCTATCGTGGGGCGCATGGTGCACGCACACAGGCGCAGACTGGGCTCGTCGTTCGACGACGACGGCGAGATCGAGACCCTCGAGGAGTTCGACCAGGTGGTCGCGCGCGGCACTCTCGCCGGGCACCGCGTCCAGTCGGTCGACCTGACGGCACGTACTTTCGCGCTGCTCTCCGCCGACAGCACCGGCGCGTTGTTCCTCGGCTGCCGCATGGAGCCCGACGCCGCAGCCAAGGTCCGCTCGGAGGGCGCGCTCGTCTTCCCGCCGATACCGGATCTGCCGTTCGATCCGTACCGCGGGCTGCTGTACTCCCCCGACGAACTGTTCGACGGTCTTGCCGACGGCGGCTACGAGAGCACGACCGATGCCCTCACGTACGAGTGGTTCCAGCAGACCAAGGCCGACCGCGACATCTACGCGTCGATGCTGCGGTCCATCCACGACGACGCCGTCTCGGACGCCCTCGACGAACTCCTGGCCGAGGCCCCGGTGGTGGGCGTGATGGGCGGCCACGCGATGAGCCGCGGCACCGCCGCCTACGCGGGCGCGGCCAGGCTCGGCCGGGCCCTGGCCCGTACCGGCCCGGTTGTGGCGACGGGCGGCGGCCCCGGCGCGATGGAGGCCGCGAACCTGGGCGCGTACGCGTCGGCGCACCCCGACGAGATGCTCGACGAGGCGCTCGAACTCCTCGCCAAGGCGCCCTCGTTCACCCCGTCGATCACGGACTGGGCGGCCGCCGCCTTCGAGGTCCGCGCGCGCTGGCCGCAGGGCGGGGACTCGATCGGCATCCCCACCTGGTTCTACGGGCACGAGCCGCCGAACCCGTTCGCGGGTCACATCGCCAAGTACTTCGCCAACGCCACCCGCGAGGACGGCCTCCTCGCCCGCTGCAACGCCGGAGTGGTCTTCCTCCCCGGCGCGGCCGGCACGGTTCAGGAGATCTTCGACAACGCGACGCCGAACTACTACGAGTCCCGCGGCGAACCCACGCCCATGGTGCTGGTGGACCGCGCCCACTGGACCGAGAAGCTCCCGGCCTGGCCGCTCCTCCGGTCCCTGGCGGGCAGCCGCTCCATGAAGTCCCGTATCGCACTGGTCGACTCGGTGGACGAGGTCCCCGAGGCACTGGCCCGGCTGACGACGGGCTGACCTCACCGGCGGTGAGCCGGGCGGCCCTCTCGTCCGGTCGCTGGGCGTGGCGACACGGTCACGGCGTCCTGAGCACCACGACGTCCTGAGCCGCGAAGGCCACGCCCACGACCGCCCCCGGTTCGGGTGCGTCCTTCAGTCCGCACTCCGCCTCCAGCGGCGGGGCGTCGTGGGGGCACAGCCGTACGGCCACGTGGTGCCCCCGGAAGGTGAGCGACTCGACCGTGCAGGGAAGTCCGTCGTCCGGTGCGCCCAGTCGTACCGCCGCCGGGCGGACCAGCAGCCGGGCGGCGCCCTGAGGGGAGCCCGGCGGGACGGGGATCTTGCCCCAGGGGGTGTCGGCGGCCTCACCGGTCACCGTCGCGGGCACCACGTTGTCGAAGCCGAGGAAGCGGGCGACGAACTCGGAGGCGGGCCGCTGCCACACCTCGCGCGGGGTGCCGCTCTGGGCGATCCGGCCGTCGCGCATGACGACGACCCGGTCGGCGAGCGCGAACGCCTCGCCCTGGTCGTGGGTGACGGCGAGCACGGTGGTGCCCAACGTCCGGAAGAGCGCGCGCAGTTCGACGACGAGCCGTTCCCTGAGCGTCCGGTCGAGCTGGCCGAGCGGCTCGTCGAGCATCAGCAGCCGGGGGCGGGGCGCGAGCGCGCGGGCGAGGGCGACACGCTGCTGCTCACCGCCGGAGAGCGCGGCGACGGCCCGCTTCCCGGCGCCGGGCAGCCCGACGAGTTCCAGCAACTCCTCGACCCGGCTCCGCTGTTCCGCCCTGGACACGCCGTGCATGCGCAGGCCGAAGGCGACGTTGCCGCCGACGTCGCGCTGCGGGAAGAGCTGGTGGTCCTGGAACATCAGGCCGACTCCGCGCCGGTGCACCGGCACGCCCGCCTGGTCGGTGCCGCCGAGCAGGACCCGCCCGGCGTTCAGCGGCTGCAGTCCGGCCACGGCCCGCAGCAGCGTCGACTTGCCACTGCCGCTCGGTCCCAGCACGCAGACGATCTCGTGGTCGGCGACCTCCAGGTCCACCGCGTCGAGCGCTGCCCGCTGCCCGAACCGTACGGTCGCGTCGTCCAGCCTCAGCATCAGAACTCCCCTGCGGAACGGTCGGGCCGGATGCGTTCGAGCAGCAGCAGGGCCGCCGCGCAGACCAGCATGAGGATGGTCGACAGGGCCATCGCCTGCCCGTAGTTGAGCGCACCGGGGCGGCCCAGCAGCCGTGCGACGGCCACCGGCAGCGTGGGGTTGTCGGGCCGGGCGATGAACACGGTCGCACCGAACTCGCCGAGCGAGACGGCGAAGGCGAACCCCGCGGCGACGAGCAGCGCCCGGCGCACCATCGGCAGATCGACCTCGCGCCACGCGCGCAGCGGCGACGCCCCCAGCACGGCAGCCGCCTCCCTCAGCCGTGCGTCGACCGCCCGCAGCACGGGCAGCATGGTCCGCACGACGAACGGCACCCCGACCAGGGCCTGCGCGAGCGGCACCAGGATCCACGACGTGCGCAGGTCGAGCGGCGGTTCGTCGAGCGTGATGAGGAAGCCGAAGCCGACGGTGACGGCGGAGACGCCGAGCGGCAGCATCAGCAGCGCGTCGAAACCGCGGACCAGCCGTCCCGCCCTGCGCGTGAGGGCGGCCGCCGCGAGGCCGCCGATCAGCAGGGCGATGGCGGTGGCGGCGAGTGCGTACTGGAGGGAGTTCCACACGGCCGCCAGCGGCGGTACGAGGAAGGCGCCTCCGCTCGCCTCCACGGACCGCAGTGCCTCGTAGAAGCCGAAGCCGTACTCGCCGGGGCCGGCCGCCCCGGCGAACGACCGCTCGACCAGCACCGCGAGCGGAGCGAGGATCAGCAGGACGACGGTGGCGAGTACGGCCGCGAGCAGCGCCCACTGGCCCGTCCCGCGCGGCCGGTGCGCGGTCAGCGCCGGATCGACGAGCTTCAGGGCCGTCTCGCGTCGCCGTACGGTCCACGCGTGCACGGCGAGGATCGCGATGACGGCCCCGAACTGAACCAGTGTCAGCACGGCGGCCGTCGACAGGTCGAGCCGGACGGCGGTCTGCCGGTAGATCTCCACCTCGACCGTGGAGTAGGCGGGTCCGCCCAGGATCTGCACGACGCCGAAGGACGTGAAGGTGAAGAGGAAGACCATCAGCGCGGCGGCGGCCACGGCCGGGGTCAGGGCGGGGAGGGTGACGCGACGCCAGGCGGCGAACCGTCCGGCGCCGAGGACCCGTGCCGCCTCCTCCTGGCGCGGGTCGAGCTGCGACCACAGGCCGCCCACGGTCCGTACGACGACCGCGTAGTTGAAGAAGACATGGGCGAGAAGGACGGCCCAGACGGTCGTGTCGAGGCGTACGCCCCACAGCGCGTCGAGCAGTCCGCCACGCCCGAGCAGCGCCAGGAAGGCGGTGCCGACGACCACGGTCGGCAGCACGAACGGCACGGTCACGACCGCGCGCAGCAGCTGCTTCCCCGGGAAGTCGAAGCGGGCGAAGACATATGCGGCGGGGAGCGCGAGCAGCAGCGTGATACCGGTGGAGGCGAGCGCCTGCCACACCGTGAACCAGACGACGTCCAGAATCTCCGGCCGGCCGAGCACCTCGCCCATGCGGCCGAGCTGCCAGGCGCCCTCGCCCCCCTCCGCCTCGAGTCCGCGGCCGACGATCGCGGTCACGGGGTAGGCGAAGAAGACCGCGAAGAACGCGACGGGCACGGCCATCAGGGCGAGCCGCGCCGCGTTCCCGCGGAGTGTCCTGCGGGCGTCCCGGCGTTTGCCCGGGTCGGTACGCCCGGTTACTTCAGGACGAGTGAGGACCACGACTGGATCCACTGGTCACGGCTGTCGGCGATCTTCTCCGGCGCCATGGTCTGCGGCTTGTCGACCACGGCACCGAACTCGGTGAAGAGGGCGGGCACCTCGGCGTCGTTCACCACCGGGTTCACGAACATGTTGAGCGGCATGTCCTCCTGGAACTTCTTGCTGATCAGGAAGTCCAGCAGGGCCTTGCCGCCTGCCTCGTTCTTCGCGCCCTCGAGGAGGCCCGCGGCCTCGGTCTGGCGGAAGCAGGTGCCGGTGGCGACACCGGTCGGCGCCTCCTTGGGCTGCGGCTTCGCGTAGAGCACCTCGACCGGCGGGCTGGAGGCGTACGAGACGACGAGCGGCCGGTCGCCCTTCGCCTCCTTGCCGCCCGCGGAGCCCGAGAACTCCTGGTTGTAGGCGAGCTCCCAACTGTCGACGACCTTCACGCCGTTCGCCTTCAGCTGCTTCCAGTAGTCCTGCCAGCCCTCGTCCCCGTACGCGGCGGCGGTGCCGAGGAGGAAGCCGAGGCCGGGCGACGATCGCTCCGGGTTCTCGACCACCAGGAGGTCCTTGTAGGCGGGCTTGGCCAGGTCGGCGAGGGTCTGCGGCGGGCTGACCTTCTTGCCGGCGAAGTACGCCTTGTCGTAGTTGACACAGATGTCGCCGGTGTCGACCGGCGTGACCCGGTGCTTGTCCTTGTCGAGCTGGACGGCCTCCGGGACCCGGTCCAGGCCCTTGGCCTCATAGGGGGTGAAGAGGTCGTTGTCGAGGGCCCGGGAGAGGGTGGTGTTGTCGACGCCGAAGAAGACGTCGCCCTGCGGGGAGCCCTTGGTGAGGATCTCCTTGTTGAGGGCCTCGACGGCGTCACCGCTCTTCAGCACCTTGACCGTGTAGCCGGTCTGCTCGGTGAACTCCTCGAGCACCGCCGGGGTGGCGTTGAAGGAGTCGTGGCTGACGAGCGTCACGGTCTTCGACGCCTTGCCGGAGTCCGAGCCGGACGACGCGTCCGTGGACCCCCCGCCGCAGGCCGCCAGCGTGCTGATGCCGAACGCGGCGGCCACGGCCGTGACCGCGATCTTCATGGTGGTGCTCACTGAATGTCCTCCTGGGGGTGACCAGGAAGAGACGCGGCCCTGCCCGGGTCCCGTGAACGGGACCCGGGCAGGGCACAACAGCTTGAGTCTCGTCCGAACTTCCTACCCCGAATGACCGGGGCGAGGTTCAGAGGGTCTGCGGTCTGACGGTCACCGCACTCTCAGCGCTGTGGCGCTCCCCTGTCGGAATATGCAAATGTTCGAGCCCAGATTACACGGGCGTCAACGCTCGGAAGCCGCGAGCTGTCCGCATGCTCCGTCGATCTCCTGACCTCGTGTGTCCCGGACGGTCACGGGCACTCCGTGGGCGGCGATCGCCTCGACGAACGCCTTCTCGTCCTCGGGGCGGGAGGCCGTCCACTTCGATCCCGGCGTCGGGTTGAGCGGGATCAGGTTGACGTGCACCCGCTTGCCCTTGAGCAGCCGGCCGAGCAGGTCACCACGCCACGCCTGGTCGTTGATGTCGCGGATCAGGGCGTACTCGATGGAGATGCGGCGGCCGGACTTCTCCGCGTACTCCCAGGCGGCGTCCAGCACCTCCCGCACCTTCCAGCGCGTGTTCACCGGCACGAGGGTGTCGCGCAGCTCGTCGTCCGGTGCGTGCAGGGAGACGGCGAGGCGGCACTTGAAGCCCTCGTCGGCGAACCGGTGCATCGCCGGGACCAGGCCGACGGTCGACACGGTGATCCCGCGCTGCGAGATGCCGAGGCCGTCCGGCTCCGGGTCGGTGAGCCGGCGGATGGCGCCGACCACCCGCTTGTAGTTGGCGAGCGGCTCACCCATGCCCATGAAGACGATGTTGCTGAGCCGGGCGGGTCCGCCCCCAGAGCCTCCGGCCTGGGAGGTACCCCCAGGGACCTCTCCGTCGCGCAGGGCCCGCATGCCGTCCACGATCTGGTGCACGATCTCGGCGGTCGACAGATTGCGGTCCAGTCCCGCCTGGCCGGTGGCGCAGAACGGGCAGTTCATCCCACAGCCGGCCTGCGAGGAGATGCACATCGTCACCCGGTCCGGGTAGCGCATCAGGACCGACTCCACGAGCGTCCCGTCGTGCAGCCGCCACAGCGTCTTGCGGGTGGTGTCCTCGTCGCAGGAGATGTGCCGGACGACGGACATCAGATCGGGCAGCAGCTCCGACGCGAGCCGCTCACGCGCGGCCGCCGGGATGTCGGTCCACTGCGCGGGGTCGTGCGCGTACCGCGCGAAGTAGTGCTGCGACAGCTGCTTGGCGCGGAACGGCTTCTCGCCGATCGCGGCGACGGCCTCCTTGCGCTCGGCGGGCGTGAGGTCGGCGAGGTGCCGCGGGGGCTTCTTGGCTCCGCGCGGGGCGACGAAAGTGAGTTCTCCGGGCTTGGGCATGGTTCGTCCAGTGTCGCAGACGGAATCCGGTGACCTGGGGCTCTCGGCGACCGCGACGTACGTCACCGGCTGTTGTCGGTCGCTGCGGTGAGACCGCCGACGGCCCGGGGACGGCCCGGCGCGGTCGGTGTTCCGGCTGGCCAGCGGGCCGCCGCAAGGGCCCGGAGGCGATCGGCGGCAGCTCCTCGCGCCCCCGCTGGGGGGAGCGCCCGGCCCTGAACGGGCAGGACGTTGTCACGAGGGCCACACTCGGAACTAGAATCGAACTCGTGTCCGAAAAAGTGTCGCGTCTGGAGCGCCTGCGCAGCGTCCGCGAGTGGCTGGCCTGGCAGCTGCGCCGCACCGACCAGACCATCGCGGAGCTCGAGCGGCAGGAGGTGATGGCCGCCCGTGCGGCGCGCACGCTGCCCCCGCCCCCGCCGGGGTGGAAACTCGCGATGCAACGAGCGGGCGGCAAGGCCACCCCCGATTCCGTCCACGCGAGCGAGTGCAGCATGGCCGGCAAGCACACGAAGCCCCTGACACGCGACCAGGCGCTCCGCGCACTCACCGAGGACGACGTCGCCCCGTGCCCGTACTGCCGTCCCGACACCGACCTCGGTGTGCTGTGAACCGCGAACCGTCGCAGCCCGGGGACCCGGTGACCGCACCGATCGTCGTGCACCGCGCCGCGGGCACCGGCGGCCGCCGGGTGAGGATCCGCACACAGACCGCCGGCCTGGCCCGCAGCGACGCCGACCTGATCGAGTTCCTGCGCCGCGCCGGCCTGCCCGACGCCTGGGACCTCCTGGACGATCCGCACTGGGTGGAATGGCAGGGCGGGCGACCGCACGAATACGGCGCGGGGTGACCGCCGTGGAGCGTTGTGCCACCCGTGCCCTTTCTTGCGCGCACGGTTCCAGAAGGCGTGATCGACCGAAATTCGGACTCCTGGGCACTCTCCGGATACTCGATGCCCCGCTGGGGACACGGCTGTGTCAGTGCTCGTGATCGGCGGGTTCTTCGGGGTTGATGTGCGAGTTGTCGGCGGTCCAGCCGGCGAGCATGCGCAGAGCGTTCTCGGACGGTGATCCGGGTCGGACGGCGTACAGACCGAAGGTCTGGTCGGGATCGCCCTTGGGAGTGAAGACCTCGAAGCCCAGGGTGAGTTCCCCGACCAGCGGGTGGTGGTAGCGCTTGGAGCCGTACTGAGGCTGGTACACATCGTGGTCCGCCCACCATCGGCGGAAGTCCCGGTCGCTGACGGACAGATCGCCGACCAGCCCGGCGAGCCGCGGGTCATGGGGATGGTGGCTGGCATACAGGTGCAGCATGCCCACGGTGTCGCGGGCGGTCCGGGGCCAGTCGTCGTAGAGATCGCGGGCCGCGTCGTCGAGGAAGATGTAGCGGGCCATGTTCCGCTCGCCGGCCGGCAGGGCGTCGAAATCGAGGTAGAGGGCGCGGGTCAGGCGATTGGTGGCCAGGACGTCCGGGCGGTGCCACCGGAATATCGGTGAGCGAGTTCGCTCTCGGGGCGATGAATTTCGGGGAGTTCAACAGCTCCGGACATGCCGACCACGCGGATGCCGTCGGCATCATCCACGCGGCGCTCGATGCCGGTATCAATGTCATCGACACGGCCGACGTGTACTCCGGCAGCGAGTCCGAGGTGATCGTCGGCAAGGCGCTCAAGGGCCGTCGCGAGTAGGTCGCGCCGGCAACGGAGTCTGGCCTGCCGATGAGTGCGGACGCCAACCACGCCGGGGGCTCCGCACGGTGGATCAAGCGCGCGGTCGAGGACAGCCTCCGGTGGCTGGACACCGACTACATCGACCTCTCGCATTTCACCGAGCAGGGGCCGCGGTCCTGGGCTTCGACGGGCAGGGCCGCGGCCGCCGGTCGCACGTCCGACGGGTGATGCCGCGTCGAGGCGCCCGCGGGTTTCCGCGATGCGCCCGGCTTGGCCGGCCACCCCGACACACCGTCAAAGGAGCTTGCGGCGTGGCTGCGACCGTCTCGCTCGTCCCCTGTTCGCGCTGGTCCGTTCCGGCTCTGCCGGCAACGAGGTTCATTCGGCCTCACCTGCCGAACACGTCGGGCCCGGCGACGGGCCCGCGTCGCGCGGCCCGTCGCCAGGCGCGTCGCGCGGCCCGTCGCCAGGCGTCAGTCTGGAATCGAGGACTCGTGATCCGAATGGGGCCGTCGCATGAACGGTTTGGCCGATTCCGCAGGGGGCCGGTGGCTGGCCGGCGCACTCGAGAACCCCGTCGTGGGGATGGCTCCGTGGATCATCTTCTCGGTCGTCTCCGGAACCGGACGCTTCTGGCTCGCGGTGGGACTCGCCCTCGCCGTCTCGGTCGTTGTCGTCGTCGCGGGGCGGATCGTGCACCCCGGCGGCTCGTTCAAGATCCTCGAGGCGGCGGACGTGGCCGTCTTCGCGCTCCTCGCCATCGTCGGGGCGCTCGCCGACGAGGCCACCCTCCGGTGGCTGGAGACGTACGCGGACGAGGTCGCGAACATCGCCCTCGTGGTCATCGCCTTCGGCTCCATGGCCGTGCGGATGCCCTTCACCCTCCAGTACGCCCGGGAGCGGGTCGACCGCGCCCACTGGGACACCCCCGTCTTCAAGCGGACCAACTACGTGATCACCGGCGTCTGGGGGCTCGCCTTCCTGACGGCCGCCTTCGCGGGCGCATACGGCGATCTCGTACTGCACGATCCCGACAACGTCTGGACCGAGTGGATCATCCAGATCCTGGCGATCGCCGCCGCCGTCAGCTTCACCGAGTGGTACCCGGACTACGTGCGGGCCAAGGCACGCGGCCAGGACGGCCCGCCGGTCAGAGGGCTGCTGATCTCGCTGGCCGGACTGCTCATCCCGCTGGGCATCGCCGTACTGATCTTCGAGGACGACGAGACCTGGCTGGGCATCGCGTTGATCGTGGTGGGGATGCTGGCGGCGAAGGCGACGCCCAAGGCGGACAGCGAGCAGGCGTCGGACGACAGCCAGGTCGGATAGGACCGCGGGGGGCTCAGCGGGGCTGCGACGGCGCCATGACGAGGGGCTACGACGGAGGGGCTACGACAGAGGGGCTACGACAGAGGGGCTACGACAGAGGGGCTACGACAGAGGGGCTACGACAGAGGGGCTCACCGCCCGTCGGCGGTGAGCCCCTCCTCGTGCGTCCGCAGCGGCGTCAGCCGGAACCGACGAAGATCACCAGCAGCAGCCACACCACCGGCGCCGTCGGCAGCAGCGAGTCCAGCCGGTCCATGATGCCGCCGTGCCCCGGCAGCAGCGTGCCCATGTCCTTGATGCCGAGGTCCCGCTTGATCATCGACTCGCCGAGGTCGCCCAGGGTCGCGCTGACGGCGACCGCGAGCCCGAGCAGCACGCCCTGCCACCAGGTGCCGCCGTCGATCAGCAGCGGCATGCACAGCGCGCCCGCCGCCATGCCGAACGTCACCGCTCCGACCAGGCCCTCGCGGGTCTTCCCGGGACTGATCCGCGGCGCGAGCTTGTGCTTGCCGAAGCGCCAGCCGATCGCGTACGCGCCGGTGTCGCTGACCACGGTCAGCAGCAGGAACGTGAACACGCGTTGCGGCCCGTCGTCGGCGGTGAGCATCATCGCGACGAACGTGGCCAGGAACGGTACGTAGAACGCGGCGAAGAGCCCTGCCGTGACGTCCTTGAGGTAACCCTCGGGCGGTTCGGTCATCCGCCAGACCATCACCGCCAGCGCGGTGAGCGCCATGGCGACCCATGCGCCCTCGGCACCCCGCACGTAGCCGGCCACGATCATCGCCGCTCCGCCCACGGCGAGCGGCACCAGAGGAGCCTTGATGCCCTTGCGCTCGTCGAGCCGGGACGTCAGCTCCCACAGACCGACGACCACGGCGACGGCGATGACGCCGACGAACACGGCCTTGACGATGAAGAGGGAGGCGATGATCACGGCGCCGAGCCCGACACCGACGCCTATGGCGGCCCGCAGATCCCGGCCGGCGCGCTTCTTCTGCGGCGGCTGCGAGGGCTGCGGCGACTCCGGCGGCTGGGACGCCGCAGGCGGCGGAGGGGTGGGCATGGGCTCCTGCGGCATCTCTTCGCGGAACAGGGAGCCGCTCCACCGAGCGGCCCCCCGGTCGCGGTCGTCGCGGTGATCTCGGTGGTCGCGGTCCTCTGCGGCTCCACCCGCGTCGGGAACGTACGGCTCCGGCACGATGGGCATGGGCCGAGTGTGTTGGGCACCATGCTCATCGTAAGCGGGACCCGCCGGGGCGGCCCCCTGGTCGGGCGGCCCCCAATGACCGGGGCTGTAACCCGCGCGCGGCGGGGCCCCCCAGGAGGAGTCGTTCATCAGACCTCGAGCAGCTCGGCTTCCTTGTGCTTGAGCAGCTCGTCCACCTGCGCCACGTGCTTCGCGGTGGTGTCGTCGAGCTCCTTCTCGGCGCGGCGGCCCTCGTCCTCGCCGACCTCGCCGTCCTTGATCAGCTTGTCGATGGCCTCCTTGGCCTTGCGGCGCACGGAGCGGATCGAGATCCGGGAGTCCTCGGCCTTGCCCTTGGCGACCTTGATGAACTCGCGGCGGCGCTCCTCGGTGAGCTCGGGGAACACCACCCGGATGATGTTGCCGTCGTTGCTCGGGTTGACGCCCAGGTCGGAGTCCCGGATCGCCTGCTCGATGTTGCGCAGCGCGCTCTTGTCGAACGGAGTCACCACGGCCATCCGCGGTTCGGGCACCGAGAACGAGGCGAGCTGGTTGATCGGTGTCAGCGCACCGTAGTAGTCGGCCACGATCTTGTTGAACATCGCCGGGTGCGCACGCCCGGTGCGGATCGCGGCGAAGTCCTCCTTGGCGACCACGACGGCCTTCTCCATCTTCTCCTCGGCCTCGAGGAGGGTCTCTTCGATCACCACTTGCTCCTGCGTGTCTTGAGTAGGCCCGGCGTGTACGCGTGTCGGTCAGCTTGGCGCTTGCGAAACCACGTGACGCATACGAGTACGAGGCCGGCGAATCTTGGCGGCGCGTTCCCCTGCACGGTGTCCGACCGGCAGGGCTTTGTCCATCCCCACTGGGGGGGCGGTCGCCCGGATCAGGCCCGGGTGCCCTGGTCGCTCACGAGCGTGCCGATCTTCTCACCCCGGACCGCCCGCGCGATATTGCCCGCGGCAAGCAGTTCGAAGACGAGGATGGGCAGATCGTTGTCGCGGCAGAGGGTGATGGCCGTGGCGTCGGCAACCTTGAGGTTGCGGGCGAGCACCTCGCCGTACTCCAGCGCGTCGAACTTCACGGCGTCCGGGTTGCTCTTGGGGTCGGAGTCGTAGACCCCGTCGACGCCGTTCTTGCCCATGAGCAGGGCCTCGGCGTCGATCTCCAGAGCGCGCTGGGCCGCGGTGGTGTCGGTGGAGAAGTACGGCATGCCCATACCGGCGCCGAAGATGACGACGCGGCCCTTCTCCAGGTGGCGCACGGCCCGCAGCGGGATGTACGGCTCCGCGACCTGCCCCATGGTGATGGCGGTCTGGACGCGGGAGGCGATGCCCTCCTTCTCCAGGAAGTCCTGGAGCGCGAGGCAGTTCATGACCGTGCCGAGCATGCCCATGTAGTCGGAGCGCGCCCGGTCCATGCCGCGCTGCTGGAGTTCCGCGCCGCGGAAGAAGTTGCCGCCGCCGATGACGACCGCGATCTGCGCGCCCTCACGGACGACCGCCGCGATCTCGCGTGCGATGGCGTGTACGACGTCGGGGTCGACGCCCAGGCCCGTACCGCCGGAGAAGGCCTCCCCGGACAGCTTCAGCATGAACCGACCGGCCTTCTTGCCGGTGTGGTCGCTCTTGTCGTCGGCAGCCGGATTGGCGTCCGCGCCCTTGTTCATGGAGATCTCCTCGTGCACATACGAAGAAGGCCATTGCCGGTGGGTGCTGGTGTCCCTGCGGCAATGACCTCCTCGTCTGATCTGCGGTCGTCCGACGTCTACGCGGCCGACGACTGCTGGGAAACCCTAGCGGGCTCCCGTGTCGATCGCGTACCGGCTCAGATGCCGACCTTGATGCGCGAGAAGCGCGTCAGGGTGACACCGGCCTCGTCCAGGATCTGCTGGACGGACTTCTTGTTGTCGAGCGCGTAGGGCTGGCCAAGGAGCGTGGCCTCCTTGAAGAAGCCGTTGACACGACCCTCGACGATCTTCGGGAGGGCGGCCTCGGGCTTGCCCTCCGCGCGGGTGGTCTCCTCGGCGACACGGCGCTCGGACTCGACGACCTCGGCCGGGACGTCCTCACGGGAGAGGTACTTCGGCGCAAAGGCGGCGATGTGCTGCGCGACGCCCTTGGCGATCTCCGCGTTCGGCTTGTCGAGCTCGACGAGCACACCGATCTGCGGGGGCAGGTCGGGCATGGTGCGGTGCATGTACGCCGTGACGTAGGCACCGGAGAACTGCGCGAAGCGGTCCAGGACGATCTTCTCGCCGAGGTTGGCGTTGGCCTCGTCGACGTACGCCTGGACGGTCTTGCCGGGCTCGATCTCGGAGGCGAGCAGCGCCTCGATGTCGGCCGGGTTCGTCGCGGCGACGTGGGCGGCGAGGGCGTTGGCCACGGCCTGGAACTTCTCGCCCTTGGCGACGAAGTCCGTCTCGCACTTCAGCTCGAGGATGACACCCGAGGTGTTGTCGTCGGCGATCAGGGAGACGACGGCGCCGTTCTCGGCGGAGCGGCCCTCGCGCTTGGCCACACCCTTCTGGCCCTTGATGCGCAGCGCCTCGACGGCCTTGTCGACGTTGCCCTCGGCCTCGTCGAGCGCCTTCTTGCAGTCCATCATGCCCGCGCCGGTGAGCTCGCGGAGCTTCTTAACGTCAGCGGCGGTGTAGTTCGCCATGTCTGTGAATCTCTCTGAAGTCGAAGAGTCGAACGATCTACGGGCCGACGGCGGGGGCTTCATGGGCCCCCGCCGTCAACTTCCGAAACCTGCGGTGTCAGGCCTGCTCGGCGTCCGCAGCCGGCGCCTCGGCAGCGTCCGCAGCCGGCGCCTCGGCCGGGGCCTCGGCAGCGTCCTCGGCCGGCTTCTCGGCCTCGGCGGCCGGGGTCTCGTCGGCCTTCTTCTCGCCCTCGAGCAGGTCGCGCTCCCACTCGGCCAGCGGCTCGCCCGCGGCCTTGTCGCCCGGCTTCGAGTCACCGGTGGCCACGCCGGAGCGGGCGATGAGGCCCTCGGCGACGGCGTCGGCGATCACGCGGGTGAGCAGCGTGACGGAGCGGATCGCGTCGTCGTTGCCCGGGATCTTGTAGTCGACCTCGTCGGGGTCGCAGTTGGTGTCGAGGATCGCGACGACCGGGATGTGGAGCTTGCGCGCCTCACCGACGGCGATGTGCTCCTTCTTGGTGTCGACGATCCAGACGGCGCTCGGCACCTTCTGCATCTCGCGGATACCGCCGAGGGTCTTCTCCAGCTTGGCCTTCTCGCGGGAGAGGACCAGGAGCTCCTTCTTGGTGAGGCCGGAGGCGGCCACGTCCTCGAAGTCGATCGCCTCGAGCTCCTTCAGACGCTGAAGGCGCTTGTAGACGGTGGAGAAGTTGGTGAGCATGCCGCCGAGCCAGCGCTGGTTGACGTAGGGCATGCCGACGCGGGTGGCCTGCTCGGCAATGGCCTCCTGCGCCTGCTTCTTCGTGCCGACGAACATGATGGAGCCGCCGTGCGCGACGGTCTCCTTGACGAACTCGTAGGCGCGGTCGATGTACGACAGCGACTGGAGCAGGTCGATGATGTAGATGCCGTTGCGCTCGGTGAAGATGAAGCGCTTCATCTTCGGGTTCCAGCGACGGGTCTGGTGACCGAAGTGGACGCCGCTCTCCAGCAGCTCCCGCATCGTGACGACGGCCATGGCCGTATCTCCTTGAGTTTCTCGGTTATGTCCTGACGCCCCGACGCGCCGTGCCACAAGGGACCGAGGAGCGCGGCCACCGACCGAGGTTGGAGGTGGTGGCGGGGCGTGCGAAGTCGACCCGGTGACCCGGATCGCCAGAAGAAGTGTACGGGACCGGCGCGGTGCCGGGTGACGGCGCTGTCCACAACCGGCCGGTTGTCCACAGATCCCGAGCATGATCAGCGGGATCGGGCGATGGTGCGCGACGGTCGGTGTCATGAATCGGGTACGTGTGGTGACGGTCGCGGTGGTGGCCGCTGTGCTCTGGGTGCTCGGGGGAGGCGTGGCCTCGGCCGGTGACGGCGCCTGGCCCGTGGGTCCGCCGCGGCCTGCGGTGGTACGGGGCTGGGAGCCGCCGCCCACTCCGTACGGGCGGGGGCACCGCGGCGTGGACCTGGCGGCGCCGCCGGGTACGGAGGTGCGGGCCGCTGCGGCGGGCCGGGTGTCGTTCGCGGGTGCCGTCGCGGGCCGCGGGGTCCTCTCGATCGACCTGACGGGTACGGGCGACCCTCCCCTGCGGACGACGTACGAGCCGGTGCGCCCGCTGGTGCGCACGGGCGCCGAGGTGGCCGTGGGCCAGGCGGTGGCGGTCGTGACCGAGGGTCCGTCGCACTGTCCGCAGGGCTGTCTGCACTGGGGCCTGCGCCGCGAGGATGCGTACCTCGACCCGTTGTCGCTGCTGCCGCTCTCGGAGCTGCGCCGAGGACCGTCCCGGCTGCTTCCGGTCTTCGGGGTGGCCGTGCCGGGGTCGGGGTCGCGGTCGGGATCGGTGGGCGCGGTTGAGGCGGCCGCGGCAACCGGCGCGGGCATCGGCTCGGTCCCGGCGATGGCGCTGGCCGCGGCGGCGGTCCGGTTCCACCGGGCGCTCGGGCGGGGGTGCGGCGGCAGGTACGGCGGGCGCGGGCTGTGCGGACGAAGGGAACGGGGCCCGAGCGGCCCGGTGCGAAGGACGACACCGGTGAGCGCCCGCTCCTTCTGCCTCGTCAGGGCCGGGCCCGCAGGCGCAGGACCATCGACAGGGTCCGCGGCCTCCCGTTTGCCCCGTGGGCTCAGTCGCCGCGGACGCCCCGGAGGGCCATCGACACCGCGGCCTCGGCGATGTCGGAGGGGTCCTCCGCCGCGCCGAGTTCGATGCGGCGGACAGCGGCATCGACGACGCCTTGGAGGAGCATCGCGGCGAGGCGGGGCTGCTGGTGGCCCAGCTCCCCGAGGGCCTCGACGATCATCGCGACGAGGCCGCCGTGTGCCGCGCGGATCTTTTCGCGGGCGCCGGCGTCGAGCTCGCTCGCGGAGATCGCGACGACGGCCCGGTGGCGCCGGTCGCCGACGAGGTCGAGCTGCCGGCGGACATAGGCCTCGACCTTGCCCTCGGGCGTCCCCGCTCGCTCCATCGCGGCTTCGACCTCGGCGGCCCAGACCGGGAAGTCGACCGCGCACAGCTCTTCGACGACTGCGGCACGGGAGCGGAAGTACTCGTACACGGAGGACCGGGCCAGGCCTGTGCGTTCGGCGAGGGCGGGGAAGGTCAGGGCCTCCGTACCGCCTTCGGACAGCAGGGAACGCGCGGCATCGAGCAGGGCGCCGCGCTGCATGGTCCGGTGCTCGGCCACGGAGGCCGCTCGAATCCTGGGCACGGGTCCACTTTACGGGCGCTCTCCCGCGAGCGGGCGGGTGCTGAGACGATTCAGTGGCCCTGGGCACGTGTCAGCGGCCGACGTCCGCCAGCTTCGCCCTGAGCTGCAGCACCGACTTCGTGTGGATCTGACTGACTCTGCTCTCCGTGACCCCGAGGACGTTGCCGATCTCGGCGAGGGTGAGGCCCTCGTAGTAGTAGAGCGTGACGACCGTCTTCTCACGGTCGGGGAGGGTGTTGATCGCGCGGGCGAGGAGCCGCCGCAGCTCCCGGTCCTCGGCGACCTCCACCGGGTCGTCCGCGGCGGTGTCCTCCAGCGTGTCCATCAGACTGAGCCGGTCGCCACTCTCGCCGCCGACATGCAGCAGCTCCTCCAGGGCCACCACGTTCGCCAGGGACAACTGGCTGAACACCGCGTGGAGTTCCTCCAGCCCGATGCCCATCTCCGCGGCGACCTCGCTCTCGGAGGGGGTACGCCGCAGCTGCGCCTCCAACGTGGCGTAGGCGCGCTCGACCGCCCGCGCCTTCTGCCGCACGGAGCGGGGAATCCAGTCCAGCGCACGGAGTTCGTCGATCATGGCGCCCCGGATGCGGGTGATCGCATACGTCTCGAACTTGATCGACCGCTCGATGTCGAACTTCTCGATCGCGTCGATGAGCCCGAAGACCCCGGACGAGACGAAGTCCGCCTGCTCGACGTTGGACGGCAGCCCCACGCTCACCCGGCCCGCCACGTACTTCACCAGCGGTGAGTAGTGCAGGATCAGCTGCTCCCGCAGCCGCCCGTCGCCCGTCGCCTTGTACGACCGCCACAACTCGTCCAGCGACGAGGGCGCGGGCGGCCGGACGTCGCCACGTGCAGCTGGGGGCACTGCCGCGCGGTCAGACCCGGAGGTGTGCTGGGGCATGCGTTGCCTTGAGCCGTTCTGCTGTGGGGTGTGAAGGGACGGGTTTCTGGGCGGATGGCTGGGCGGTGAACCTCGTGAGCGTAGCGTGACTGGGCTGTTGCGGTGCGCGAAGACCGGTGGATGGCGTCTGTGCGGGTACAGCCCGTCGGCCGCACCGTCGAACGAGGGCCGACGCCGCATGCGCCGGCCCTCCTGGTGCCGCCAGGGAGCCGCGAAGGTCACCGGCATCACCTTTTCACCCGAATGCTCCAGGTCAAGCACCGCCTCGCCGGATGTTCGAGGGGTGCAGCGCGGACCTGACCAACTGCCAGCCGTCGCCGTGCCGTTCGACGAACCCCAGCGCATGCAGTTCGTACAGCCTGCCGAGCGCCTCGTCCGTCGTGACCCCTGCGCGGCGGGCGATGTCGCGTCCGTCGAGGACACCGTGGGCCGGGAGCGCCTCCAGAACGTGCGCCTCGGCGGGTCCGAGGAGGTCTCGGGGAAGCACGGGTCCGCGGCGCTCCGGGGCGAGGTCCCCGATGTCCCCCACCAGCTCCGCGACTTCGTCGGCGTCGCTGACGAGCACGGCCTCGCCCCGCAGGAGTTCATGCACTCCTGCCGAGAGCCCGCTGGTCACCGGCCCGGGAACACCCATCGTGAAGCGACCGAGGCGCTGCGCGGCGCGCGCGGTGACCAGCGAACCACTGCGGTATTCCGCCTCCACGACGACGGTGCCCCTGGTGAGGGCGGCAATGACGCGGTTGCGCAGGACGAACCGGCTGCGCGTCGGGTGGCTGCCGGGCGGCAACTCGCCGATCACCAGCCCCTGTTCCGCGATGCGGCCGATCAACTCGGCATGGGAGCGGGGATAGACGACGTCGACCCCGCAGGCGAGCACCGAGACGGTCGCACCCCCGGCAGCCAGAGCGCCTCGGTGGGCGGCAGCGTCGACGCCGTGAGCAGCACCGGAGACGACGACCCAACCACGCTCGGCGAGCCCGGAGCCGAGCCTCGCGGCCATGTGAGCGCCGTACGGTGTGCAGGCACGGGCGCCCACCACCGCGACCGAGCGCAGCGCCCATATCCGCAGGTCGGGACGGCCCCGGACCCAGAGCCCGACGGGTCTCGCGTCCCCGAGGTCATCAAGCTGGCGCGGCCACTCCGCGTCACCCGGGGACAGGAAGCGCCCACCGGCCGCCGCCACCGCCTCGAGATCGCGCTCCGGGCGGACTGCCGCCGCCCGCGTCCGGTAACCCTCGATGCGCCGCTCCCCCGCCCCGGGCAGCATCCCTTCGGGGAGCCGGGGTGCGGTGAGGCGCGCCATGAGCTCCACTGCGCCGTGCTCGCGCAGCCACCGGCCGCCGTGTTCGTCACCCGGTTCGACGACCCGGGTCAATGCGGCGCGCGCCAGCCGCTCCTCGTCGTTGACGCCACAGCTGGTCATGCCCGGCCCCCGCTCTGCCCGCCGGGCCGGAACCCCCGTCGCGGGCTGCCGCCAGGCACCGCGACGGGACGCACCGCGGTGCGAGGCACAGCCGCACCACCAGGGCGCCCGGGCCGGGTCCCGGGCCCACCCCTGTCCCAGGTGCCGCGGCCCGTCACGGTGTCGCTCCGACCACCACCGGAGCGCCCCTGGCGATGCCGGTCCGCAGTTGCAGGGCGAGGGCGACATCGTGGGCGGCGGGGCGGTCGCGGCCGGCGAGATCGGCGATCGTCCAGGCGACGCGGAGAACGCGGTCCATGCCCCGCGCAGTGAGCAGGCCGCGCTCCATGTCCCGCTCGGCGGCAGCGAGCGCGCCCGGTGCCGGCTGCCAGCGGGTGCGGAGCTCATGGCCCGGCACCTCGCTGTTGACGCTCCACGGGGTGCCGTCCAGCCGTGCGGCGGCCCTCACCCTGGCCTCGCGGACCCGATCGGCGACGGTCTGCGTGGTCTCCCCTCGTCCGCCCTGCCCGAGCAGATCGGAGCGGCTGACCGGCTCGACCTCGACGCGCAGGTCGACCCGGTCGAGCAGTGGCCCTGACAGCCGCGCCTGGTAGCGCCGGATCACCGACGCGGGACATTCACACCCTGCGCCGTGCAGGGTGTGCCGCCCGCATGGGCACGGGTTCGCCGCCAGGACCATGAGAAACCTGGCGGGCAGTCGCACCACTCCCGCGCTCCGCGCCACGACCACATGCCCGGACTCCAGCGGTTGGCGCAGAGCGTCCAGCACCCTGGCGGAGAACTCCGGGGCCTCGTCCAGGAACAGCACACCCCGATGGGCCAGGGACACCGCTCCGGGCCTCGGCAGCCCCTGCCCGCCACCCACGAGGGACTGCATCGTCGCCGAGTGGTGCGGGGCGCAGTACGGCGGTGTGCGCACCAGGGGCTCGCCGGGCGGCAGGATGCCCGCGACCGAGTGGACCCCGGTGACTTCGAGGGACTCCTGCCGGGTCAGTGGCGGCAACACCCCGGGCAGCCGCTCCGCCAGCATCGTCTTGCCCGCGCCCGGCGGGCCCTGCAGCAGCAGATGGTGGGCTCCGGCCGCCGCGACCTCCAGGGCCGTGCGGGCGGCGTGCTGTCCGGCCACGTTCGCCAGGTCCGGCCAGTGGCTCTCGCCGTCACCGGCCGCCGTGCTCGGGGCGAGCCCTGTGCCGACCCCTGCTCCCGGCACCAGAAGCCCGGCGAGCATGGCGTCCGGCCGGCCGTCGGCGTCCGGCTCCTCCTCGGGCACCGGCTCGTCGTTCAGCACGGCGATCAGCTGGCGCAGGCTGCGCACACCGAGGACGGACACGCCCGGCACCAGCGCGGCCTCTCCCGCCGTCCGCTCGGGGACGACCACCTGCTGGTACCCCGCCTCGGCGGCGGCGAGGACGGCGGGCAGCACTCCGCGCACCGGGCGGACCCTGCCGTCGAGTCCCAGCTCCCCGATGAGCACCAGATCGGCGATCGCCCTCGGGTCGATGCGCTCCGCCGCGCCGAGGACCGCGCAGGCGACGGCGAGGTCGAATCCGCTGCCTCCTTTGGGCACGGAAGCGGGGCTCAACCCCACCGTGAGCTTCTTCTGCGGCCATTCGGCGTCGGAGTTGGCCACGGCCGCCCTGACCCTGTCGCGGCTCTCGATCAGGCTCTTGTCAGGCAGTCCGACGAGGGCGAACGTCGCGACGCCCGGCTCCAGGTCGGCCTGGACCTCGACCACCACGCCTTCGACGCCGACCAGTGCCACCGAGCACGTACGCGCGAATCCCATCAGGCCACCCCCCGCGCATGCTCGACGCGGGGCGCGCCTCTCCGGGGCACGACCACCCCGACGAGATCGATCCGCACTCCGCCCGGCGGGGGTCCGCCGTGGTGGTCCACCCAGCACGCGGCCAGCCGTCGGAGCCGGTCCGCCTTGGCGGGTGTGATCGCTGCCATCGGATGCTCGAAGGCCCCGGTCCCCGGCGGAGCGCCCCTGCGGGTCTTCACCTCGCAGACGACGACGGCATCGCCGTCCCGGGCGACGATGTCGATCTCGCCGGTCCGTCCACACCGCCAGTTCCGTGCCAGCACGGCCATTCCGGCCTCGGTGAGCCGACGTGCCGCCAGCTCCTCGCCGTACCGCCCCAGTGCCCCCGTCGCGTTCATCTCGGCACCACCTCCGGCACCGACTCTGACGCGTCACTCCCCAGCTGGTGGATCTTGGTGGACAACCTGCCCGTTGTGGATAACTCAGCCACTCGGAAGTTCGAGGTCGCTCTTGTTCAGCTCCTCGATGTTCACGTCCTTGAACGTGAGTACGCGCACCTGCTTGACGAATCTGGCCGGCCTGTACATGTCCCAGACCCAGGCATCCGCCATCGAGACCTCGAAGAAGACCTCACCCTGGACCGAGTGCACCTGCATCTCGTAGTCATTGGTGAGATAGAAGCGACGCTCGGTCTCGATCACGTATTTGAACAGACCGACGACGTCTCGATACTCCCGGTAGAGCTTCAGCTCCATCTCGGTCTCGTACTTCTCGAGGTCCTCGGCGCTCATGGCATGTTCCCCTTCAGCCGTGCGTCCCCCCCATTGTGCGCCAGCCGCCCGCACCCCTAGGCGATTTCCGGGGCCAGGACCACCGGCGTACTCGGAGGACCCTCGTCGAGCAGCGTGCGCAGCAGCTCGGCGAGTCTGGTCGGGTACACCGTCTCACGCGCCGCTGACAGTTCCGCGGAGGTCCACCACCTCAGGCCGGCGACGCTGCGCTGCTCAAGCCCGGTGAGTCCGCCGAGGCTGGTCGCGGTCTGCCCGGTTCGGGCCACGTAGTACCACTCGTCCTGGTCCCAGCGCCGCCCGTCGAAGGGGAACGAGCACTGGCGCTGCCACACCACCGGCCCGAGATCGACGTCTGTGATTCCGGTCTCCTCGGCGAGCTCGCGCAGTGCGGCCTCCTCCCGGGTCTCGTCGCCTTCGATGCCGCCGCCGGGTGTGAACCACCAGGTGTCGTCGGGATCGTCCGGTTCGTGCCCGTGCATCAGCAGAATGCGGTCCTCCGGATCGAGGAGGATCACCCGCGCGACCTTCCGCAGCTCCTTCGCCGACAAGGGGTCAACGCCCTGACCAGCCCCGTCGGCCCCGCTGACGCCGTCGGCCTCCACCGCGTCACCGGCCCCGGGCTCCTCGACGACCTCAACCAGCTCCGTGCCCGGATCCGTGACCGGATCCGACCCTGGCCCCTCACGCATCCGCCGTCACCCTGTCCCGCGCCCCGCGCCCCCCGCGTCGCCCGAGGACCGCCGCGACCGGCCCGTATGCCGCGCCCCCCAGGATGAGCGCGACGCCGAGCGCCACGGAACCGACGACGAGCTTCACCGGCCCCGGCTGCGACACTCCACCCGACAGCGCGGCGAAGCCCGCCGGCCGCTCCACCAGGCCGCCCAGCGGCCATGCCACGGCGTCCAGCCGGGCGCTCACGGCCGACCTCGGCACCGACCCCTGTCCCGGGTCCTGCAGATGGACCCGGGAGTCCAGGGAGCCCATGCGCTCGTCGCCGAGAAGGAAGAGCTGCCCCTCGGGCACGGTGGCGTTGAACGCGGTCGGTGACGCCGGGCCCTTGGTACGCAGATAGGGTTCTTCGACCGCCTTGCCGTTGATGGTCATACGGCCGTCCGCATCGCAGCACGCGATCTTGTCACCGCCGACCGCGACGACCCGCTTCACCATCGGCATGTCGCCCCACACCTTGTCGGTGAAGACCACGACATCGCCGCGCCGCACCTCGGAGCCGTCGATCCGCTGCGCCAGCACCCGGTCACCCGCCTCGACGGTCGGCGACATGGAGTCGGTCGGCACCGTGTACGGCTGGTAGACGACGGCTCCCCAGACGAAGCCTCCGAGGAAGAGCACACAGCCGACGGCCACGGCCAGCCCCGACAGCGCGCTGCCGAGACGGCTGCGGCCGCCTTGTGTACGTCCAGTTCCGCTCATCCCAGCGCTCCCCATCCTCGGAGATCGACGATCGCTGATCCGAGCCGCACCCTACCCGCCGGTCCGCCCGCGGGTCAGCCCTCAGCTGTCACCGAGTGCCCTGACCTGCGACGAGCTTCCTCCGACGCAGCACGACGACCGGCACCGCACCCGCGAGCCCCAGCGCCCCCGGTGCGACAGCCGCAGCCGCGGCGCCCGAGACCGGGGTCGAGGCTCCGGCCGCGGCCGCGGCGCCCAGGCCGGGCTGGTCGAAGGTGCTGGGCACGGGCAGCGTCGACCAGCGGCCGAGCGGCCAGGCCACCACGACCGCCCGGCCGACGACATCGTCGACCGAGACCGTGCCGTTGCCCGGGAGCTCCTGGTGGTAGCGGGAGTCCAGCGAGTTCTGCCGGTTGTCGCCCATGACCCAGATCCGGCCCTCGGGCACCTTGATCGGCCCGAACGGCTCGTCGTCGCAGGGAGTGCTGCCGGGGTGGATGTACGACGTCTCGTCGAGCACCTTGCCGTTGACGGTGACCTTTCCGCCCTGCTTGCACTCGACGGTGTCGCCACCGACCGCGATGACCCGCTTGATCAGGTCTTTCTCCTCTGCGGACGGCATGAGGCCGATGAAGCTGAGGAACTTCTGCACCACGTTCGGCTCGGGGGTCTGCGTGTTCTCCAGCCAGCCGCCCGGGTCGTGGAAGACGACGACCTCGCCGCGCTCGGGCTCCGCGCCGAACCATGGCGTCAGCTTGTCGACCAGCACGCGGTCGCCCCGCTGCAGGGTGTTCATCATCGAGTCCGAGGGGATCGAGAAGGCCTGCACCAGGAAGGTCTTGATCAGGAGCGCCAGGAGCAGGGCGATACCGATCAGCAGCGGCAGTTCCTTCCAGAACGACCGGTGCTTCGGCGCCGCGCCGCCGTCGGCCGACGATTCGTCGTCCGCGAAGTCGTCATCACCGGATCCGCCGCCGGAGGCACCTCCGCCCGACGTGGGGTCGTGGTCCGCGGGGCCACGGCCGCCGGGGCCGTCAGCCTTCCGGAAGGCGTCGCCGAATCCGCCGAATCCGCCACGGTTTCCCGAGTCTCCGGAGCCGCCAGGACCGGGGGGACGCTCCGTGAGCCGCTCGGGCCGCTCCTCCGGCTCGTCGCGTCCGGATCGTGCGCCGACCGCCAAATCCCCCACATCCACTCCTCACTCCGTGCGACCACCCGCGCCGAAAGCGGCGCAGGCCCATTACTCCCATAACGAGCGGGAGTTCCGCAGGGCTCGGGAGCAGGATCACTCCGTTCGGATCCCGGGAGGACACACTATGCGACGGGCCCTGTGCCGTGGTCGTCCCGGCACGCGCATCGGGGACCGAGGCGTACGTCTCCCGCTGTTCCAGCTTGCTCCAGTGGTCGAACGGCCACGCGATGAAGACCGCCTGGCCGACGACCTCCTCCTCGGACACCGTGCCACTGAACGGCTCCTGGAGATGCACGCGTGAGTCGGCCGAGTTGGAGCGGTGGTCCCCCATCACGAAGAGCCGCCCGGCCGGTACCTCCACCTCGAACCTGAGTTTGGAAGGTTCGTTTCCGGGATGCAGGTACGGCTCGTTCAGCGGTACGCCGTTGACGGTGACCCTGCCGTCCGCGTCACAGCACTTGACCGTGTCCCCGCCGACCCCGATCACCCGCTTGATCAGGTCCTGCTCGTCATCGGAGGGCAGCAGTCCGATAAAGGTCAGCGCCTGCTTGACCTGCTTGACGACGACCGGATCGTCCTTCTTGGGGGCCTGCTCCTGCCGGAGCCAACCCCCCGGGTCCTTGAAGACGACGACGTCGCCGCGCACGGGCTTCGAGCCGAACCAGGGTGTCAGCTTGTCGACCAGCACCCGGTCATTGATCTTGATCGTCTGTTCCATCGATCCGGACGGGATCACGAACGCCTGCACCAGGAAGGTCTTGAGCACCAGCGCGATCAGCAGCGCCACGGTGATGAGGAGGGGTATCTCCTTGACGGCGGAGCGCTGCCGCCGCCGCTTCACCTTGCGCGCCAGCTTGCGCCGCTCGGCCCGCCCCGGAAGAGGCCGCCCGCCGTCGGTGGGGCGCGTCCCGGTGGGCAGCCGTGTGTCGGACCGGTGGCTCGCGCGCCGTCCGCGGTTACCCATGGGGCCCGCCGGGTCCGGGTACGCGGTCGAAGGCGGCAGTCCGCTCCAGCGCGGACCAGCGGCCGGCCGGCCAGCCGATCCAGTCCGCCCGGCCGACCACCTTGTCGAGGGGCACCATTCCGCCGCCGGGCTCGCCGAGGTGGTCCCGGGAGTCGCGGGACGCACTGCGGTGGTCGCCCAGGACGAACAGGGTGCCTTCCGGTACGACAATGTCGAAGGGCACCCGGGACGGGGCGTCGCCGAAGTGGACGTAACGCTCTTCGACCTGTACGCCGTTCACCTCGAGTCTTCCCTCCTTGTCGCAGCACACGACCCGGTCGCCGCCGACGCCGACCACACGCTTCACGAAGTCGGTCTCGTCGGGCTCCGCCAGGCCCAGCGCCGCGGCCGCGCCCTGGACCAGCCCGGCGACCGCGTTCCCCTCAGGGGCTTCCCGGACGAATGATCCGGTGCCGTCGAAGACGACCACGTCCCCGCGCCGGGGCTCGGAACCGAAACGGTACGCCAGCTTGTTCACCAGGACCCGGTCGCCGACCTCCAGGGCGGGCTCCATCGAGGTGCTGGGAATCAGGAAGGGCTGCACCACGAAGTGACTCAGCAGCAGCAGGAAGACGCCGCAGCCGACGCCGAGCAGACCTGCCCGCCGCAGCGAGAGTCCGGTCGGCGCGACGCCGGGAATGCGCGCGGAGCGCGACCCCTCCTCCGCCCCGGGCCCTTCGGTCCCTGATGCGGAAGAGCGGCCACGCTCCGTGTGCTGTGCTTCGGTGTCCATCGGGGCCAGATGCTATCCGGCCGCCATAAGAACCGTATGAGGCCGAAGCCCCGCGCGGGTGTGAGCCGGAGCTCAGTTCTCGCGCTTCTCCTTGATCTTCGCAGCCTTGCCGCGCAGGTCGCGCAGGTAGTACAGCTTGGCGCGACGGACGTCACCGCGGGTGACGAGCTCGATCTTCTCGAAGATCGGGCTGTGCACCGGGAAGGTGCGCTCGACGCCGACGGAGAAGGAGACCTTGCGGACCGTGAAGGTCTCGCTGACACCGGAGCCCTGGCGGCGGATGACGACGCCCTTGAACTGCTGGATACGGGAGCGGTTGCCCTCGATGACGCGAACGTGGACGTTCACGGTGTCACCGGGACGGAACGCGGGGACGTCGGTCCGCAGCGAGGCGGCGTTGACGGAGTCGAGCAGGTTCGACATGTTCGGCTGCTTTCTTCGCCGATGCCACAGGTCATCAGCGGTGGAGGGATCAGGATTCAGGGGCCGCGTCGTCGGAGCGGGCGTCGTGTCCCCCTGTGGCAGGGGCGCACGCCGGACGCACGGCAGCGGCCTATTCTTCCACGGCCTGCGGCCTGCGCCAAAATCGGCCGTCGGGCGAAGGTGCCCAGCCCAGGATGGAGAGGATCTCCCGGTCCTTCTTGTCGAACTGCGACGAGTCGCAGCGCTCGATGAGATCGGGCCGGTTCTCGGCCGTGCGCCGGAACGCCTCGTCCCGCCGCCAGCGTGCGATCTTTCCGTGGTGCCCGCTGAGCAGGACGTCCGGGATGCCCTGGCCACGCCACTGAGGTGGCTTGGTGTAGACGGGCCCCTCGAGGAGGTTTTCCATGGCACCGGGCGCGAAGGAGTCGTCGCGGTGCGACTCGGCGTTCCCGAGGACGCCCGGCAGCAGCCGGGCGACCGCCTCCGTGATGACGAGTACGGCCGCCTCGCCGCCGGCCAGGACGTAGTCCCCGATGGAGACCTCGTGGACCGGTATCCGGGTGGCGTACTCGTCCATGACGCGCCGGTCGATGCCCTCGTACCGGGCCGGGGTGAAAATCAGCCACGGCCGCTCGGACAGCTCGACGGCGAGTTCCTGGGTGAAGGGCCGCCCGCTGGGCGTGGGGACGATCATCACCGGGCCGTGCGCCCCGGCCTCGTAGCCGTCGGCGAGCGTCTGGTCGAGCGCGTCGCCCCAGGGCTCGGTCTTCATGACCATGCCGGGGCCGCCGCCGTACGGGGTGTCGTCGACGGTGCTGTGCCGGTCGTACGTCCAGTTCCGCAGGTCGTGCACGTGGACGTCGAGCCGGCCGCGGGCGCGCGCCTTGCCGACGAGGGAGACGTTCAGCGGCTCCAGGTACTCGGGGAAGATCGTGACGACGTCGAGCCGCATCAGGTGCCGTCCTCGTCGCGGGAGGAGGCGATCTCGGCGCGGTCGTCGATGAGCCCGGGCGGGGGATCGATGACGGCCTTCTGCTCCTTCAGGTCGATCTCGGTGACGATCTCCTCCACGAAGGGGATCATCACCTCGCTGCCGTCGGGCCGCTCCACGATGAACAGGTCCTGCGAGGGCAGATGCGAGATCTCGGTGATCCGGCCGATCTCCGTGCCGTCGGCGAGGACGACGTCCAGATCCATCAGCTGGTGGTCGTAGTACTCGTCGGGCTCCTCCGGCAGTTCGTCCGGGTCGACCTCGGCGATGAGCAGGATGTTGCGCAGGGCCTCGGCGCCGGTGCGGTCCCGTACGCCCTCGAAGCGGAGCAGCAGCTTTCCGCTGTGCACCCGTCCGGTCTCGATGGTCAGCGGTCCGGCGGAGGCCGGGTCGGTGCCCAGTACGGCTCCGGGGGGGAGCCGCAGTTCCGGCTCGTCAGTACGCACCTCGACGGTGACCTCGCCCTTGATGCCATGGGCGCGGCCGATCCGCGCGACTACCAACTGCACGCTTGCTCCTGTCATACGACGACGGGCCGGGGCGGGCCGTAAGCCCTCCCCGGCCCGTGCCGGTGTTCCGATCGAATCAGTGGACCTGGTCCACGTCGACGAGGTCGACACGGATGCCACGGCCACCGATGGCGCCCACGACGGTGCGCAGGGCGCGTGCGGTGCGGCCGTTGCGGCCGATCACCTTACCGAGGTCGTCGGGGTGCACCCGGACCTCCAGCACACGCCCACGACGCAGAGTGCGCGAGGCGACCTGCACATCGTCCGGGTTGTCGACGATGCCCTTCACGAGGTGCTCGAGAGCCTCCTCGAGCATGCTCAGGCCTCGGTCGACTCGGCGGGAGCGGCCTCGGCCTCGTCCGCCTTCTTCTCGGTCTTCTTCGCCTTCTGGGTGATGGCCTCACCCTTGCCCTCGTCGCCCTCGAGCGCCTTGGCGAAATCGTCGAAGGAACGACGCCTGTCTTCCTTCGTCGCCGGGGCCAGCAGCGGCTTCTCCGGGGCCGGCAGGCCCTTGTGCTTCTGCCAGTCGCCGGTGAGCTTCAGGATGGCGAGAACCGGCTCGGTCGGCTGGGCGCCGACGGACAGCCAGTACTGCGCACGCTCCGAGTCGACCTCGATGCGCGACGGGTTGTAGGTCGGCTGGTACAGACCGATCTCCTCGATGGCCCGGCCGTCACGGCGGGTACGGGAGTCGGCGACGACGATGCGGTAGTGAGGCGAACGGATCTTGCCCAGACGCTTCAGCTTGATCTTGACTGCCACGGGAGTGGGATCTCCTGGTTTTGACGTGGTTGGGCACAACGAGATGCCGCGTGGGGTTGCGGACCCGATGGCCCGATGGACGCGTCAGCCGGAGGAGAGAGGGGTCCTGTGCGACTGTCGAGTACAGCTAGACATTGTGCCACACGGATCCGCCCCTCAGACCCGGCCCGGTCGGCCCCCCGGCCGGGGCCCGGCTCCCTCCCGCGGCTCGGGGAGCGGCCGGGTCAGCCGGCAGCGGCCACCGGCTCCGGAATACGGAACGGCTTCCCGCAGCCGCCGCAGACGATGGGCGCCTGGGCGAGGACCGACGGCACCACTCTGACGTTGCGGCCGCAGTCGCAGACCGCCTTCACGCGCACGCCGCCGCCGGAAGAGCCGTGCCGGGCGGCCGGGCCCCGGAAGCTCCGCTTGGTGTCGGAGGCCGTCGCGACCGAGTGCGCGGCGAGGGCGCGCTGAAGCCGCTCGATCGTCGGGCGATACCGCCGCTTCGCCTCGGGATCGAGCGTGACCAGCGAGAAACCGCTGCTCGGGTGCGGCTCCTCGGGGTGGTCCAGGCCCATCTCCTCGGCGATCGCCAGGAACCGGCGGTTGTGGTAGCGGCCGGCGCGGGAGGTGTCACGGACCCCTCGGGCGGCGGCGATGCCGTGGACTGCCTCATGGAGCAGTCGCTCGAAGGAGAGCTCGTGGCCGCAGGCGGACGAGGACTCTCCGATCAGGGACTCTGGCGCGGCAAGATCCGGCAGCTCGGGGTGGTGCCGCTGAATATCGGCCCACGCCTGTGCCAGCTCTGCGGCGAGAACAGGTGGTGTCGTGCTCACGTCGTGATAACGAGGCCGACGGCCCCCGGGTTCCATTCCGGGGCATCCCAAATATTTTGCACTTACCCGTCAGTTGCCATTGATGCGTGGCGACGAGGGCGGGTGCGCTGATCTGCGGAGAAGTGTCACAGCTCACATCAAGGTGGTACGTAGTGCGGCGTACGCCTCGGCGCGTAGCCGGACTCCGCACGCCGGGCGGGAGTGGCCGCCCGAGGCGCGGGCGACGGGCTGGGCTCACGGGCCCGAAGGCGCCGGCCGGTGTCGGACGTCAGGTCGGACGTCAGTAGGCGCGCGCGACGATCGCGAGCGTACCGGGGGCGTCATCGGCATCCGGCACCGACCCGTCCTCGGCGACCAGACACCGTACGGACACGGCCTGATCGGCGAGCACGGCCTCGCCCTCGGTGCCGAGCGTCGCCCACGGGATACGCGCCCAGCCGCCCGCGGCCGCGGCCTCGGCGGCCTCCTCGATCGTGGTCACATCGGCAGTACGGGTCTCTCGGCGTTCACGCGATTGGCTCAGCAGCAGCGCCTGGTCGTCCTCCAGGAGCTTGGGCAGCAGCCCGGTGAGCGCGTCGACGGCGACGGGCTCCTTGCCCCCGGGGATGCGGCGGGCCAGCATCGCCGTACCGCTCTCCAGGTCGCGCGGGCCGACCTCGATCCGTACGGGCACGCCCTTCAGCTCCCAGTCCACGGCCCGGCGGCCGAAGGGGGTGTCGGTGCGGTCGTCGACCTGGACCCGGATACCGGCGGCCTTCAGCCGGTCGCCGATCTCACGCACCTTCGCCAGCACGGCCTCGTCTCCCTTGATGGCGAGGACGACGACCTGGACCGGCGCCAGCCGGGGCGGAACACGCAGCCCGTTGTCGTCGCCGTGCGACATGATCAGGCCGCCCACCATCCGCGTGGAGGATCCCCAGGAGGTCTGCCAGGCCAGCTCCTGCTTGCCGTCCTTCGACAGATACGTAGTGTTGAAGGCCTTGGAGAAGTTGGTGCCGAGCTCATGGCTCGTGCCCATCTGCAGGGCCTTGCCGTCGCCCATCATGCCTTCGAGCGTGAGGGTGTTGATGGCGCCGGCGAAGCGCTCCCTGGGCGTCTTGCGGCCCAGCACCACGTCGATGCCGAGGACGTTCACCATGAAGTCGGCGTAGACGTCGCGGTGGATGTGGGCGGCGTAGTCACGTGCCTCTTCGTACGTGGCGTGCGCGGTGTGACCCTCCTGCCAGAGGAACTCGGTCGTGCGCAGGAAGACCCTGGGGCGCATCTCCCAGCGGACCACGTTCGCCCACTGGTTGATGAGCAGCGGCAGGTCGCGGTAGCTCTGGATCCACTTGGAGAAGTAGTCGTTGATGATCGTCTCGGAGGTGGGGCGGACGACGACCGGCTCCTCCAGCTCCTTGCCCCCGCCGTGCGTGACGACCGCGAGCTCGGGGGCGAAGCCCTCGACGTGCTCGGCCTCCTTGGTCAGGTACGACTGCGGGATGAAGAGGGGGAAATACGCGTTGGACGCTCCCGCTTGCTTGATGCGGGCGTCCATCTCCTGCTGCATCCGCTCCCAGAGCCCGTACCCGTACGGACGGATCACCATCGTGCCGCGCACCGGGCCGTTGTCGGCGAGCTCGGCCTTGTTGATCAGATCCTGGTACCAGCGGGGGAAGTCCTCGGCCCTGGGCGTGAGAACGGGTGCCTTTGCCATGGCGGGAATCGTACGGCGGCTGCACCCTGGATGGGGAATCGTTCCGGGCGCGGGGGCGCACGACCGGGGCACGTCAGGCTTTGCGGCGCGACCCCTGGACGTACGGACGGATGCGGAGTTCTCTGGCATACGGGGGAGCAAGAGCGCACGTACACGGGGGGCCGTCAATCCGGGCACTTCTGACCTCTCGGCTGATTGGGGCGCTTTTCGATGGCACATACGCTCGTCAGACACCACCCGCGTACGGCCGCCGCCCCGGCGGACACCGTGGCGCGCGCCCGCGACTGGGCCGAGATCCAGGAGCGGATGCTGGTGCCCCTCTACGAGGCGGTGTACGAGCACGTGGAGGTCGGCAAAGGCTCCGAGCTGCTGGGACTCGGCTGCGGCTCGGGCCTCGCCCTGCTGCTGGCCGCGGCACGCGGGGCGCGCGTCACAGGAGTCGACACCGACCGTGTGCGGCTCGCGCTGGCGCGCGAGCGGCTGCTCGCGCCGGAGCCCGGCCGGTCGTGCGAGGAAGGGACGCGGCTGGTGGAGGGTGGTCCCGAGGAGGCGGCCGATCCCACGCGGCCCCGGTTCGACGTGATCACGGTTTTTCAGCCGATCGGGTGTACGGCCGGTGACTCGGAAGGCCTCGTGCCCGCGCTGCAGGCGGCGGTTCCACTCGCCGAGCGCGGCAGCCCCGTCGTGCTGGCGAGCTGGGGACCGCCCGAGCGGTGCGCCACTTCGTCGGTGCTGCGGGTCGCGAGCCGGCTCACCGAACGTCTGCGCACAGGCGGTGGCTGGCGCCCGACGCGGCGGGACGACCTGGAGGACGTCGCGACCCGTGCGGGCCTGAAGCCGGACGGCTCCGGCCGGGTGGCGTGCCCCTTCGGCTACGCGGACCTGGAGAGCGCGGTGCGAGGGCTGCTGTCGACCGGGCTGTTCGACGCGGCGGTGCGTGCGACGGACCAGGCGCAGGTGGAGAAGGAGGTCACCGAGGCGCTGCACGCGCATGTGCGGGCCGACGGGACGGTGTGGATGCCGAACGTCTTCCGCTATCTGATCGCGCGCACGCCGTAGGAGCCCGGGCCCGGGGGCTCGACATCGTGGGCCCGGCGACCGGAATGTGCCCTCACCCCGATTCCGCCTTCATCAGCATCAGGCGGACTCCTCCTTCATCAGACGAGGAATGCCCGCAGTGCGGTACGCCTCGGCCTCCTCCAGCGTCTCGTTCGCCAGCAGCGCCTCCGCGAGCGCGTCCAGCCGGTCGCGGTTGTCGCGCAGCTGGCGGCAGGCGCTCTCGTAGCACTCGTCGACGATCCGGCGCATCTCGTGGTCCACCGCGTCCAGCGTCGCCGGCGCGGCAACGAGGCCGTACGGCTCCTGCGCGTCGCCCGGGATCGCGGTGAGGCGGCCGACGCGTTCGCTCATGCCCCAGCGGCCGACCATGCCCCGGACCAGCCGGGTGGCCTGCTCCAGATCGCTCTCCGAGCCGGTCGTGACGATGCCGAAGACGACGTGCTCCGCCGCCATCCCACCGAGCGCGCCGATAATGCGGCCGCGCAGATACTCCTCCGTGAACGCGTACCGGTCGGCGTCCGGGGTGGAGAGGGTGACGCCCAGCGCCCGGCCGCGGGGCACGATCGTGATCTTGCGGACGGGGTCGGCGCCTGGCTGGAGCATGCCGAGGAGGGCGTGGCCGCTTTCGTGGTAGGCCGTCCTGCGGCGCTCCTCCGGAGGTATCACGAGCGGCCGTTCCGCACCGAGCTGGACCTTCTCCAGGGCTTCGGAGAGCTCGCTCTGGGTGACCTCGCGCTGCTGCCGCTTGACGGCGAGCAGCGCGGCCTCGTTCGCGAGATTGGCGAGTTCGGCGCCCGTCATGCCCGGTGTCGTACGAGCCACTTGCGCCAGGTCGACGGTCTCGGCCAGCGGGATCTCCCGGGTGTGGATCCTGAGGATCGCCTCACGGCCGCCCCGGTCCGGCGGGCTGACCTGCACGATGCGGTCGAAGCGCCCCGGCCGGGTCAGCGCGGGGTCGAGGACGTCGGCGCGGTTCGTCGCGGCGAGCACGACGACGCCCTCGGAGCCGGTGAAGCCGTCCATCTCGGTGAGGATCTGATTGAGCGTCTGCTCGCGCTCGTCGTGGCCGCCGAGGCCCGCCCCTCCGCCGCGGACCCGTCCGATGGTGTCGATCTCGTCGATGAAGACGATGGCGGGCGCGATCTTGCGGGCCTCGGCGAAGAGTTCCCGTACGCGCGAGGCGCCCACGCCCACGATCATCTCGATGAACTCGGAGGCGGAGGCGGAGAAGAAGGGCACCCCCGCCTCGCCCGCCACGGCGCGGGCGAGCAGGGTCTTTCCGGTGCCGGGCGGGCCCGCGAGCAGCACACCGCCGGGCATCCTGGCGCCCATGTCCCGGTAGGCCTTGGGGTTCTTGAGGAAGTCGACGACATCGTTGAGCTCGCCCTCGACCTCGTCGATCCCGGCCACGTCGTCGAAGGTGGTGCGCCGGCCCGCCATCAACTCGACGGGTTTGGGCGGCGCCTTGCGTCCCAGCGCCCCGGCGCCCATCCCGCCGCCCATCCGCCGGGCGAGGAACACCCACAGCAGGACGAGCAGCGCGATCGGCGCGAGCGAGATCAGCAGATTGGCCAGAAAGCCGCGCTGGACGACGACCGGCTCGGCCGTCACGGTCACACCCTTCCGGGTCAGCTGCTGCCAGAGATCGTCATCGGCGAAGGCGGGCCGCTGAGTGGTGAACTTGGTGTAGTCGCCCTTGTCGTCCGGGAGGGGCTGCGCGTTCTTCAGCTGCCCCTGGATCGCGTCGCCCTTGGCGTAGATCTTGGTGACGTTGCCCGCCGTGACCTGCTTGCTGAACTCCGTGTACGAGACCGTCGGCTCGTCGCCGTCCCCCAGGTACGACAGCGCCAGAAAGGCGGCGAGGAAGACGACGCATGCGGCGAGGAGGAGGGCGGGCCAGCCGCCGGGCATCTTCTTCTTCGGCGGCGGAGCTCCCTCCGAGCGCCAGGGCTGGTCGGTGCGGTCACGCGGGGGTACGGGATTGGCCACGCTGCCCTCCTGCTCCGGTGCTCCGCTCGTCAGGCCAGATCTCCTGCCCATGACCGCACAGATCCCGGGTCCCCGCCACCGGGGCGGCCGGCTCCGCCGCGCGCCCCGGTGGACCGGCCGCCGCACGACGGAGGGCCCCGCGGTCCATGACCGCGGGGCCCTCTTCACATACCGTCCGGGCGGATCGGCGGCCGGTGCCGGCCGTGCCCTGCCCGTGTCGCCGGACGCTGCCTGCCGGTGTCAGCAGCTGTCCGCCGCTGTCAGCCCATGAACTTCTTGAACTCCTCCGGGAGCTCGAAGTCCTTGGCCTGACCGCCCGCCGGGAGGCCGAACGCACCGCCCTGGGCGGCTTCCTCGCGACGGGCCGCGGCCGCCTGCTCCTCGGCCTTGCGCTTCATCGGGTTGCCGCTCTTGCGCTTGCCCTTGGCCTGCTTCTGCTGCTTCTTCTGGCGGCCGGGGCCGCCGCCCATGCCCGGGACCCCCGGCATGCCCGGCATCCCGCCGCCCTGCGCCATCCGCGACATCATCTTCCGGGCCTCGAAGAACCGCTCGACCAGGCCCTTGACCGCACTGACGTCGACACCCGAACCCTTGGCGATACGGGCGCGCCGCGAGCCGTTGATGATCGTGGGGTCGTGGCGCTCGCCGGGCGTCATCGACTTGATGATCGCGGCCGTACGGTCCACGTCACGCTCGTCGATGTTGTTGATCTGGTCCTTGATCTGGCCCATACCGGGCAGCATGCCGAGCAGCTTGGAGATGGAGCCCATCTTCCTGACCTGCTCCATCTGCGCCAGGAAGTCGTCGAGCGTGAAGTCCTTGCCCTTGCTGCTCGCCAGCTTGGAGGCCACCTTGGCGGCCTCTTCCTGGCTGAAGGTCTGCTCCGCCTTCTCGATGAGCGAGAGGAGGTCGCCCATGCCGAGGATGCGGGACGCCATGCGGTCCGGGTGGAACGCGTCGAATTCGTCCAGCTTCTCGCCGTTGGAGGCGAACATGATCTGCTTGCCGGTGACGTGCGCGATGGAGAGCGCGGCACCACCGCGGGCATCGCCGTCCAGCTTGGACAGCACGACGCCGTCGAAGCCGACGCCGTCGCGGAAGGCCTCCGCGGTGTTGACCGCGTCCTGACCGATCATCGCGTCGACGACGAAGAGGACCTCGTCGGGGCTGACCGCGTCACGGATGTCCGCGGCCTGCTGCATCATCTCCTGGTCGATACCGAGGCGGCCCGCGGTGTCGACGATGACGATGTCGTGGACCTTCGTCTTCGCGTACTCGATCGACTCCTTGGCGACCTGCACCGGGTCGCCCACGCCGTTGCCCGGCTGGGGCCCGAAGAAGCCCACGCCCGCCCGCTCGGCGACGACGCCGAGCTGGGTGACGGCGTTCGGCCGCTGGAGGTCACAGGCGACGAGGAGCGGCGAGTGGCCCTGGCTCTTCAGCCAGAGGCCGAGCTTTCCGGCGAGGGTCGTCTTACCGGCACCCTGCAGACCCGCGAGCATGATCACGGTCGGGGGCTGCTTGGCGAACCGCAGCCGGCGGGTCTCGCCACCGAGGATGCCGACGAGCTCCTCGTTGACGATCTTGATGACCTGCTGGGCCGGGTTCAGCGCCTGGGACACCTCGGAGCCCAGCGCGCGCTCCTTCACCTGCTTGATGAAGGAGCGGACGACGGGCAGTGCCACGTCCGCCTCGAGCAGCGCGATCCGGATCTCGCGCGCGGTGGCGTCGATGTCCGCCTCGGACAGGCGGCCCTTGCCCCGGAGGTTCTTGAATGTCGCTGCAAGGCGGTCGGAGAGGGTGTCGAACACGGTGGTCGCGGATCCTCAGGTCTCGGGGGCGGGCGGACAGATGTCTCCCAAGGGTATCCGGACGCGTGGGATGGGGTCTGCCCCCTGTCCACCGGCCCGCTCGGGCTCCGTCAACCGCGCAGTGCCGTCTCGAGCGCCCGGGCCACCTCCGCGGCCTCCGCGGACGGCAGTGGGGCACCTTCGGGGCCTGTGACATAGAACGCATCCACGGCATTGGCGCCGAGCGTGGACACATGCGCGCTGCGCACCCGGACCGCGGACGTCTCCAGGGCGTGCCCGATGCGGTGCAGCAGCCCGGGAGCGTCCTGCGCGCGCACCTCGATGACGGTGGCGAGCCGGGACGCGACCGAGGCGACCGTGACCCGCGGCGGCGGCGCCGTGACCCCGCGCCGCCGCGGGTAGGCCGCGTCGCGCTCGGCCAGCCTGGCCGGGATGTCGAGGGAACCGTCGAGTGCGCGTACGAGATCGGCGCGGAGCCGGGCGGCCTGAGGCAGGGAACCGTACGCCGCCGCGACCCGCCAGTTCAGGACGAGGACGGAACCCGGCCCCACCTCGCTCGGCAGCTCGATCGCGCGCAGGTCGGCGGCGCGCACGGTGAGGCGGTGCAGGGCGAGGACGCCGGCGACGGCGGGCAGCACGCCCGGCTGGTCGGGCAGGGCGATCAGCAGCTCCACGCCGACCGGCTCGGGTTCGCCGTCCGGGAGCGGGGTCTCCGCCTGGGCGTGCAGGGCCAGTACGGGCCCGCCGGTGCGCAGGGCCTCGACGGCGAGCCGCTCCTGCTCTGTGCTCGGCGCGGCGGGCTCCGGTGCGGCGGGGGCCTCTCCCGCCAGCACCCCGGCGACCCGTTTGACCAGATCGGCGACGAGCGAGCCGCGCCACGCGGACCAGGCGGCAGGGCCGGTCGCGAGGGCATCGGCCTCGGTGAGGGCGTGCAGCAGCTCCAGGGTGCTCAGGGATCCCACGACAGCGGCGACCGAGCGCACGGTGGCGGGGTCGTCCAGGTCGCGCCGGGTGGCCGTCTCGACGAGCAGCAGGTGGTGGCGTACGAGCGTGGCGACGACGCCCACGTCGTGTTTGTCGAAGCCGATCCGGGTGGCGACGTCGCGGGCGATGGTCTCGCCGGCGACCGAGTGGTCGCCCGGCCAGCCCTTGCCGATGTCGTGCAGGAGCGCGGCGACCAGCAGCAGGTCGGGGCGGCCGACGCGCCGGGTCAGGGCCGAAGCACGCACGGTGGCCTCGACGAGGTGACGGTCGACGGTCCAGGTGTGGACGGGGTTGCGCTGCGGACGGCACCGCACGCGCTCCCAGTCCGGCAGCAGCCGGGTGATCAGGCCTTCGGCCTCCAGGGCCTCCCACACGGCGATGGTGGGTTCGCCCGCGCCGAGGAGGGTGACGAGCTCCTCACGGGCCTCGGCCGGCCAGGGCACAGGCAGTGGTTTGGCGGCCGCGGCGAGGTGCCGTACCGCGTGCAGGGAGAGCGGCAACCCCGACTGGGCCGCGGCGGCGGCCGCCCGCAGCGGCAGCACCGGATCGCGCTCCGGCTTGGCGGTGCGGGCGAGGACGACCTCGCCGTCCATCTCGACGACGCCTTCGGCGAGTGGGGTGCGCTCCGGCTCCGGCCGGCGACCGCCCAGCATGTTCCGCAGCCGGGGACGCACGGAACGGGCCTTGAGCACCCGGTTCACCTCGCGCCAGGTGACGTCGGAGGCGTACGAGACGGTCCGCGCGGCCTCGTACACCTGCCTCAGCAGGGCGTCGGGGTCGAGGAGGCCCAGCTCCTCGGCGACCTGGTCCTGCTCCTGGAGGCTGAGCCGGTCGGTGGCGCGCCCGGTGGTGAGGTGCAGGGCGTCGCGGGTGTCGAGGAGGACGCGCCGTGCGTCGGCGAGGCCTTCGCGGGGTGCGTCGGCGAGCCAGGACGCGGCGACGGCGCGCAGGGCGGTGGCGTCACGCAGTCCGCCGCGCGCCTCCTTGAGGTCGGGCTCGAGCAGGAACTGCAGCTCGCCCTGGCGTTCGGCCCGCTCACGGCACATCTCGTCGAGCTCAGGGAGCCGCTTGGGCGCCTGGTTGCGCCAGTCGGCGAGTACGGCGGTGCGCAGCTCGGAGACGAGGCCCAGGTCTCCGGCGACACCGCGGGCGTCGAGCAGCCCGAGCTGCACCTTGAGGTCGTCGCCCGCGGTCTTGCGGGCCTCGCCCGGGGTCCGTACGGAGTGGTCCAGGGCCAGCCCGAGATCCCAGACCGGATACCAGATGCGGTCGGCGAGTGAGGCGACCGCTCCCGCGTCGGCGCTGCCGTCGTGCAGCAGGAGCAGATCGAGGTCGCTGCGCGGGGAGAGCTCGCCGCGCCCGTATCCGCCGACGGCGACGAGCGCGGCACCGCGCACGCCGATGCTCTGCGCCGCCGTGGTGAAGAGCGCGGAGAGCCAGTCGTCGGTCAGCCGGGCCAGGGCGGCACGGCGCGGCGGCCCGGACCGCGCCTTCTCCTGGAGAAGGCGCAGCCGGGCCGCCGCATAGCCGCTGGGTCCCGAGTCTTCTGCTTCCGTGGTCACATCGAGGCTCGTCACCCAGCAACTCCTGTCTACAGTGCGTCCGGGCCGCGTTCGCCGGTCCGTACCCGGACAGCGGTCTCGACCGGAACGCTCCACACCTTGCCGTCACCGATCTTGCCGGTTCGGGCGGCCTTCACCACGACGTCGATGAGCTGTTCGGCGTCATCGTCCTCGACCAGCACCTCGATCCGGATCTTGGGGACGAGGTCGACGGTGTACTCCGCGCCCCGGTAGACCTCGGTGTGGCCGCGCTGCCGTCCGTAGCCGCTGGCCTCGGTGACCGTGAGCCCCTGGATACCGAAGGCCTGCAGGGCCTCCTTGATCTCGTCCAGCCGGTGCGGCTTCACGACTGCGGTGATGAGCTTCATGCGTCCACCTTCTTGTTCTGCGGTGCGGCTGCCACGGTGTCGGCGGGGGCGGAGGCGGCCTTGCGCGATCCCGCGCCGCCGCCCGCTCCGCTGAAGTCGTACGCGGTCTCGGCGTGCTCGACCTGGTCGATGCCGGAGATCTCGTCGTCCTCGCTGACCCGCATCCCCATCGTCTTGTCAATCAGGAAGGCGAGGAGTGCGGAGACGACCAGAGAGTAGGCCAGGACCGCGAAGACACCGATGGCCTGCTTGCCGAGCTGGTCGAACCCGCCGCCGTAGAAGAGACCCTTGGCGTCGGACTGGACACCACCGGTGGCGAAGAAGCCGACGAGCAGGGAGCCCGCGACACCGCCGACGAGGTGGACGCCGACGACGTCCAGGGAGTCGTCGTAGCCGAGCTTGTACTTGAGGCCGACGGCCATGGCGCACACCAGACCGGCGATGGCGCCGATGGCGATCGCACCGAGCGGGGAGCAGGAGCCGCCGGACGGGGTGATGGCGACGAGGCCCGCGACCGCACCGGATGCGGCACCGAGGGTGGTGAAGGAGCCGTGCCGGACCTTCTCGTAGGCGAGCCAGGCGAGCATCGCGGCGGCGGTGGCGACCTGCGTGTTGACGAACATCACCGCGCCGACGCCGTCGTCGTTGCCGAGCCACGATCCGGCGTTGAAGCCGAACCAGCCGAACCACAGGAGGCCGGCACCGAGCATGACCAGCGGCAGGCTGTGCGGCCGCATCGGGTCCTTCTTGAAGCCGACGCGCTTGCCGATGACGAGGATCACGCCGAGGGCCGCGGCACCGGCGTTGATGTGGACGGCGGTACCACCGGCGAAGTCGATGACGCCCAGTTCGAACAGCCAGCCGCCCGCGCCCCAGACCCAGTGCGCGACCGGGAAGTAGACGACGGTGACCCACAGCGCGACGAACAGGGCCCAGGCGGTGAACTTGACCCGGTCCGCGAGGGCGCCGCTGATCAGTGCGGGCGTGATGATCGCGAACATCAGCTGGAAGACGGCGAAGACGTACACCGGGATGGTGTAGCCGTCCCACAGCTGGGTGAGGCCGATGCCGCTCAGTCCGACGTAGTCGGAGGACCAGCCGATGAGGGAGCCGGAGTCGGTGCCGAAGGCGAGGCTGAAGCCGTACAGCACCCACAGGATCGTGACGATCCCGAGGCTGATGAAGCTCATCATCAGCATGTTCAGGGTGCTCTTGACGCGGACCATGCCTCCGTAGAAGAAGGCCAGCCCCGGCGTCATGAGCATCACCAGCGCGGAGCAGATGAGCATGAACCCGGTGTTGGCGGCAGACAGCGTGGGTGCGTCTGCGGCAAGCGTGATGCCTGGGGGCATCGGCGTCTCCTCGTCGTCGTACGGCCTGTGCGGGGCGGGAGCCTGTTCGGCTGGACAACCGGTGCGGCTGGATCCGGTGCGGCTGCCTGTGGAGTCGGCCGGTTATGCGCCATGAGGTTGGCGCGCCGCGGTTTCCGCCGATGCCGCTCGATGTTTCACCGCAGTGACGAAGAGGTCAGGTGTGTTACGCGCTCATGAACTGAAGGGTCACGGGAACATCACGTGCGTACCCTCTGCGAGCAGTCCGGGAACCTGGCCGGTCGCGACGGTCACCCGACTGACCTGGCGTGGGGGGCCGAGTCGGGCTGTTCGGGGTGACCGTCGCGCCGGGGTTCGGGGGGCGACCCGTGTCAGACCGCCTCGGCGGTCTCGGGCAGCCGGGCCGTGAGCAGATCGGTGAGGCGGACGACCTCGGCGACATCGCCGAAGTCCCTGGCCGCCGTGTCGACGGTCTTGCGCAGCCTGGTGTTGACCCGCTCGGAGCGGACCCGCTTGGCGATGTGCAGGGCCTCCTCCGCGAGCTGCGTGGACTGCTCGGGCTCCCGCTTCAGCAGGTGCACCGTGGCCATGCCGATCAGGTTCAGTGCATACGAGCGCTGGTGCTCGTCGTCCTTGCCGAAGAGGTCGACGGCTCGCTCCATGACGGGCTCGGCGAGCGAGGCGTACGTGGGGCTGCGGCCCGCGACATAGGCGAGGTCGCGGTAGGAGTGGGCGTTCTCCCCGTTGAGCTCGGCCTCGGAGAAGAAGCGGATCCAGTCGGGCTCGGGCTCGTGGGCCTCGAGCGCGTCGGCGAAGGTGTCCTCGGCCATCCGGACGGCCCGCTTGGTCTTGCTGGGCTGGCCCATGTTGGCATACGCGCGGGCCTCCATCGCATACAGCATCGCCTGGGTGCGCGAGGTCGCGCAGTCGCGGCTGCCGTACTGCGCGAGATGGATGAGCTCCAGGGCGTCGTCCGGCCGGCCGAGGTGGATCATCTGGCGGCTCATGGACGAGAGGATGTACGAGCCGAGGGGCTTGTCGCCGGCCTCCTTGGCGGCGTGCAGCGCGAGGACGAAGTACTTCTGGGCGGTGGGCTGCAGGCCCACGTCGTAGCTCATCCAGCCTGCCAGCTCGGCCAGCTCGGCGGCGACCTTGAAGAGCCGCGCGGCGGTGGCTTCGGGCTGGGGCTCCTGGAGCAGGTCGGTCACTTCGTGCAGCTGGCCGACGACCGCCTTGCGGCGCAGTCCGCCGCCGCACTGTGCGTCCCACTGGCGGAACATCGCGGTGGTGGACTCGAGCAGGTCGAGCTCGGGCTTGGAGAGCCGGGACGGACGGCGCACGGCCGCTGCGGAATCGGACGGTCCGGACTCGGCGGCGGGGCCGGGGACCAGCCAGCGCTGCATGGGCTCGATGAGGGCGGGGCCCGCGGAGAGCGCGAGCGAGGTGCCGAGGAAGCCCCGGCGGGCCAGCATGAGATCGCTGCGGGAGAACTCGCCGAGCAGGGCGACGGTCTGGGGGCCGGCCCAGGGCAGGTCGACTCCGGAGACGGAGGGCGACTGGTGGGCCGTGTGCAGTCCGAGGTCCTCGATGGCGACGACGCTGCCGAAACGCTCGGAGAACAGCTCGGAGAGGATGCGCGGGATGGGCTCGCGGGGCTGCTCGCCGTCGAGCCAGCGGCGCACGCGCGAGGTGTCCGTGCTGATGTGGTGCGCGCCGATCTGGCGTGCCCTGCGGTTCACCTGCCGTGCGAGCTCGCCCTTCGACCAGCCGCTGCGCACGAACCACGAGCTCAGCTGCTCGTTCGGGCGCTTGCCGGTGGCCGTACCGTCTGCGCCGCTGCCACTCACTGGAATGCCCCCATCCGCATGATGCCTTCGTCGCGCGAACCCGTATCAGAATGCCGTGAGTTGCTGCCCTCCGTAGGGAGCTTTCACCCCATCGAACGGGAAATCGATTTGCCTCCGGCATACCCACCGGTGCAAGAGATTTCCAGGGTTCGTGTACCGACGGTAATCCTACGATCACGGCTCCGGCCATGGCGATTGCAAAAACGCCACCATTCGCCACCCCTTCGAATGAACTCTCCGGCCACCAGGCGCGATTCACTTGACATGCGACGAGCAGGAGTGGGCGGAGCGTTGCGCGCCAGGGCGCACGCACAGGGACGCACCACCCCGAGTGCCGCGGGGCGCCGCCGGGTCCGGGTCGGACCGGAAGGAATGGGCACTCTGCGTCACCGGACCACTCCGGGTCGTAACCACCGGCGAGTTCAACCCGTTGGAGGGGGCATGGGCTTCACGATCGGCGGCAGCCGGGGCGTCCGGGAGATCCGGACCGGCTCACGGCGCCGCGGCCGCGCGACGGAGTGCACAGTGGTGGCCGAGTACACCGGCCTCTGGGGCTGGGACGTCGTCCCGGGCGCCAGGGCGTCGGCGGGACGCTGCTCGTGCGGGGATCCCGCGTGTGCGGCGCCTGGTGCACATCCGCTGGACTTCGCGCCCGAGGTGCCGGCGGGAGCGACGCTCGACGACGCGACGAAGGCCTGGGCGCAGGTGCCGGGGGCGGCGATTCTGCTGCCCGTGGGGCGCACGTTCGACGTGCTGGAGGTGGCGGTCGCGGTGGGGCGGCGTGCGCTGGTCCGCCTCGAGCGGATGGGCCTCCCGCTCGGGCCGGTCTCCGCGACACCGGCGGGGCGCGCGCAGTTCTTCGTGGCGCCGGGTGCGGCCTCCGAGCTTCCCGAGCTGCTCTACCGCATGGGCTGGGACGACGCGGACCTGGACCTGCGCTGCCTGGAGCCCGGCACCTGCATCACGGCGCCGCCGTCCGACCACGCGGGCCTCGGGCCCTCGTACTGGCTCCGTCCGCCGTCGCTGGACACCACGTCTCCCCCGCCCCAGGCGCGCCTCCTCCTGGGCACCCTGGCGTACATCTGCCACCGGTCCGCGCTGACGTGACGCCCGGGGCCACGAGCCATGGCCGCCTGCGGCGGGCGTTGCCCGCTCCCATCCCCTTCCCGGCCCTGCCGGGCGGGCCCCGCCAGAAGCCTCAGGGCCGGCAAAAGGCCCGGCCCCAGTAAGGCGCCCCGGCCCCCGCGCCCGTCAGGGCGCAGCGGACCGGGGCGGAGCCGCTGACGCGGCCTAGTCGCCGATCAGCGCGTCCACGAACGCCTCGGGCTCGAAGGGCGCCAGGTCGTCCGGACCCTCGCCCAGGCCGACCAGCTTCACCGGGACACCCAGTTCACGCTGGACCGCGACGACGATGCCGCCCTTGGCCGTGCCGTCGAGCTTGGTGAGGACGATGCCGGTGATGTCGACGACCTCGGCGAAGACACGGGCCTGGATCAGTCCGTTCTGGCCGGTCGTCGCGTCGAGCACAAGCAGGATCTCGTCCAGCGGGCCGTGCTTCTCCACGACGCGCTTGACCTTGCCGAGCTCGTCCATGAGGCCGGTCTTCGTGTGGAGCCGGCCTGCCGTGTCGATGAGCACGACGTCCGCGCCCTCGGCGATACCCTCCTTGACCGCGTCGAAGGCGATCGACGCGGGGTCGCCGCCCTCCGGCCCGCGTACCGTGCGCGCACCGACGCGCTCGCCCCAGGTCTGGAGCTGATCGGCCGCGGCGGCCCGGAAGGTGTCCGCCGCACCCAGCACGACCGAGCGCCCGTCGGCGACCAGCACCCGTGCCAGCTTGCCCGTCGTCGTGGTCTTGCCGGTGCCGTTGACGCCGACGACCATCACCACGCCCGGGGTGTCCTGACCGCCCTCGGTCTTCACCGCGCGGTCGAAGTCCGGGCCCAGCAGGCGCACGAGCTCCTCACGGAGCAGCCCGCGCAGCTCATCGGGCGTGCGGGTGCCGAGCACCTTCACGCGCTCCCGCAGGTGCTCGACCAGCTCCTGTGTGGGGGCGACGCCGACGTCCGCGGTCAGGAGCGTGTCCTCGATCTCCTCCCACGTCTCCTCGTCGAGGTGCTCGCGCGAGAGCAGGGTCAGCAGGCCCTTGCCGAGGGTGTTCTGCGAGCGGGCCAGCCGGGCGCGGAGCCGTACGAGACGGCCCGCGGTCGGTTCCGGGACCTCGATCGCGGGCGCCTCCGGCTCCGCGACGACCGTGTCCTCGACCGGGACCGGTGCCTCGACGACCTCCTCCACCGTGGGGAGGTCGACCTCCTCGATGGTGCGGCGTGGTTCTTCCCGAGGGGCCTCCGCCTCCTCGCCGACATGCGGCTCGGCGGGCGGAGCGGTGATGGTCGGCGTGCTCGACGGGGCGGACGGCGGCAGCTGCTTCTTCCGGCGGCTGCTGACCAGGAGCCCGGTGATCGCGCCGACCGCGACCAGAGCGATGACTACAGCAAGGATGACGAATTCCATAACCCGTCCAGTATCGGCCACACCCGGCACCGAAAAGCGTTCTCGGAGGATCACACAAGATAAGCGCCAGTGATTTGAACCTTTTGGGTGGAATGTACGATAGTTGAGTTTCCCCGCCCCGTACGGAGCCCTTTCCATGCCCCACGCCTCCGAATCCGAAGGCGCGATAGAGATCCGTGGCCTCGAACCCGTCCCCGACGACGAGCGCACCGGCCACGTCCGCGAACTCTTCCCGACCTGGGTCGCCGCGAACATCAGTGTGCTGCTGCTGACCATGGGCGCCGGCCTGATCGTCTTCAACGGACTCAACATCTGGCAGGTCCTGGTCGTCGGGGTCACGGCGCCCGTCGTCTCCTACGGGATCGTCGGACTGATCTCCCTCGCCGGGAAGCGCGGCGGCTCCCCCGGCATGGCGCTCTCCCGCGCCGTCTTCGGCCAGCGCGGCAATCTCTTCCCGGGCTCGCTGATCTGGGTGGCCCGCTGGGGCTGGGAAACCATCAACGCCGTCACCGGCGCCTATGCGCTGCTGACCGTGTTGGACCTGGTCTTCGGCATCCGGCCCAACACCGCGCTGATCGTCGTCACGCTCCTCGTCTTCGTCGCCGCGACCTTCCTGGTGTCGGGACTCGGCATCAACGCGCTGCGCGTGTGCAGCAAGTGGTCGACCTACCTCTTCGGCGGCTTCTCGGTGCTCGTGCTCGCCCGCCTCGTCGCCACCACCGACTGGTCGGCCGTCCTCGGCAGGCCCGCCGGTTCCACGGCGATGATGATCGCCGGTATCGGCACCCTCGCGGCGGGCGGCATCAGCTGGGTGCCGTCGGGCCCGGACTTCACCCGGTACCTGCCGCGCACCGCGTCGAGCCGCGCGGTGGTCGGCTCGACGGTCGGCGGCGCCGGAATCGTGGTCCTGCCGATGGTGCTCATGGGTGCGGTGATGGCGGTGGCCACGCCGGACCTGGCCTCGGCCCAGGACCCGGTCTCGTTCATCGGCGAGCTGCTGCCCGTGTGGATCTCGGTGCCGTATCTGCTGATCGCGCTGATCGGCATGCTGCTGATCAACTCGATGTCGATGTACTCGGCCGGCTTCACCGCGCAGACGCTGGGCATCAAGGTGCCGCGCGCGTGGGCCGTCAGCGTCAACGCCGTCATCTCGCTCGTCTTCGGCTTCCTGCTGATGGTGGTGGCGACCAGCTTCATAGGCTCGTTCATCTCGTTCCTGACGCTGCTGGCGGTGGCGTTCTCGGCGTGGATCGGCGTCTTCGGCGTCGACATGCTGCGCCGCCGCACGTACGACGGCGAAGCGCTGATGGACACCACGCGCACCAGCGCCTACTGGTACCGGGGCGGCTTCGCCTGGCAGGCGATGACCGCTTGGGGCGTGGCCCTCGTCGTCGGCCTGCTCTTCACCAAGGTCGACTGGTTCGCGGGCCCGCTGGCCTCGTCCTGGGTCGGCGCGAACGGTCTGGGCTGGGCCGTGACGATCGTCGTCGCGGCGCTGCTGTACGCCGTACCGCCACGCACGGGCACAAGGACGGGCACGGACACGGCCGTCGCGGCGGAGCCTGCGGAGCAGCCCGCGCAGGAGCGCACGCCCGCGACTGTTTCCATCTGACGCAACGTCAGCTAACGTCCCCCCTCGCTACCGGCACCCGGCGGAGGGGGACGTCTCGTCATGGCCTTCACAGTCGTACGGTTCAACCTCGTCGAACCCGCGGCGACTCCCGAGTCCCTCGCGGCCCGCTACCGGGCCGCCCTGGAGATGGCCGCGTACGCCGACGACCGCGGCGTGGACACGATCCAGACCGAGGAGCACCACGGCGCCGCCAACAACTGGCTGCCGTCCCCCTTCGCCTTGGCGGGCGCGGTCTTCGGCGCGACCCGGAGGATCGCGGTCACCGTCTCGGCGATCATCGGCCCGCTGCACGATCCGCTGCGGCTCGCCGAGGAGATCGCCGTACTGGATCTGCTGAGCAAAGGGCGCCTGGTCACGGTCGCGGGCATCGGCTACCGGCCCGAGGAGTACGCGGCCCACGGCGTCGACTGGAAACGCCGCGGCGCGCTCCAGGACGAGCTCCTGGACACGCTCCTCACGGCCTGGACCGGCGAGGAGTTCACCCATCGGGGCCGTACGGTCCGGGTCATGCCCCGCCCGTACACCCAGCCGCACCCGCTGCTGCTCGTCGGTGGCTCGTCCAGGCCGGCCGCCCGGCGCGCCGCCCGCCTCGGGCTGCCGTTCTTCCCGAGCGCGCATCTGCCGGAGCTGGAGGCGTACTACCACCGGCTGCGCGAGGAGTACGGGACGGACGGCTTCTGCATGATGCCGGCGGCGAGCACGCCTCTGCTGCACATCGCGGAGGACCCGGACGAGACCTGGGCGCGGTACGGGGATCACTTCCTGCACGAGGCACGCACGTACGCCTCCTGGCAGTCGAAGGACATCCGCTCGGCGGTGAAGTCGGCGGCGACGACGGTGGCGGGGTTGCGGGCCGAGGGGGTGTACCGGGTGCTCACGCCGGACGAGTGCGCGCAGTTGGACGCCGACAGTCTCGTACTGCATCCGCTGTGCGGCGGGATGCCGGTGGACGAGGGGTGGCGCAGCGTCCATCTGTTCTGCGAACAGGTACTGCCCCGGCTCAAGGGCTGAGCCGGGGCAGTTCCGTGGCGAGGAGAGGAGAGGAGCAGCGGGGATCAGCCCATCTCCTCCAACGCCTTGCCCTTCGTCTCCGGCACCCATTTGAGGATGAACGGGATCGAGAGCACGGCGAAGACCGTGTAGATGACGTAGGCGCCCGACAGGTTCCAGTCCGAAAGGGTCGGGAAGGTCACGGTGATCAGCCAGTTGGCGAGCCACTGGGCCGATGCCGCGACACCCAGCGCGGCGGCCCGGATCTTGCCCGGGAACATCTCACCGAGCAGCACCCACACCACGACGCCCCAGGAGAGGGCGAAGAAGAGTACGAAGGAGTTGGCGGCGAGGATCGCCACGGTGCCCTGGAGGCTGGGCAGCGAGACCTGATCGCCGACTCCGGTCTTGTACGAGAACGCCCAGGCGGCGAGCGCCAGCGAGATCGCCATGCCGACGGAGCCGATGAGGGCGAGCGGCTTGCGGCCGATCCGGTCGACGAGGACCATCGCGATCACCGTGCCGATGATGTTCACGATCGACGTCTCGAACGCGTAGAAGAACGAGCTCTCCGGGTTGATGCCGACCGACTGCCACAGTGAAGAGCTGTAGTAGAAGATCACGTTGATGCCGACGAGCTGCTGGAAGACCGACAGTCCGATACCGATCCAGACGATCGGCAGGAAGAGGAACCTGCCGCCGAGGAGGTCCTTGAACGAGGGCTGCACCTCGTGCCGCATGTTCTGCTCGATCTCGGCGACCCGGGTGTCGAGGTTGACGTCCTTGCCCTCGACGTCGCGGAGCACCTTGCGCGCCTGGTCGTACCGGCCGGCGGAGATCAGGTAGCGGGGCGACTCGGGGATGACGAAGGACAGCAGTCCGTAGAGCACTGCCGGGATCACCATGATGCCGAGCATCCACTGCCAGGCCTCGAGACCGCCGACCTTGCCGCGCTGGTCACCGTCGGCGAGGTTGAGGACGCCCCAGTTGACCAGCTGAGAGATGGCGATGCCCGTGACGATGGCCGCCTGCTGGAAGGAGGCGAGACGGCCGCGGTACGCGGACGGGGAGACCTCGGCGATGTAGGCCGGGGCGATGACCGAGGCCATGCCGATGGCGATGCCGCCGATGACGCGCCACATGGCGAGGTCCCAGAGGGCGAACGGCAGCGCCGAGCCGAGCGCGCTGGCGGTGAAGAGCACGGAGGCGATCTGCATGACGCGGATCCGGCCGATCCGGTCGGCGATCCGGCCGGCGGTGGCCGCCCCGATGGCACAGCCGATCAGCGCGGCGGCGATGACCTGGGCCAGGGCCTCGGAACCGACGTCGAAGCGGTCGCGGATCGCCACGACGGCTCCATTGATCACCGCGCTGTCGTAGCCGAAGAGAAAGCCTCCCATCGCGGCCGCTGCCGCGATGAAGATGACATGGCTGAGATGCTCCGGCCTGGCCTTACGGCCTTCGGGCATCTGCGCCTGCGGTGTGCTGGTCACGTGAACTCCTGGGACCGCCCGGCAGCGGCGCCGGACGTCGTGGGGCGAGCCCTTCAAGTGGCGCACAAGATCAGGCCGCCCACCACCTGAAGGTAAAAACAACGCCGCAGAGACTATGCCTTCAAGTTTCGAAGCCAATTCAGGGGTTCGGGCTGCGAGAGCAGCTCATCGTGGCACTTTTAGTTCAAGTATTGAAGATCTGATGGAGATACGGCGCCCGCGCTCAGCGAAGTCGCTGGCTGATGACCTTCGAGACGCCGTCGCCCTGCATGGACACCCCGTACAGCGCGTCGGCGACCTCCATCGTCCGCTTCTGGTGCGTGATGACGATCAGCTGGGAGCTCTCCTGGAGCTCCTGCATGATCCGGATCAGCCGCTGGAGGTTGGTGTCGTCCAGGGCCGCCTCGACCTCGTCCATGACGTAGAAGGGACTGGGCCTGGCCTTGAAGATCGACACCAGCATGGCCACCGCGGTCAGCGACCGCTCGCCGCCCGACAGCAACGACAGGCGCTTGACCTTCTTGCCCGGCGGGCGGGCCTCGACGTCGACGCCCGTGGTGAGCATGTTCTCGGGGTCGGTCAGGATGAGCCGTCCCTCGCCGCCGGGGAAGAGGCGGGAGAAGACACCCTCGAACTCGCGTGCGGTGTCCCGGTACGCCTCCGTGAAGACCTGCTCGACGCGCTCGTCGACCTCCCTGACGACCTGCAGGAGATCGGCGCGGGTCTTCTTCAGGTCTTCGAGCTGCTCGGAGAGGAACTTGTGGCGTTCCTCCAGCGCCGCGAACTCCTCGAGGGCAAGCGGATTCACCTTTCCGAGCTGCTGGTACGCCCTTTCGGCGGACTTGAGCCGCTTCTCCTGCTCGGCGCGTACGAAGGGCCGCGGCTGGTTGCGCGGATGCTCCGGGTCCTCGGGGAGCTCCTCGCCCTCCGCGGGCAGCGACGGCGGCACGAGCTGGTCGGGGCCGTACTCGGACACGAGGCCCGCGGGCTCGACGCCGAGCTCCTCCAGGGCCTTGGTCTCCAGCTGCTCGATGCGCAGCCGCTTCTCGGCACCCAGCACCTCGCCGCGGTGAACGGAGTCGGTGAGCTTGTCGAGCTCGTTCTTGAGCTCGCGGCCCTCGGTCCGGGCGGCGGCCAGCTCCTGCTCGCGGGCCGACTTGGCAGCCTCGGCCGCGGCGCGCTCCTGCTCGGCGCGGACGACGGAGACCTCGACATGCGCGAGGAGCCGGCGGGCGCCATGGGCCACGGCCTCGGCGACCGCGGCCTCGTGGCGGAGCCGGGCGCGGCGCTGCTCGGCGCGTGCCCTTGCCTCACGCTCGGCGCGCGCCCCGCGGTCGAGCGCGTCGGCGCGGCCGGCGAGCCCTTTGACGCGCTCCTCGTGGGTACGGACCTGGAGGCGGGCCTCCATCTCGGTCTGGCGGGCGTTGGCACCGTCGGCCGCGAGGCGGTCCCGTACGGATGTGTCGGGCTCGTCCTCGACCGGGGTCTCCTCGGCGACGGCGAGCCGCTCGGCGAGCTCCTCGGCCTCGTACAGCGCCTTCTCCAGCGCCTCCTGGGCGCGCGCGGCCGCCGCTGCCGTCCGCTCGGCCTCCCCGGCGGCGCCGCGCGCCTGCCCGGCGAGCCGTCCCAGTTGCTGGGCGACCCCGGCCTTCTCCTTCTCGGCCGCCCGGCGCCGCTCCCCCAACTCCTCGACGAGTCGCCCGCACTCCGTGCGCCGTACCGCGGCCTCCTGCTGCTGCCCGGCCAGCTCCTCGCACCGCACGGCCAGCTGATCGAGCTGCGCCGCGGCCTCGTCGACGGCCGCCTGCACCTCCAGGAGACTGGGCGCCCCGGCCGACCCGCCGTGCGCGAAGTGCGCGCCCAGCACATCCCCTTCGGCGGTGACGGCGGTCACCCCGGGCCGGGCCTGGACGAGATCCTCCGCGTCCTCCAGGGTCCCGACGACCACCATGTCCCGCACCAGCCGCTCCACGGCAGGCATCAAGTCGCGCGGCCCACGCACCAGGTCGACGACGCGAGGGGCTCGGCCCTGCGTACCGGCCTCGCCACGCGGGGCGCCTATGCCGGGCACCTGGCCGCTCCCACCGCTGGAGGCCGTACCGGGGTGCGGGACGCCACCGGTTGCGGCGGGCCCGTGCGCCGACGCCCTCGCAACGACGTCGTTCGCCGGGGCGGCGGAAACCGGGCCGGGCGCGCCCACCGACGGGGCGCCGGAGTCGTCGGGTGCGGGAGCGGCCGCCGTGCCCTGCGCGGGCACGGACAGCAGCAGCGACGCGCGCCCCGCGTCCTGCTTGCGCAGCAGGCGGATCGCCTCCGCCGCGGTGGCGGGGTCGCGTACCGCGATCGCGTCCGCGGCCGCCCCGAGTGCCGCCGCGACCGGGATCTCGTAGCCGGGAGTCACCGTCAGAAGCTCGGCGGCCGGGCCCAGGAGGCCGGAGAGCGTGTCCCTGGCCGAGAGCAGTGCGCCGGTGCCGTCCTTCCGGCGCAGGCCCTGGGCGAGCGCCTCGTGGCGGGCGGCGAGGGCCGCGCGCTTGCGCTCCGCCGCGGTGGCCGCCTCGCGGGAGGCGGACAATGCCGTCTCCGCCTCCGCCAGTTCACGCTTGGCCGCGTCGTGCTGGTCCGCCAGGGCCGAGTCGTCCGCGTCCAGTCCGTCGACCTCGGCCTTGAGCTGCTCGTACTCCTCCTGTGCCGCGGTCGCCCGCTCGTGCGCCTCGTCGCGGGTGGCGGCCAGCCGGCCGATCTCCGCCTGGGCCGAGGCCGCGCGCGAACGGGCCGCGTTGACCTGCCCGTTCAGCCGTGCGAGACCCTCGCGGCGGTCGGCGATCGCCCGTGCGACATCCTTCAGCCGGCGTTCCTCGCCGGCGAGCTCGCGCTCCAGTTCGGCGCGGTGCGCGACGGTGTCCTCCAGCGCGCGCTCGGCCGCCTCCAACGCGGCCTCCAGCTCCTCCTCCTGCTCACGGATCCGGGCGGCCTCGCGCTCCATGTCCTCGGGGTCCCGACCGCGCCGCTCCTCCGTGGGCGCCGACGTCGCACTCTTGACCCTGGCGTCGGCCAGCGACACCGTGCCCCGCACCCGCTCGGCCAGCTGCGACAGTTCGTACCAGGTCTGCTGTGCCCGCTGCAGCCGCGGCGCCAGCCGCCGCACCTCGTCCTCGAGGTCCGCCTCGCGCGACTGAGCCGCCCGTAGCTCCGCCTCCGCGGACTCCTTGCGCTGTTTCAGCGCGGCCTCGTCGGCGATCTCCGACTTCAGCGCCTCCCGCATCCGTACGAGATCGTCGGCGAGCAGCCGCAGCCGGGCATCGCGCAGATCCGCCTGGATGACGGCGGCCCGCCGCGCCACCGCGGCCTGACGTCCCAGCGGCTTGAGCTGCCGCCGCAGCTCGTCGGTCAGGTCCTGGACGCGTGCGAGGTTCGCCTGCATCGCGTCCAGCTTCCGCAGCGCCTTCTCTTTCCGCTTGCGGTGCTTGAGGACGCCGGCCGCCTCCTCGATGAATGCCCGCCGGCCCATCGGATCTGCGTGCAGGACCGAGTCGAGCTGTCCCTGCCCGACGATGACGTGCATCTCCCGCCCGATACCCGAGTCGGAGAGCAGTTCCTGAATGTCCAGCAAGCGGCAGGTGTCACCATTGATCTGGTATTCGCTGCCGCCGTTGCGGAACATGATCCGCGTAATGGTGACTTCGGCGTACTCGATGGGCAGCGCACCGTCGGAGTTGTCGATCGTGAGGGACACCTCGGCGCGGCCGAGCGGCGGCCGCCCGGTCGTCCCGGCGAAGATGACGTCCTCCATCTTGCCGCCGCGCAGGGACTTCGCGCCCTGCTCTCCCATGACCCACGACAACGCGTCCACCACATTGGACTTGCCTGAGCCGTTCGGCCCCACGACACACGTGATGCCGGGCTCGAAACGCAGCGTCGTGGCGGACGCGAAGGATTTGAACCCACGCAGGGTCAGGGCCTTGAGGTGCACGCCCGAGGACTCTACCTTTCGGTCTCGGTTTCACCTATGAAGGTGCAGGGCACATCAGACGGTAAAGCACGGTAAACGCAGCCCGACACCGGGGGAGACAAAGGGGAGAGGAAAGAAAGAAGGGACGCCGAAGCGTCCCTTGCATACCTACCTTGCGAGAGTGTTTCTCACCTGATCCTTACGGGCTGGTATCAGGTGAGCGCCGGCTCGCCCTTGGGTACGTCGATGTCGATGCCTTCGAGCAGCGACTCGCCATGGTGCTGTGCGGCGGCACTCAGCGCGTCGTTCTCGGACTGGATCCGTACGAGCTCGGACTCCAGGTCCTGTACGCGCTGCTGAAGCCGTCGCATCTCGGCGAGGAGTCGCGGGTCAGAACCGCCGACGTAACCGAGAAGCGCCTTTGCCATGATGGATGGTCCTCCACACTGAGTGACCGACCGATGCGGTGTGGGTCGTGAGGGATTCGCACCCGCGGTGCCTGGCAGCGCTGGTGATCACTGCGGTTCGTACTGCCAAACAGCTGAGGTGCGCGGGGCTTCCAGCGTCTCACCAAAAAGTTTGACGGTCAACACGATCACGCCCCGCAAGACGGACGGCCCGGGGTCTCACGGCCGTCGACATCACGGCAGCGGCGCTCCAGCGGGGCCCTGGGGGCGTGGAGATCATCCTTAAGTCGGCAGCCTGGCACGGCAGAGCCGTTATTGGCAACCACCTGGCCGTTTCCATCGAACACATGCGCTTTCGGCAGTCATCTGAACACACCGTGTGGTCGTCCGCCGGGCTGCTTTCCGACACCTCGCTCAGCGGATCGCGAACCCGTCGTAGCCGCCGCGCGGAGTGCCCCAGATCTCGGTGACTCCGTCAACCTTGCCGGGCGTGTCGGACGAGCGGAGCCAGTCCAGCAGACGGTGGCAATTCTCACGTGGCCCCTCCGCCACAACTTGCACTCTGCCGTCGTCGAGATTGAGGGCGAAGCCGTGGAGGCAACCGATCTCCAGAGCATTTGCCCTGGTGAACCAGCGGAATCCCACTCCTTGTACTCGGCCGCGCACCCAGGCGGTGAGCCGTGCATGTTCATTCATGCGCGCAAGCTAACCGACCAATTGTTTTCGTCTCACATCGCCCTCGCGCCTCTTCGCGTACAGTCGCGACGCAATGGGCCTCACTCGTTCGGGTGAGTCCTCCCTGTCGGATTTGTGAAGTCGAGTAGAGAAGGGGAGCGGATGGGACGCCACCGCCGGAAGAAGCGGGCTGCAGTGCCCGTACGTACCGGATTGCTCGGAGTCTCCGCCGCCATGGCGGTGGGCGCCGTGGCCGTGGCTTCCGGTCTGCTGCCGGGCGGCGAGAAGTTCGTCATGGGCGAGAGCACCAGCGGTCAGCAGGTGCGCGAGTCGGCCTCCGGGCAGCTGAGCGCCCAGGGCGGCGCCTCCGCAACGCCGTCGGGCCGCCCCTCGGCACCCGTGAGTGGCGAGGCCGCGTCGCAGGGCGCCTCCTCGACGTCCGGCAAGACGTCCGCGACGCCGTCGCAGCCGAAGACGAAGGCGCCCGAGACGACGAAGCCGGCCGCCCCGGAGAAGAAGGCGCCGGAGAAGCCGGTGCAGCAGAAGACCGAGGCTCCGGAGCGCAGGGCCCCGGCAGCCCCGCCGAAGCCGCCCAGGTCCAAGGCGCCGACCGGCGCGAACGCGGCGGAGGCCGCGGTGCTGCAGTTGGTGAACGAGGAGCGCGCGAAGGTGGGCTGCAGCCCGGTGCGCGCGAATGCGTCGCTGGCGTCGCTCGCAGGTGCCTTCAGCGCGGACATGGCGACGCGTGGCTTCTTCGACCACACCGACCTGGACGGCGACACCCCGTGGGACCGGGCGGCACAGGCCGGGATCACCGGGATGGCCGCGGAGAACATAGCCCGCGGGCAGGCCGACGCGGAGACCGTGATGCGGTCGTGGATGAACAGCGACGGCCACCGCGCGAACATCCTCAACTGCGACTACAGGACGATGGGCGTGGGTGTGTACTTCGCGGACGGCGGTCCGTGGTGGACCCAGGACTTCGGTTTCTAGGACTTCGGTTTCCAGGGCTTCGGTTTCCAGGACTTCGGTTTCCAGGACTTCGCCCTCTTCCAGGGCTTCGTCCCCGCAAGCACTAACTGCTGGTTAGCGCAGGCGTATGGTTGCTGTCGTGGACAGCGACCTCGCCTTCGACGTGTTCGACCGCCAGTGTCCGTCGCGCCGCACGCTGGAGCATGTGACCGGGCGCTGGGGCATCCTGACGCTGGGCGCCCTGTCCGAGTCCGGTTTCCGCTTCAACCAACTGCGGCGGCGTGTCGACGGCGTCAGCGAGAAGATGCTCTCGCAGACACTGCAGGCCCTGGAGCGGGACGGGCTGGTGCATCGCGAGGCCCAGCCGACGAATCCGCCCCGCGTCGACTACGAGCTGACGCCGCTCGGGCGGGACGTCGCCGAGCGGCTGCGCGGCCTGATCCGGCTCGTGGAGAACCGGATGCCCGAGGTGCTGACGGCGCGCGAGCGTTACGACGCGGCGCGCACGGCGGACGAGGCGGCGCGCGGCGGACGCTGACAGCGCGGGCAGAAGTAGCTCGACCGGTTCATCCAGGGGCGCCGGCGCATCAGTGTGCCGCAGCGGCGGCACGGCTCCCCCTCGCGGCCGTACGCGTCCAGGGAGCGGTCGAAGTACCCCGATTCGCCGTTCACATTGACGTAGAGACTGTCGAAACTGGTGCCGCCGGCGGCGAGGGCGGCGTTCATGACGTCCCGGACATGCCCCAGGAGCTCGGCGGCCCGGGGCCGGGGCAGCGTCGCCGTCGGCCGGTCGTAGTGCAGCTTCGCGCGCCACAGGGCCTCGTCGGCGTAGATGTTGCCGACCCCGCTGATGAGCGACTGGTCGAGCAGGGCACGCTTGACGGTCGTGCGGCGCAGGCGCAGTGCGGTGACGAACACCTCGTCGTCGAACTCGGGGTCGAGCGGGTCCCGCGCGATGTGCGCGATGGCCTCGGGGAGACCGTCGGGGGTGGTGTCGTGCACCGACAGGCCACCGAAGGTGCGCTGGTCGACGAACCGGAGCTCGGTGCCGAGATCGTCGGCGAACCGGACCCGGATCCGCAGATGCTTCTCGTCGGCGGCCGCTTCGGGCTGGACGAGCAGCTGTCCGCTCATGCCCAGATGCCCGAGCACCGCGGCGCCGCTGTCCTCCAGCGGCAGCCAGAGGTACTTGCCCCGGCGCTGTGCCGGCCCGACCCGATGGCCCTTGAGCCGCGCGGCGAAGTCCGTTCCGCCTCCGAGGTGCCGCCTGACGGCCCGAGGGTGCAGCACCTCGACCTCCGCGACGACCCGCCCCGCGACCCAGGCCTCGAGGCCCCGCCGCACGACTTCAACCTCGGGCAACTCGGGCACGGGTCTCCTCCGGAGGAGCTACGGTACGACGCCCGCAGCCTACCTCCGGGCCTCCCCGCTTCCGGCCCCGGGGGCGGCGTGCTGGGCGGCGCCGGGGGCTGGGCGGCGCCTGCGGCGCGGCTCACCTGAGCCCGTCCGGCGTCCGAGGACGGACACCCCGGTCCGGTGTCCGGCACGGGACACGCCCCGGGAGCCCTCGGCCCGGGAGAACGGAAGGCGGGAAAAGAAACCCCCGCCGCGCACAGCGCAGCGGGGGGCTGGAAGCGAGGTGGCGTCAGGCCGTCGCCTGAGACGAAGGGGTGTCGGCGGCCCCTTCGGCCTCGAGAGCGGCGGCCTTCGCCGCCGCGGCGCGTTCGTCCGCGGCCGCGCGGATCGCGCGCCACGCGGACTCGGCAGCCTGCTGCTCCGCTTCCTTCTTGCTGCGGCCGGTGCCGGTGCCGTACGAGACACCACCGACGCGGGCAGCAGCAGTAAAGGTCTTCTCGTGGTCCGGACCGGTCTCGGTGACCAGGTACTCCGGCACACCGAGCCCCTCGGCAGCGGTCAGCTCCTGGAGACTGGTCTTCCAGTCCAGGCCGGCACCGAGGTTCGAGGACTTCTCGATCAGCGGGTCGAAGAGCCGGTGAACCAGCTCGGCCGCCGCGTCGAGGCCCTGGTCGAGATAGACCGCGCCGATCACCGCTTCAAGGGTGTCGGCGAGGATGGACGCCTTGTCCCGGCCGCCCGTGCCCTCTTCGCCCCGGCCCAGCCGGATGAAGGAGCCCAGGTCGAGGCCGCGCCCGACCTCCGCCAGCGCACGCGAGTTGACCACCGCGGCCCGCAGCTTGGCCAGCTGGCCTTCGGGCAGGTCGGGGTGGGTGCGGTAGAGCGTGTCCGTGACCACCAGTCCGAGCACCGAGTCCCCGAGGAACTCGAGCCGCTCGTTGGTGGGCAGGCCGCCGTTCTCGTACGCGTACGAACGGTGGGTCAGCGCACGCACCAGAAGGGCGGACTCGACCGGATAGCCGAGCCGCCCTTCCAGAAGCGTGTGGGACGAGGCTGCGCTTGCGTTGTCTGCCTGCTTACTGTTGCCGGCGTCAGACATGGAGCCTCTCACCAGCCGCTCAGACCTCGAGGACCTGGCGCTTGTTGTAGGTGCCGCAGCTCGGGCACGCGATGTGCTGCAGCTTCGGCTCCTGGCAACGCTCACACGAAACCAGGGTGGGGACCGCAGCCTTCCACTGCGACCGGCGGTGGCGCGTGTTGCTGCGCGACATCTTCCGCTTCGGAACAGCCACGGCTACTTCTCCTGCTTCTCGTCGACGCCCGCTTCGGCGCCGCTCATGTTGTCCTTCTCACCGGTTCCCAGCGAACCGGCGAGTCCCTGCAGTGCCGCCCAACGGATGTCGACGGCGTCGTGACGGTGGCCCGGTTCGTCGTTCAGGTTGATCCCGCATTCGGGACACAGGCCTTCACAGTCCTCCCGGCACACCGGCTGCATCGGCAGTGCGAGCACCACCGCATCCCGCAGCACGGGTTCGAGGCCGAGCAAGCCGTCCTCGAGGAAGAGCCTGTCCTCGTCGTCCTCGGCGTCGTCGACGGGTTCCGCCTTGGGGCGGCCCCGGTCGTCGGCGTCAGGGTACGAGAACATCTCCTGGAAGTCCGCCGCAACCTCCTGGCGCAGCGGCTCCAGACACCTTACGCACTCCCCCTCGGCCGTGGCACGGGCGGTGCCTGTGACGAGCACACCTTCCATGACCGACTCGAGGCGGAGCTCCAGCTCCACGGGCGCGCCCTCGGGCACACCGATGACCCCTTCGATACCGAAGTCCTTGGGGGCCGCGACCGAGCGGGAGAGCCGCTGGAGCGCGCCGGGCCGCCGACCCAGCTCGTGCGTGTCGAACACGAGGGGGTCACGGTGGTCGAGGCGGGCGTTCAGGGCACTTCCTGCTTTCGGATCGTGTGGGGGCCGCGATATCAGCGCAGCATCGGCTGCGGCGCACGCGCGACCGAAGAGCCAGGATACTGGACCGTTCGCTGAAGGCCCAATCCGGTCCGTACCGGATCAGCGGCCCTGCTCGTAGCGGCGCAGCTGCTCCATGTCGATCATGCTCGTGTCGAAGAAGCTGGTCTCGTCGAGCTGCGGCTGCTGCTGCGTCTGCACCTGGGGCTGCTGGGCCTGGTGCTGGGGCTGCTGCTGGTACGCGTACGGGTCCTGCTGCTGGTAGGCGTAGCCCTGCTCGTACCCCTGCTGCTGGTACGCGTACGGGTCCTGCTGGTACGCGTACACGTCCTGCTGCTGGTACGCGTACGGATCCGCGTGAGCCGGGACCTGCTGAGCCTGCTGGGCGTGCTGAGCCTGCTGGGCGTGCTGGGCGTGCTGCACCTGGAGCTGCGGCTGGGCCTGGGGCTCCGGGTCGGCCAGCTCCGCCAGCCCTGCGAGATAGTCCGCGTCGCTCGTGTGCTGCATCCCGGCCGCGTCCTGGGCGGCCATGTGCGCGCCGAGGTCGTCGGTGGCGATGCGGCCGTGCAGCTTCTGCCGGCCTCGGCCCACGGCCTCGAGCGTCTTGGAGAGCACCGCCTCGAAGGCGCCCAGCTTGGCGTCGACGTACTCGTCGGCCCGCTGGATCAGTATCTGCGGGTCGGCGCTGTACTCGGGGGCGTCGTCCTCGGCGGGGTCGATGTATCCGTGCTCGTCCAGGCCGGGGCCCCGGCCGAGCAGCTTCTCGCGACCGCGGTCGACGGAGCCGATGGTCTTGTTGAGCACGACCTCGAAGTTCGCGAGCTTGGAGTCGACGTAGTCGTCGGCCTCGGCGCGGATCTCCTCGGCCTCACGGCGGGCCTCGGCAAGGATGCGGTCGGCCTCCTCCTGGGACTGCCGGGCGATCTGGGTGCCGGAGATCAGCGAGCCGCGCTCGGAATGGGCGGCCTCGATGATCCGCTCGGCCTCCTGGCGGGCCTGCTCGACCAGCTGCTCCCGCCCGCCGATCAGCTCCTGTGCCTGGGCGAGCGAGCCGGGCAGGGCCTGCCGCACTTCTTCGAGCATCGCGAGCAGGTCGGCGCGGTTGACCACGCAGGAGGCCGACATGGGCATGGACCGGGCGTTCCCGACCGCCTCGACGATCTCGTCGAGCTTCTTCTGCACGTCCACCGTGTGCTCGCCACTCTCTACAGTCACTACAGCCGATTTGGAGACGGACGGGACGACTGTACGGGCAGTCGGCGCTCTCCCCCAATGCCCTGGGGGCATGGGGGCATCCCCGGACACCGGGTGACGGTCTGTCAGGACGTGACGTCCGGCGCGGCGTCCGACCCGCCGTCCGGCGTCACTTCCCCGGTCACTTCTTCGGAAGCCGGTCGGTCAGGGCCGCGAGGACCGGCGGCGGCACCAGGTGGGACACGTCGCCTCCCCACGCCGCGACCTCCTTGACCAGGGAGGACGACAGGAAGCTGTAGGTCGGGCTGGTGGGCACGAACAGCGTCTCGACGCCCGACAGGCCGTTGTTCATCTGGGCCATCTGCAGCTCGTAGTCGAAGTCGCTGACGGCGCGCAGGCCCTTGACGATGGCGGGGATGTCCCGTTCCTTGCAGTAGTCGACGAGCAGGCCGTGGTAGGCCTCCACCTCGACGTTCCCGTACTCCGCGGTGACCTCGCGGATCAGCTCGATCCGCTCCTCCACCGTGAACAGGCCCTTCTTGGCCTGGTTGATCATCACCACGACGTGCACGACGTCGTACAGCTTGGAGGCGCGGGCGATGATGTCGAGATGTCCATTGGTGATGGGGTCGAACGACCCCGGACAGACGGCGCGGCGCAACTGAAGTCCCTCGCTCTCCGGTCCGGTCATGGTGCGTCTTCGCACGTAGAGGCGGCGCGACCGTACCAAAGCGTTCCTTCGCCGTAGCGACGGGCCCGCAGTGGCTCGATGCCCGTCGGCCAGACGAACTCCCCGCCTCTGGTGCTGCGCTCCACGGTGACGAGGGCATCGTCGGCGAGCCAGCCCTGTGTGCGGAGTGTGAGGAGAATCTCCCGGAGATCGTCGTCCGTGACGGCGTACGGCGGGTCCAGGAACACGATGTCGTACGGTGCCTCCGGCGCCGGTCCCTGGACGATCTGCTCGGCCCGGCCGGTGCGGACCTCGGCGCCGGGCAGGGCGAGCGTCCGCACGTTCTCCCTGACGGTGCGCGCGGCGCGGCCGTCGGCCTCGACGAGGAGCGCATGGGACGCGCCGCGCGACAGTGCCTCCAGGCCGACGGCTCCGGAGCCCGCGTACAGGTCGGCCACCCGGATGCCCTGCAGCGTGCCGAGCAGCGACTCCCAGGTGGAGAACAGCCCCTCGCGCGCCCGGTCGGAGGTGGGGCGGGTGCCGTTGCCCGGCGGCACGGCCAGGCGGCGTCCGCCGGCCGCGCCGGCGATCACGCGGGTCATCTGAGTCCTTCTGGGCGCTGTTCGGTCCGGTCACCTCCACGATATCCGCGGCAGGAGGTCAGCCCTTGTCCAGATACTGCTCGCGGTCCTTGTCGAGCAGCGCGTCCAGTGCGGTGCGCAGCTCCGGCAGCCCCTCCAGTTCCGGGTCCGCGGTGACGACCGCGACGGCCTCCTCGCGGGCCGCGGCGATGACCTCCTCGTCGTCGATGACCGCGAGGACCCGCAGCGAGGAGCGGACGCCGGACTGGGCCTGGCCCAGCACATCGCCCTCCCTGCGCTGTTCGAGGTCGATACGGGACAGCTCGAAGCCGTCGAGCGTGGCGGCGACCGCGCCGAGCCGGGCCCGGGCGGGGCTCGCCTCCGGCATCTCGGTGACGAGCAGGCACAGTCCGGGGGCCGAGCCGCGCCCGACGCGGCCGCGCAGCTGGTGCAGCTGGGAGACGCCGAAGCGGTCGGCGTCCATGATCACCATCGCGGTCGCGTTCGGCACGTTCACACCGACCTCGATGACCGTGGTGGCCACCAGCACGTCCACGTCGCCTGCGGCGAAGCGGCGCATGACGTCGTCCTTGTCGTCAGGCGGCATCCTGCCGTGCAGCACCTCCACCCGCAGGCCCTGCAGCGGGCCGGCCGTGAGCTGCTGGGCGACGTCCAGGACGGCGAGCGGAGGCCGCTTCTCGGCCTCGTCCTCCGCGGACTTCTTGCCCGGCTCGTCCTGATCGTCGCCGATGCGAGGACACACGACGTACGCCTGGTGACCGCCCTCGGCCTCCTCACGCACGCGCTCCCAGGCCCGCGCCAGGAAATGGGGCTTGTCGGCGGCCGGGACCACATGGGTGGCGATCGGAGAGCGTCCGGCCGGCAGCTGGTCCAGTACGGAGGTCTCCAGATCCCCGAAGACCGTCATGGCGACCGTGCGCGGAATGGGCGTGGCGGTCATGACCAGCAGATGCGGGGGCTGCTTGCCCTTGCCCCGGAGGGCGTCGCGCTGCTCCACGCCGAAGCGGTGCTGCTCGTCGACGACGACCAGACCCAGGTCGTGGAACTGCACCTTGTCCTCGATCAGCGCATGGGTGCCGATGACCACCCCGGCCTCGCCGGTGACCAGGTCGAGCAGGGCCTGACGGCGGGCGGCGGCGCCCATGGAGCCGGTGAGAAGCACGACCTTGGTCGCATGCTCGGCGCCGCCGAGCATGCCGCCCTCGGCGAGGTCGCCCATCATCTCGACGATCGAGCGGTGATGCTGCTGGGCGAGGACTTCGGTGGGCGCGAGCATGGCGGCCTGGCCGCCCGCGTCGACCACGGTGAGCATGGCCCGCAGGGCGACCATGGTCTTTCCGGAGCCGACCTCGCCCTGGAGCAGCCGGTGCATCGGGTGCTCGGTGGCGAGGTCCCCGAAGATCTCCGCGGACACCTTCTGCTGGCCCTCGGTGAGCGTGAACGGCAGCCGGGCGTCGAAAGCGTCGAGCAGGCCGTCGGGGACGGGTCTGCGAGCGGCCGCGGGCAGCTGCGTGTCCGCGTAGCGCCGCCGGGCGAGGGCGACTTGGAGGACGAACGCCTCGTCCCACTTCAGACGCTGCCTGGCGTCCTCGACGTCGGCCTTGGTCTGCGGACGGTGAATCTTGAGCAGCGCCTCCGGGAGGGAGACGAAACCCCGGCCTTCGCGCTGCGCGGGCGGCAGCGGGTCGACGGCCTCGTGGGCCTGCGGAAGGACCGCGTCGACGGCCTTGGCGATCTTCCACGACTCCAGCCCCTTGCAGGCCGGATAGATCGGGATGAGCTTCCCCGCGAACGCGCTGACCGCGCCCTCGCCGCTGTCCGCGTCCAGCCGCTCGTAGGTCGGGTGGGCGAGCTGCAACTTGCGGTTGAACATGGACACCTTGCCGGCGAACATCGCGCGGCTGCCGGGCAGCAGGTCCTTGTGCGGCTTGTGGATGCCGCGGCCGAAGAAGACGAGCTGGAGCCGGCCGCTGCCGTCGGTGATGGTGATCTCCAGCCGCTGCCCGCGCCCGGCGTTGAACGTGAGCACGCGAGCGTCCGCGACCTGTGCGACGACCGTGACGTGCTCGTCGAGCGGCAGTTCAGCGAGCCGGGTGAGCTGGCCCCGCTCCTCGTACCGTCGCGGGTAGTGATGGAGCAGATCACCGACGGTGTGCAGGTCGAGATTCTCGGCCATGACCTTGGCGGTCGCGGGACCGAGCGTCTTCTTCAGCGACTCACCCAGCACAACGCGTCGTCCTCTTCAGTGGTTCATTGAGCGCGGACACGGCATCCATTGCACACCACCGCACCGACAACCGTCGCGCACCGATCGATATCCGCTGGTCACAACGGTGCCGCGGCCCTAGGATGGCGCGGCCTCCCCCGCATTCCCACGCCGCGATCACCGACGTAACGGGATCGCCCGACCCGCGCCGCCGCTCGTCCCCCCACCGGCGCAGCGACGATGACTGCTGAGACCTCTGAGACTTCCGATACGTCCGAGACCACTCCTCACACCTTCCAGGTCGATCTGCGCGGCCTGGTGGACCTCCTCTCCCATCACCTCTACTCCAGCCCCAAGGTCTATCTGCGCGAGCTGCTGCAGAACGCCGTGGACGCCATCACCGCACGCCGCTCCCTCCAGCCGGACGCGCCCGCCCTGGTACGGCTGTACGCCGAGGGCGGCGCGCTGCGCGTCGAGGACAGCGGCATCGGGCTGACCGAGGCGGATGTACACAGCCTGCTCGCCACGATCGGCCGCAGTTCGAAGCGGGACGGCGGCCTGGAGTCGGCGCGGGCCGAGTTCCTGGGCCAGTTCGGAATCGGGCTGCTCGCCTGTTTCGTCGTCGCCGCGGAGATACGGGTGGTCAGCCGATCCGCGCGTACGCCGGACGCGCTGCCCGTCGAGTGGGCGGCGCGGGACGACGGTTCGTACACCGTGCGCACGCTCCCGGACGGCGCCCGTACCGAGCCCGGGACGACCGTGCACCTCACCGCCCGTCCCGGCAGCGGCGATTGGCTGACCGAGGACCGGGTGCGTGCGCTCGCACGGGACTTCGGGTCCCTGCTGCCGTACGACGTCCGGGTCGGCGACGAACCCGTGACCGATCTGCCGGCGCCGTGGGACCGCCGGTATCCGAGCCCTGCAGCTCGCCGCGTCGCGCTCGCCCGCCACTGCCACGATCTCTTCGGGTTCACTCCGCTCGACTCGATCGACCTGGATCTGCCGCTCGCGGGCGTCCGGGGCGTCGCCTACGTACTGCCTTCGGCAGTGAGTCCGGCGCAGCGTGCGGGACACCGCGTGCACCTCAAGGGGATGCTGCTCACCGACCGCGCGGACGAACTCCTGCCCGACTGGGCCTTCTTCGTACGCTGCGTGCTGGACACCGACAGCCTGCGGCCCACGGCCTCGCGCGAGTCGCTGTACGCGGACGAGACTCTCGCCGCCGTACGGGACGCGCTCGGGGCCCGTATGCGAGAGTGGCTCACCGGGCTTGCCGCCGGCGATCCCGAACGGCTCGCGCAGTTCCTGTCCGTGCACCACCTGGGCGTGAAGTCGCTGGCCCGGCACGACGACGACATGCTGCGCACGATGCTGCCGTGGCTGCCGTTCGAGACGACCGACGGCCGTCTCTCGCTGGAGGAGTTCGCCCAGCGGCACCCGGTGGTGCACTTCACGCGCACCGTCGAGGAGTACCGGCAGGTCGCCCCCATCGCGTCCGCCCAGGGCATCGGCGTGGTCAACGGCGGCTACACCTACGACTCCGAGCTCGTCGAACGGCTCCCCTCGGTCCGCCCGGGAACGGCGGTCACCGAACTCGACGCGGACACGGTCACCGCGCATCTCGACGCGGTCGATCCGGCCGGAGAACTGGCGCTCGCGGGCTTCCTGTCAGTGGCCCGTGCCACGCTGGATCCCCTCGGCTGTGATGTGTCCCTGCGTTCCTTCCACCCCCTGACCGTGCCCGCGCTGCACCTCGACGACCGGGCGGCCCGCCATGAGCAGGCCCGCGCGGAGGCCGAGGAGCAGGCGGACGACCTGTGGGCGGGCATCCTCGGCTCGCTGCGCGGCAGCGCGCCGCGGGCCCGTCTCGTCCTCAACCACCTGAACCCGCTGATCCGCCGGATCAGCGCCCTCGACGACCCGGAGCTCGCGGGCACGGCCGTCGAGTCGCTCTACGGGCAGGCCCTGCTCATGGCGCAGCGGCCGCTGCGCCCCGCCGACTCGGCCCTGCTCAACCGCGCGTTCATCGGCCTGCTCGAATGGGCCACCCACCACGAGGCCGACCCGGAGGAGGAGAGCCGGTGAGCCAGGACATCGCCGCGATACGGCAGGCGCTGCACGACAACCACCGGGCGCCGGAGGGCGCCGCACGCAACGCCCGCGCGGAGCGCCTGCTCGCCGAGGTGGAGCAGACGGGCGACACACCGCTGCTCATCGAGGCCCTCTCGCACCTCCTCCAGGCGTACAACTACAGCTCGGAGCGGGACAAGCTGTTCGTGCCGTTCGCCCGGCTGCTGCGGCTGTGGGACGAGCAGCCCGGGGAGTTCGACGAGCAGGCTGCCCACTCGCTGCACTGGTACTTCAAGTGGGTCTCCACGGACATGCTCGACCAGCCGCACGTCCCGGTCGCCTCCATGGAGAAGTGGCTCGGCGAGATGGAACACCGCTACCGGCTGGCCGGCCACTCCGAACGGGCCGTTCGACAGGGCGAGTTCTGTCTCGCCCGGCACATCGGCGACCGGGAACGCGCCGAGCGGGCGTACGCGGCGTGGCTCGCGGCCGACCGGGACCGGATGGCCGACTGCCACGCGTGCGAGCTGCACGACCAGGGTTCCTGGCAGGCCCGGCTGGGCCGGGACGAGCAGGCGCTGGAGCTGTGGCGCCCGGTCCTGGACGGCCGGTACACGTGCGCGCACGAGCCGCACGCCGTGCTCGCCGCCTCCCTGCTGCCGCTGCTGCGGCTCGGCCGCGCGGACGAGGCACGCGCCCACCATCTGCGGGGCCATCGCATGCTCCGCCCCATGGAGAGCATGCGCGGCTGGGTCGCCATGCACGTCGAGTTCTGCACGCTGACCGGCAACGAGGCACGGGGACTGGAGATCCTCTCGGACCGGCCGGCGTACTTCACGGACAGCGGCAACCCCGATTCCCTGATGGACCATCTCGCCGTCACCGCGATGCTGATGGACCGCCTCGTGGACCTCGGGCACGGCGATCGGACGGTGCCGGGTCCCGCCGGGACGTCCTGGACGGCCCGAACGCTCGCGGAGTACGCACGCGGGGAGGCGCTCGCGATCGCCGCGCGCTTCGACGCCCGCAACGGCACGGACGCGGTCAGCGCCCTCGTACGGGAGCGGCTTGCGCAGCAGCCCCTGGTCGAGCGGCTGCCCCTGGGGATGCGGTCGGCCCGGTCGGCGCCCACCGCCCCCGCGAAGGCGCCCGTGTCCTCGGCCGCCCCGGAACGGGCCGGCGTGGACGAGCTCCTCGCCGAGGCGCGGCGGCTGTCGGAGGCACGGCACCCCGACGCCGGCCGCGCATGGGCGGCCGTCGCCGAGGCCGCGGGTGACACGGTGCTGGACGACCTGGCGCTCGCCGAGGTCGACGACCACCGTGCCATGGCCCGTACGACCGACGCCGCGGACGCCGTCCGGCTGTTCCGGTCCGCCGCCGAGCGGTACGAGGCCGCGGGCGATCCCGGTGAGGCGGCGGCGGCACGGGCCCGTGGTGCGCTCGCGCTCGCACTGGGCGGCGACGCGGAGGCGGCCGTCGTGGCCGCGGACGAGGCCGTCGCCCGGGCGCTCGCGCTGCACGCCGAGGGAGAGGCGAGCACGCGCCAGGCGGCCGGGGCGCTGCTCTGCCGGGTCCGTGTCCATCTGCTCCGAGTGCACGACGAGGACGACACCGAGGCGCCCGGGCAGGCTGCGGCGCCGGAGGCGGCCGTGGCCGAACTCCTCGACTTCGCCGCACCGCACCGCGCGGACCCGCTCGTCATGGACCGGGTCGCCGACGCCATGTGCGTACGGGGCGACCTCGCCGCCCACAGCGGCGACGCCTCGGCCGCCGCCGAGCTGTACACCGCCGCGGCCTCCCTCTTCCACGAGGCCGGGCTGCCCTGGTACGCGGCCTCGCCCGAGGCCCGCCTCGTGCCCATGGCCCGTCATCTCGGCGACGTCGAGACCGCGGAGCGGGCCGCCCGGTCGGCACTGGAGCACGGCGCCTCGTACCTCGAGGCCTCCGGGAGCGCCCGGCTGCACCTCCACCTCACCGAAATCCTCGTCGGTACGGGCCGGTTCGAGGAAGCCGTGGAGCACGCCCTGGAGGCCGGGCACTGGGCCGACGAGGCCGGGGAGAGCGCGGACGTCGGCGCGTACGCGCGGCACCAGCTGGGTGGTTCGCTGCTGCGGGCCGGGCGGGCCGCGGAAGCGGCGGCCGTCCTGGAGGGGGTGCTCCCCGAACTCACCGTGGACGACCACGGCGACGGCATGGTCGTCCAGACCCTGTGGTGGCTCGGCGACGCCCTGACCGAGCTCGGGGAACCGCGAGGGGCGGCCGAGCACTGGCTCAAGGCGGCCGACATCGCCCGTCGCTGGCCCGCGCAGGACGACCACGCGATGCTCGCCAACCTCGCGGGCCAGGCGCTGTACCGGGCCGGGCTCAATGCGGAGGCCGACCGCGCGTACGAGCGTGCATGCGCGCTCTGGCGCGACCTGGGCGACGTGCACGGGGCCGTGCGGGCGCTGCGGGTGCGGGCGTGGATCGCGGTCCGCGAGGGTCAGGCGGGACCGGAGGCGGCCCGTGCCTTCATGGCGGCCGCGGCGGAGGAGTGCGAGCGGGCGCTCCCGGCGGCAGAGGACCCGGCGGCCCGCGCCCGGCTGTGCGCGGAGCTCGCCGACACCCATCGGCAGACGGGCGAGCTGATCGCGGACCAGGGCCCGGACGGGGCGACGTACGGGGAGGCTCTGCCGTACGTCGAGAAGGCCGTCTCCGGCTTCATGAAGGCGGGCGAGGACTTCACGGACCTGCGTACCGCGGCGGAGCTGATGGCCGCGTGGCTGGAGGCCGATCTGGGCGACAAGCCCGGGGCGACGCGGCGTGCGGAGTCGGTGCTGGCGACGTACGCCGACGCCACGGGCGACACGGCGGACGCACGGCGGGCGGAGGCGACGGCGGTCCTGGAGTACGTGGCCTGACCGGGTGTGCCCGGTGCCGGGCACACCGCCCGGTGCCGGCCCACACGTCGGTGCCGGCCCACACGTGTGACCGGCCCACACGTCGGTGCCGGCCCACACGTCGGTGCCGGGACAGGCACACCCCGCCCCAAAACCCCGCCCCTGCGGGCCGTCGGATGGTGGGGGCAACGCCCCCTACTCCACGCCGATCAGGAGCGGCGCCCCCCGCCCCCCGTGGTGGACCACCGTGTCAACCGCCAGGTGGCCGCGCGTCACATGGGTCTCGAGGCGCTCCGCCAGGTCGGCGGGGGCGTCTTCGGGAAGGACGAGGGTGACCAGTTCACCGCCCGCGGAGAGCATGCGGTCCAGGACGTTCTCCGCCGTCTCCGCGAGGTCCGCGCCGATCACCGCCACATCGCCGTCGATCAGGCCCAGCACGTCCCCGGCCTGACAGACCCCCGCCGACGTGAAGGACTGCCGCTCGGCGACGGCCAGTTCGCCGTAGCGGGTCGCGCCGGCCGCCGAGGTCATCGCGACGACGTCCTCGTCGAAGCGGCGGTCGGGTTCGTGGACCGCGAGCGCCGCGATGCCCTGGACCGCGGAGCGGGTCGGGATGAGGGCGACCCTTACGCCCTCGGCGCGGGCCTGCTCCGCGGCTGCCGCCGCCGTGTGCCGCAGCTCCGCGTCGTTCGGCAGGAGCACGACCTCGCGCGCGTGCGCCCGCCGGATCGCCTCGACGAGTTCGCCGCTCGCCGGGGGCTCCCCGGGCCGCGCGAGCACCGTCGTCGCCCCCGCCGTCTCGCAGAGGCCGGCCAGCCCTTCGCCGCGGACCACGGCGACGACGGCCCGCTGCACCGGCTCGCGCCGCTCGGCGTGGTCGGCCGCGGCGAAGTGGGTGATACGGATCCGGTACGGCCGTCCGGCCTCGACGCCCGCCTCGACCGCCGCGCCCGCGTCGTCCACGTGCACATGGACGTTCCACAGCCCGTCGCCGCCGACCACGACGAGCGAGTCGCCCAGCCCGTCGAGGCGGGCCTTGAGCCGGGTCACGGCCGTATCGTCCGCCTCCAGGAGGTAGATCACCTCGAAGGCGAGCCCTCCGTCGGCACACGGTTCGACGGCAGCCGCGACCGCCGGGTGGGGCCGTCCCGTGGGCCGTGCCGCCGGTGTCTCCCCCGTCATCGCCTCGACAAGGGCGCCGAGCACCGCCACCAGACCCTGGCCGCCCGCGTCCACGACGCCTGCCCGGCCCAGCACCTCCAGCTGCCCCGGTGTGTTCTCGAGTGCCCGGCAGGCGCATGCGTACGCCGCCTTCACCGCCGCCGCGTCACCGTCGGAGACCGCCGCGTCCGCCGCGTCCGCCGCCGCCGACGCGACGCTCAGGATCGTGCCCTCCACCGGATGCGCCACCGCCTCGCGCGCGGACTCCGCGGCCCGGCGCAGCGCACCCGCGGCCCTGCCGTCGCGCTCCACGAGCACCTCGGCCATGCCCCGCAGGAGCTGCGCCAGGATCGTTCCCGAGTTGCCTCGCGCCCCGATCAGCGCCCCGTGCGCCATGGCCCCCATCGCATCGGCCAGCACGGGGGCCGCCGAGCCGGTCTCGTACGCCGCGAAGACCGCCTCGACGGCCCGGGCGGCCGACTCCACGGTCAGATAGAGATTCGTGCCGGTGTCTCCGTCCGCGACCGGATAGACGTTGATCGCGTCGATCTCCTCGCGTTCCCGGCCCAGCGCCTCCAGCGCGAGTGAGCACCATGTACGTACCGCGAGGGCATCGAGAGTCTGCGGCAACTGATGTCCTCCTCGTGGTGCTGCGCTGCACCGCAGCGTAGACCCGGGCCTGACCTGCGGCCGGGGCGGGGGCGGGGGAAGCCATGGTAGTTTCGTGTCTCGGAGCCAGCCGTTGTATGCTGCTCCGGTTGCCCGATGAAAATCGGGCCGTATCCCCCGGCAGGCCACTTCAGATCACTGATTCCGGCACGCCGGATTTCACTGTAAGTGCATCTGAAGTCTTTGGAGTGACCCGTGGCTGCCAACTGCGACGTCTGCGGCAAGGGGCCGGGCTTCGGCAACAACATTTCGCACTCGCACCGCCGTACGTCCCGTCGCTGGAACCCGAACATCCAGCGCGTGCGTGCCGTGGTCGGTCGGACGCCGAAGCGGCTCAACGTCTGCACCTCGTGCATCAAGGCCGGCAAGGTCTCGCGCTAAGAGATGCTCCCCGCGTTCGTGCGGGGATGATCCCGCCGACGCTTCGTCGTAGCGCAGCCCCTGCGGTTGCCTTGAAAGCCGGTCCACCTCGGTGGACCGGCTTTTCGCCGTCCTCAGGAACGCCGGCGCCAGCCGTGGTCGACCGGACCGATCCCGCCGCCGAGCGCGAAGCCCGCGGCGATGGCACCGGTCACGTACTCCTTCGCCGCCCGTCCCGCCTCGGGGACGGACAGCCCCTTCGCCAGACCGGACGCGACCGCGGAGGCGAGGGTGCAGCCGGTGCCGTGCGTGTGGCGGTTGTCGTGGCGGGGCGCGCGCAGCCAGTGCTCCTCGGTGCCGTCCGTGAGCAGATCCACGGCGTCCCCCTCCAGATGCCCGCCCTTGATCAGCGCCCAGCGCGGCCCGTAAGCGAGCACCGCCTCGGCCGCACACCGCAGATCGGTCTCGGTCTTCACCTGTACGCCCGTGAGCTGGGCGACCTCGTCCAGGTTCGGGGTCGCCACGGTCGCGGCCGGCAGCAGTCTCGTCCGGACCGAATCCAGCGCGTCGGCGGCGAGCAGTGCGTCCCCGTGCTTGGAGACGCCGACCGGGTCGACGACGACGGGCGCGTCGGTCCCGGCCAGCAGCTCGGCGACGGTCTCGACGAGCTCGGCCGACGCGAGCATGCCGGTCTTCACCGCCTGTACGCCGATGTCGTCGACGACGCTTCTGAACTGTGCCCGCACCGCCTCGGCGGGCAGCTCCCAGGCACCCTGCACCCCCAGCGAGTTCTGCGCCGTGACGGCCGTGATCACGCTCATGCCGTGGACACCGAGCGCCAGCATGGTCTTGAGGTCGGCCTGGATGCCGGCGCCACCGCCGGAGTCGGACCCGGCGACGGTCAGCACCCGGGGCGGGGCCGAGGTCACGACCCCTCCCCGAAGTGGTCCCAGCCGCCCTTGTTCGTCCACGGCGCCCCGTCCACCGTCACCTGCGGCAGGGCCGACGGGTTCAGCACCTCGCCGATCACCTTCCAGCGGGCGGGCAGCTTCACATCGGCGGGGAAGGTCGCGACGATCGCGTGGTCCTCGCCCCCGCTGAGGACCCACTGCAGCGGGTCGACGCCGACGGCCTGGCCGATGTCGTTCATCTGCGAGGGGATGTCAAAGAGTCCGGAGCGCAGGTCTATGCGGACCTTGCTGGCCTCGGCGATGTGCCCGAGGTCGGCGACGAGTCCGTCGCTGACGTCGGTCATCGCGGTCGCGCCGAGCCCGGCCGCGGCGGGCCCCGCGTGGTACGGCGGTTCGGGGCGGCGGTGGGCCTCGACGAAGGCGCGGGGCGAGCGGAAGCCGCGCGAGAGGACCGCGTGTCCGGCGGCGGACCAGCCCAACCAGCCGGTGTAGGCGACGACATCGCCGGGCTGGGCGCCGGCGCGGGTCACCGGGTCGTGGTTGCGCAGATCGCCGAGTGCTGTGATCGCGATGGTGATGATGTCGCCGCGCACGACATCGCCGCCGACCACCGCCGCGCCCGCGACCTGGCATTCGTCGCGGATGCCGTCCATCAGCTCGGTGGCCCAGGTGACGGGCAGATCGGCGGGGACGACAAGGCCGAGCAGCAGCGCGGTCGGCACGGCGCCCATGGCGGCGATGTCGGCGAGGTTCTGTGCGGCCGCCTTGCGGCCCACGTCGTACGCGGTCGACCAGTCGCGCCGGAAGTGCCTTCCCTCCAGCAGGAGGTCGGTGCTGGCGACGACCCTGCGGTCGGGGGCGGCCACGACCGCGGCGTCGTCGCCGGGTCCGAGCCGTACGGCGGGGGTGGAGGTGAGCCGGGAGGTGAGCTCCCTGATGAGCCCGAACTCCCCCAGTTCGCCCACGGTGCCCTTCATTCCTGTGCTCCTTCTGCCCCAGTGCGCTTGCGGTCGCGAGCCGTCACTGCTGTCGGTACCGTCGAGTAGGCCGAGCAGGCCGTCAACTTCTGTGCTTCGTACGCCACGCTGCGCACGCCTCGGGGCGCCCAGGTCTCCCCGTGGCCCGCGGCGACGCGATACCGTGGCGTCTCTTCTCCCCACATGATCCTCGTGGCCGCCCTGGAGGTTCCGTGGTACAGGCGTACATCCTTATTCAGACCGAGGTGGGCAAGGCGTCGACCGTCGCCGACACCATCTCCAAGATCCCGGGGGTGATCCAGGCCGAGGACGTGACAGGCCCTTACGACGTGATCGTGCGCGCCCAGGCCGACACCGTCGACGATCTGGGCCGCATGGTGGTCGCCAAGGTCCAGCAAGTGGACGGCATCACGCGAACGCTGACCTGCCCGGTCGTGCACCTGTAGCCCCCGTCTACGCTTGGCCGGTGATGTTCCCTCGCCGGCTTCTGTCTCTGCCTGCCACGGCCGCCGTGCTGCTGGCCGCTTCGGGCTGCTCCTCCACGGACGCACCGGCGTCGATCACGGTTCCTTCTCCCCCTCCCGAGGAGAAGGCCCTGTGCCGTGCCCTGCACGAGGCGCTGCCCGAGTCGGTGGCCGGTAAGGACCGCCAGGACCCCGAGCCGCGTTCCGAGCTGACCGCCGGGTGGGGGGACGCCGCGATCGTACTGCGCTGCGGGGTCCCCCGGCCCGCGGGGCTGACCGATTGGCGCGCGGACGGGGTGGAGGTCGAGGGTGTCGAGTGGTACGCCGAGGAGCTCAAGGACAGCGCACGGTTCACCACCACGTACCGCAGGACCTATGTCGAGGTGACGCTGTCGAAGCGGTTCGGCGATGTCGGCCCGCTGACGGAGCTGGCGGGACCGGTCACGAAGACGGTCCCGCCGCTCTTCTCGGAAACCCCCTGAAGGGGAATCGGTTCAGCGCAGTCCGGTGGAGCGGCGCAGCGCCGCCTGGATGAGGCGGTCGACGAGCTCCGGGTAGCCGACGCCGGTCTCCTGCCACATCCGCGGGTACATGGAGATCGGCGTGAAGCCCGGCATGGTGTTGATCTCGTTGATCACGAACTCGCCGTCCTCGGTGAGGAAGAAGTCCGCGCGGACCAGACCCTCGCACGACGCGGCCTCGAACGCCTCGACCGCGAGCCGCCGCACCTCGGCGGTCTGCTCCTCGGTGAGCGGCGCGGGCACCAGACCGGTGGCCGAGTCGATGTACTTGGCCTCGAAGTCGTAGAAGTCGTGCGCGGTGACGGGCGGGATCTCGGCGGGCACGCTGGCGCGCGGACCGTCCTCGAACTCCAGCACTCCGCATTCGATCTCGCGGCCGCGCAGCAGCGACTCCACAAGGATCTTGGGGTCGTGGCGCTGCGCCTCGACGATGGCGTCGTCGAGCCCGGAGAGGTCGTCGACCTTGGTGATGCCGATCGAGGAGCCGGCGCGCGCGGGCTTCACGAAGAGGGGCCAGCCGTGCTCGCCGGCGAAATCGATGATCTTCTTGCGGGCGGCGGAGGGATCCTGCTCCCACTCACGGGGCCGGATCACCACGTACGGACCGACGGGCAGTCCGAAGGAGAGGAAGACCCGCTTCATGTACTCCTTGTCCTGGCCGACGGCCGAGGCGAGGACGCCCGAGCCGACGTAGGGGACGCCGGAGAGTTCCAGCAGGCCCTGCAGGGTGCCGTCCTCGCCGTACGGGCCGTGCAGCATCGGGAAGACGACGTCGACCTCGCCGAGCGCCTTGGGCACGGAGCCCGGCTCGCTGTAGACCACCTCGCGGTTGGCCGGGTCGACGGAGAGGACGACGCCGCCCTCGCTCGACTCGGCAAGGCCGTCGACGGACGGCAGTTTCCGGTCGGCGATGGCCATCCGGTCCGGCTCGTCGGCGGTCAGCGCCCAGCGGCCGTCCGTCGTGATGCCGATGGGCAGCACGTCGTACTTCGTGCGGTCGATGGAGCGCAGCACGGCGCCGGCCGTCACGACGGAGATCGCGTGCTCGGAGCTGCGGCCGCCGAAGACGACCGCGACGCGCGGCTTGCGGCGCGCCTCGCCCCCGGCGGAGGCGAGGTCGGGGCTGTGGGAGGGGTTCTCGCTCATATCGCGACGAGACTACCCTGCGCGTTCTGCCTGCCCCAGGGGCGCGCCCGCTCCTGCGTGAACCGAGGACTGTGCGGCACCGTCCGTGCGTGTTCGGTGAATGACCGCACCGGGCAGTGGACCCGGATGTCCGTCCTCGAGCGCCGGCGAGGCCCGGAACGGGCCTCGCCGGAGTCCCTTTACGCCGCAGGGCGCGGGGCGCAGGGGGCTTGAGGCACGAGGGCGCGGTGCGGGAGCGGAGCCCCCGGAAACGGAGCGCTAGTGGCGCTCGGGCTTCGCGCTGCGCGACATCAGTTCCTTGAGCGCGACGACCGGCGGCTTGCCCTCGTGGACGATCGAGACCACCGTCTCCGTGATCGGCATGTCGACGCCGTGCCGCCTGGCCAGATCCAGCACGGACTCACAGGACTTGACGCCCTCGGCGGTCTGCTTGGTGGCGGCGATGGTCTCCTGGAGGGTCATTCCACGGCCGAGGTTGGTGCCGAAGGTGTGGTTCCGGGAGAGCGGCGACGAGCACGTGGCGACGAGGTCGCCGAGTCCCGCCAGGCCGGAGAAGGTCATCGGGTCGGCGCCCATGGCCAGGCCGAGGCGGGTCGTCTCGGCCAGGCCGCGGGTGATGAGCGTGGCCTTGGAGTTGTCGCCGAGGCCCATGCCGTCCGCGATGCCGACGGCGAGACCGATGACGTTCTTGACGGCGCCGCCGAGTTCGCAGCCGACGACGTCAGTGTTGGTGTATGCGCGGAAGTACGGGGTCATGCACGCGGACTGGAGGCGCTGGGCGACCGTCTCGTCGGCGCAGGCGACGACCGCGGCGGCGGGCTGGCGGTCGGCGATCTCCTTGGCGAGATTGGGTCCTGTGAGGACGGCGACGCGCTCGGCGGGGGCCTTGGCGACCTCCTCGATGACCTCGCTCATGCGCTTGGCGGTGCCGAGTTCGACGCCCTTCATCAGGGAGACGAGGACGGTGTCGGGAGACAGCTTGGGCGCCCATTCCGCGAGGTTGGCGCGCAGGGTCTGCGAGGGCACGACGAGGACGGTGAAGTCGGCGTCGCGGGCGGCATCGGCGGGGTCGGTGGTGGCCCGGATCCGCTCGGGGAGCTGGATGCCCGGGAGATAGTCCGGGTTGGTGCGGGTGGTGTTGACGGCGTCGACGAGATCGGCGCGGCGACCCCAGAGGGTCACGTCGCAGCCGGCGTCGGCGAGCACCATCGAATAGGCCGTGCCCCAGGATCCGGTGCCGAACACGGCGGCCTTGACGGGACGAGTCACTTGGTGCCCTCCTCCGCGGCCTTCTGCCGCTGTTCCGCCCGCGCCCTGTGGTGGTCGTGCGGCTCGGCGGGCGCCTTCTCGCCGCGTACGTCCTCCAGCAGCGAGGTGATCGCGGCCATGATGACCTCGGTGGCCTCGCGCAGCACGTCGGGGGTGGGCTCCAGACCGTAGAACCGGGAGAGGTCGACGGGCGGTCCGGCCTGCACGATCAGGGTCTTCCGCGGGAAGAGCCTGAGTTTGTCCTCCTTGGCGTACGGCGGCATCGCCAGGTTGGCGCCCCACTGGGCGACCGGGATGACCGGGGCCTTGGTGAGCAGCGCGACGCGCGCGGCGCCGGTCTTGCCCGCCATGGGCCACAACTCGGGGTCGCGGGTCAGCGTGCCCTCCGGGTAGAACGCGACGCACTCGCCGCGCTCGATGGCGTCGACGGCGGCGCGGAAGGCGTCGAGTGCGTTGGTGGTCTCGCGGTAGACCGGGATCTGGCGGGTGCCGCGGAGCATCATGCCGACGAAAGAGCCCTTGAAGAGGGCGGCCTTCGCAAGGAACCGGGGGACGCGTCCCGTGTTGTACTGGAAGTGCGCGTAGGACAGCGGGTCCAGATAGGAGTTGTGATTCACCGCGGTGATGAATCCACCGTCGGCCGGAATGTGTTCCATTCCTCGCCAGTCCCGCTTGAACAGAACCACCAACGGCGGTTTCGCGATGGCCGCCGCCAGGCGGTACCAGAAGCCGATTCTGCGGCGGGACACTCGGACACCTTCCTCTAGGACCTGGCTGCCACTGGCTGCTGCCTGGCTGCTGGGGGTCAAGTGTCGCCCCAGGCCCCTGGTCTGTCGAGGACACCGTACGCCCAGCCCCGGAGCACGTCTCTCGTGGCCACCGGCCGGGGCCGGGTGACAATGTTGCGATGCAGTGGTCACTGGTCGTCCCGCTGAAGCCCCTCGCACTGGCCAAGAGCAGACTGGCAGCGGCCGCGGGCGGGGCGTTGCGCCCGCACTTCGCCCTGGCCTTCGCCCAGGACACGGTGGCCGCGGCGCTCTCGTGTCCCGCGGTGCGGAATGTGGCGGTCGTCACGGACGATCCGCTGGCATCGGCGGAGCTGGCAGCGCTCGGTGCGCGGATCGTCCCGGACACACCGGCCGCGGGACTCAACGCGGCGCTGGCACACGGGGCGGGCGCGGTGCGCGCCGACCGTCCGGGCGCCGCGGTGGCGGCGCTCAACGCGGATCTGCCGGCGCTGCGGGCTGCCGAATTGGCCCGGGTGCTCGCAGTGGCCTCGCAATTTCCGCGGGCTTTCCTCGCGGACTCCGCGGGAATTGGGACCACATTTCTGTCGGCCGCGCCGGGCACGGAATTGCGCCCGGCATTCGGCGGGCGTTCCCGAAACCGGCATTTGCGCTCCGGCGCGGCGGAAATTGCCGTGGACGGCGTCGACTCGGTCCGCCACGACGTCGACACCGCCGACGATCTGCGGGCCGCGCTGGCTCTGGGCGTCGGACCGCGCACGGCGGCACGCTGCGCGACGCTGCCGATGCCGCGGCCGGTTCAGGAGGAGGGCGTGTAGGGCCGGTGACCCGGCCCGCGCCGCGGGCGCCCGCGGCAGAGCCGCGCAGGCGTGCCCGTTACGCTCAGGGCATGCAGGCGACCGCGTACACGTACGACTCAGAGACCCGCAGCGGAAGTGTGCTGCTCGACGACGGCACGCCCGTGGAATTCGACGCCGCCGCGTTCGACGCCGGCGGGCTGCGACTGCTGCGGCCGGGGCAGCGTGTGCGGATCGAGACCGAGGGCAAGGGCGATGCCCTGCGGATCACGCTGGTGACGCTGCAGACGCTCTGAGCGCCGCCAGCGGGTGCCGCGGGCGCTTCGGCCGTGTCCTTGCCCGGACCGTGCATCACTCGGGCGTTCCGGCATCGTCCCCGAACACGTGAGACCCGGCCGGGAAACCGGTCCGACGCGGTCCGGCCCACGGCCGGGCCGGGGAATGACGAACGAACGCCGCGGGCCGGGCTCCCCCAAGGGAGTCCGGCCCGTCGCGTGAGTGGCCTTTTGCTGCCCCGCTGCTTACTTCTTGCGGGCGGTGGTCTTCTTGGCGGTGGTCTTGCGCGCCGTCGCCTTCTTGGCGGGCGCCTTCTTCGCGACCGCCTTCTTCGCGGGCGCGGTCTTCTTGGCCGCGGCCTTCTTGGTCGTCGCCGCCGTCGTCTTCGCCGCGGTCACCTTCTTCGCAGGCGTCTTCTTCGCCGCGACCTTCTTCGCCGCGGTCACCTTCTTCGCGGGTGCCTTCTTCGCCGCGGCCTTCTTGGCGGTGGCCTTCTTCGCCGCCGCCTTCTTCACCGCGGCGCCGACCTGGAGGCTGCCCTTCGGCGCCTTCTTGACGGCGACTTCGCCGCCCTTGGGGAGCTTCTTCGAGCCGCTGACCAGGTCCTTGAAGCCCTGGCCCGCGCGGAACCGCGGCACCGAGGTCTTCTTGACCCGCACGCGCTCACCCGTCTGCGGGTTGCGGGCGTACCGGGCCGGACGGTCGACCTTCTCGAACGAGCCGAAGCCCGTGACCGAAACCCGGTCGCCGCCGACAACCGCGCGGACGATCGCGTCGAGTACCGCGTCGACAGCATCGGCGGCCTGCTGGCGGCCACCCATCTTGTCGGCAATCGCTTCTACGAGCTGCGCCTTGTTCACGTCTTCCCCTTCGGAGACATTGCCGGAACGAAACTGTTCAAGCGTTTTCGCACGTTAGGCAGATATATACCGCAAATCAAACACGAAACGGGCTAATCACCCTAGTGCCGCAACGAAGTCGACCGTCACGGCCACGCGGCGGAGCCGCATATCGGCCCAGTCGCCGGGTGGTCAGTCACCTTGGGGGAAACGACCTTCATCGAGGTCCTTCATCAACCGGTCCAGGCGCCTTGCGGCGTCTGCGAGATCGTGCTTCGCCGCGGCCGTCACTGCCAGCAGCTTCCGGGACAGCGCCATCCTTACGCCCTCCGGGACTTGCAGTGCACGCACCCTTGCGTGCGCTTCCTTCAATCGGGCGGCGACTGCCTCGTAGAGCTCGAGTTGGCTGTCACCTTCCATGCACCGATTGTGCCATCTGGGGCGAGTTGTCGCCCCACAGGGTCTCAACAAACGCCTGCGCCCTCCACCGGACGGTGGAGGGCGCAGGACGGGAAAAGCGCTGCTCAGACCTCGATCGTACGCGGCTTGAAGGCCGGCCTGGAGGCTTCGTAGGCCGCGATGTCCGCTTCGTTCTGAAGGGTGAGGCTGATGTCGTCGAGTCCGTTCAACAGCCTCCATCGGGCGTTCTCGTCCAGCTCGAAATCGACGGTGATGCCTGCCGCGCGGACCTGGCGCTGTTCCAAGTCCACGGTGATTTCGGCCTTCGGGTCGGCCTCGGTCAGCTCCCACAGGCGGTCCACCGCCTCCTGGGGCAGAACCACGGTCAGCAGGCCGTTCTTGAGCGAGTTGCCGCGGAAGATGTCGGCGAAGCGGCTGGAGACGACGGCCTTGAAACCGTAGTTCTGGAGGGCCCAGACGGCGTGCTCACGGGAGGAGCCGGTGCCGAAGTCGGGGCCTGCGACCAGGACTGTTGCGCCCTGCCGCTCCGGCTGGTTGAGGACGAAGTCGTCGTTCTTGCGCCAGGCCTCGAAGAGCCCGTCCTCGAAACCGTCGCGGGTGACCTTCTTCAGCCAGTGCGCCGGGATGATCTGGTCCGTGTCGACGTTGCTGCGGCGCAGCGGGACGGCCGGGCCGGTGTGCGTGGTGAAGGCTTCCATGGTTCATCCTTCGTTGCCTGTGGAGTAGTACGGTGCTGCCCTGCCTTCGGGCCGGCGGTCAGGGCTCGGCCGTCATGAGGCCCTCCGGGCCGAGTGAGAAGCCACGCCGTTCTTGCGGGGTGGAGGAGTCACGGTGTTCAGACTCCGGCTGAGGCCGAGGCCGGGATGTCGGACAGATCAGCGGGCGAGGACAGGTGCCCGCGCACCGCAGTGGCGGCCGCGACCTGCGGCGAGACCAGATGGGTCCGGCCGCCCTTGCCCTGCCGGCCCTCGAAGTTGCGGTTGGAGGTGGAGGCGGAACGCTCCCCTGGGGCCAGCTGGTCGGGGTTCATGCCCAGACACATCGAGCAGCCCGCGTGCCGCCATTCGGCGCCGGCCTCCTTGAAGACCTTGTCCAGGCCCTCCTCGACGGCCTGCAGCGCGACCCGCACCGAGCCCGGGACGACCAGCATCCGTACGCCGTCGGCGACTTTGCGGCCCGCCAGGATCGAGGCCGCGGAGCGCAGGTCCTCGATACGGCCGTTGGTGCAGGAGCCTACGAAGACGGTGTCGACCTTGATGTCGCGCAGAGCCTGCCCGGCGGTCAACCCCATGTATTCCAGAGCCTTTTCGGCGGCCAGCCGCTCCGAAGCGTCCTCGTACGAAGCCGGGTCGGGGACGTGGGAGGACAGCGGGGCGCCCTGGCCCGGGTTGGTGCCCCAGGTGACGAACGGGGAGAGTTCGGCGGCGTCGATGAAGACCTCGGCGTCGAAGACCGCGTCGTCGTCGGTGCGCAGGGTCTTCCAGTACGCGACCGCCGCGTCCCAGTCCTCGCCCTCGGGGGCGTGGTCGCGGCCCTGGAGATAGTCGAACGTGGTCCGGTCCGGGGCGATCATGCCCGCGCGGGCGCCGGCCTCGATCGACATGTTGCAGATGGTCATGCGGGCCTCCATCGAGAGCTTCTCGATGGCGGATCCGCGGTACTCCAGGATGTAGCCCTGGCCGCCGCCCGTACCGATCCTGGCGATGATCGCCAGGATCAGGTCCTTGGCGGTGACGCCGTCCGGCAGCTCGCCCTCGACGGTGATCGCCATGGTCTTGGGGCGGGCCAGCGGCAGCGTCTGGGTGGCCAGGACGTGCTCGACCTGCGAGGTGCCGATACCGAACGCCAGCGCGCCGAAAGCGCCGTGGGTGGACGTGTGGGAGTCACCGCAGACCACGGTGGTGCCGGGCTGGGTCAGGCCCAGCTGTGGGCCCACGACGTGGACGACGCCCTGCTCGACGTCCCCCAGCGGGTGCAGCCGGACGCCGAAATCCGCGCAGTTCTTGCGCAGGGTCTCCAGCTGGGCGCGGGAGACCGGGTCGGCGATGGGCTTGTCGATGTCGAGGGTCGGGGTGTTGTGGTCCTCGGTCGCGATGGTGAGGTCGAGCCGCCGCACCCGCCGGCCGTTCTGGCGGAGCCCGTCGAAGGCCTGCGGGCTCGTCACCTCGTGCAGGAGGTGCAGATCGATGTAGAGGAGGTCGGGCTCGCCCTCGGCGCGCCGGACGACGTGGTCGTCCCAGACCTTCTCCGCGAGTGTCCTACCCATCGCTTTCCCTCCGGCCCGGCGGCTTCGCCGGGCCCAACTAGAGATCAACTCCGCCGTCGTCCGTACGTCGGACCTGGCGGGGAGCGCGGGCCCTTGTACGGCCGCACATCCAGGTTCGCAACTTCTCGGAGAAATTGAACTTGCGTTTCACAGAGTGAGACGCGAGTATCGTTTCATGGACAACTCTAGCGGCGTCGGCGTTCTCGACAAGGCAGCTCTGGTACTGAGCGCCCTGGAGTCCGGTCCGGCCACCCTCGCCGGGCTGGTCGCGGCGACAGGGCTTGCACGACCCACGGCTCATCGCCTCGCCGTGGCTCTGGAACACCACCGGATGGTGGCGAGGGACATGCAGGGCCGTTTCATTCTGGGCCCGCGGCTGGCCGAGTTGGCGGCCGCGGCGGGCGAGGACCGCCTGCTGGCCACGGCGGGGCCGGTGCTGACCCATCTGCGCGATGTGACCGGCGAGAGCGCGCAGCTCTATCGCCGGCAGGGGGACATGCGTATCTGCGTGGCGGCCGCCGAGCGGCTGTCCGGACTGCGGGACACGGTGCCCGTCGGCTCCACGCTCACGATGAAGGCCGGATCGTCGGCCCAGATCCTGATGGCCTGGGAGGAGCCCGAGCGGCTGCACCGCGGCCTGCAGGGCGCCCGCTTCACGGCGACGGCCCTGTCGGGCGTACGGCGCCGGGGCTGGGCCCAGTCGATCGGCGAGCGCGAGCCGGGCGTGGCGTCCGTCTCGGCGCCGGTGCGGGGGCCGTCGAACAGAGTCGTGGCGGCGGTCTCGGTATCCGGGCCGATCGAGCGTCTGACCCGTCACCCCGGCCGTATGCACGCCCAGGCGGTCATCGACGCGGCGGCCCGCCTCTCCGACGCGCTCCGCCGCACGGGCTGACCCCGGGGCTCCGCCCCTGCCCGGCTCGCCCTGCGGGCGCGGCGCACGGGACGGCGGCGGCTGCGGCGGCGGAGGCCTTGCGCGGCTCGCCCTGCGGGCGCGGCGCACGGTACGGGCACCGTGCGGTGGGACCGGGTGTCCGTCCTCGAACGCCGGACGGGCTGTGTGCTGCCGACACCGGCAGGCCGGGCGGCGTGTCCACCCCTCGAACGCCGGCCAGGCCGAATCTCAGCCCTGCCGGCGTTCGAAGACGGGGGTCCGGGGGCGGAGCCCCCGGGAAAGGCCCGCGCAGGCGCCACATGCGCCCGCGACTCGCCGCAACCACCCGACCCCGGGGCTCACGCAGCGCGCAGTCGATCCGCCGCACGGTCGCCGCGGCGGGCCACCGGGACGACACCCGTCGCCGCGCCCAGCCCGAACGCCGGCATGTTCACGTAGACGTTCTCGTACGACCCCGCAGGGACGATGTACGTCTCGTGCCAGAAGCCGACCTTGCCCTTGCCCTCGCGCATCCGCCGGTTGAACGCCGCCCAGGCCGGCCGGTGCTGCCCGTCCTGCGCGGAGGCGTACGCGAGCAGCTTCTCCTTCGAGTCCCAGTACTGGACGGTGTACAGAACCCTGGGCCCGCCCAGCAGCAGCTGATAACCGAGGAGTCCACTGTCCTCGTCCTGCGACAGTTCCTTCAGCATCCGCGGCATGGCCGTGAACACCGGCCACCAACTCCGCAGCGCCCGGAAGCTGTTGATGCGCATCCCGATGAGGAAGACGACCACTTGCTCCTGCGACTCCGCCGTCATGCGCCCCTGGATCGGCTGCTTGCCCATCGCGGTCCCCCTTGCGAGGATTGTTGGATAGTGGAGCTATCTACACTTGGATAGTGCCACTCTCCAATGAAAGGCGCAAGCAGATGAGACTGGCAGAGCTCAGCGAACGCAGCGGCGTACCCACCGCCACGATCAAGTACTACTTGCGTGAGCGGCTGCTGCCGCCCGGCCGGCGGGTCAGCGCCACCCAGGCCGAGTACGACGAGGAGCATCTGCGCCGGCTCCGGCTGGTCCGTGCGCTGATCCAGGTCGGCGGCATACCGGTGGCCGCCGCCCGCGAGGTCCTCGCGGCCGTCGCCGACGACACCCTCGACCACCACATGCGCCTGGGCGCCGCGGTCTGGGCCCTCCCGCACGGCCCGGAGCCGGACGAGGAGGACCCCGCCACCGAGACGGCAGGCCGCACCGCCGACGCACTGATGGAGCGGCTCGGCTGGAGCTTCGGCCGCGAGCAGGGCGCGCTGTCGCCCTCGTACCGGACGCTGGTCGCCGCGATCGCCACGATGGACCGGCTCGGCTACCCCTGCGACGTGGCACACCTCTTCCCGTACGCACGCAGCGCCGCCGAACTGGCCGTCAACGACCTGGACTTGGTGGAGAAGTACGAGCAGGAGGAGGAGCAGGTGGAGGCCGCGGTGGCGCTCACCGTGCTGTACGAGCCGGTGCTGCTGAGCCTGCGCAGGCTGGCCCAGGCCGAGGAGTCGTACCGCCGGTTCGGCTGAGGCATACGCGAGAAGGCCCTCCCCGATGGGGAGGGCCTTCTCGTCACGTACCCCCGACCGGATTCGAACCGGCGCTACCGCCTTGAGAGGGCGGCGTGCTAGGCCGCTACACAACGGGGGCAAGATGTTGATCCAACTGACTGGATCCGCTGGCCTACCTGGACTCGAACCAAGACTAACTGAACCAGAATCAGTCGTGCTGCCAATTACACCATAGGCCATGGTGGTATAGACCAGTACCCCCGACCGGATTCGAACCGGCGCTACCGCCTTGAGAGGGCGGCGTGCTAGGCCGCTACACAACGGGGGCCCTAGCGATCCCCATCCGGCTGTCGCCGGATGTTGTCACTGCGAAGGCACCGGGAGCGAACCTGGTGACCAGCAGGATGGATCTGTACCCCCGACCGGATTCGAACCGGCGCTACTGCCTTGAGAGGGCAGCGTGCTAGGCCGCTACACAACGGGGGCTTTGCAGATGAGCTCTGCGAGCTGGCCTACCTGGACTCGAACCAAGACTAACTGAACCAGAATCAGTCGTGCTGCCAATTACACCATAGGCCACCAAAACTCAACCCCCCTGCGGGGGGTTTTGTTCGGTTGTGCGCCTTCAGCTCGGGCTTTCCGGCCCGCTGCTCCCGGCGCAGGAAGAACATTACCTGAAGGTGGACGGCGCTCCAAAACGGGTATCCGACTGCAGCACGCTGGGTAGCTCCTCCAGACCCGTGATCCGGATCAGTTCCGGCCTGCCGCCCAGCCCACCGCGGTCCAGCCAGATGCCGGTCAGCCCCGCCGCGCCGGCACCGCTCGCGTCGATGTCCGGGTGGTCTCCCACGTACGCAACGTCCTGCGGTGGCAGCCCGAGCGCGTCGCACGCGGTGTGGAAGGCCGCCGCCTCGGGTTTGGAGACCCCGAGCTCCACGGCGCACAGGACGGCCTCGAAGCGATCCCTGACGCCGAGGATGCGCAGCTTGCGGTCCTGGTTGTGGACGGAGGAGTTCGACAGGACGGCATGCCGGTACTCGCCCGCGAGGCGGTCGATGACCGGCAGGAAGTCCGGGAACAGCGACCAGGCGGCCTCGTAGTGCGCGAGGTGACGGGCGAACCACTCATCCGCCTCGTCGTCGCTCAGCTCCCGGACGAAGAAGCTGCGGACCCGGTCGCGCCGCTGCCCCTGGAAGTCCGTTTCCCCGGCGGCGAAACGGGCCCAGTGGTGTTCGGTGAGTTCCCGCCAGCGCCGGAGGGCGTGGTCCGCGGACGTGTATGCGTGCGGCAGGCCCTCGTCGTCGAGCATGCGCCGCAGCCCTTCGCGGTCGGCGCCGGTGTAGTCGAAGATCGTGTCGTCGATGTCCCACAGGACCGCGCGGATCGCCATGATCCCAGGCTAGGGGGTGGTGGGCGGCCGTGGGGCGCCTGCGGTGGTGCCGGTGCCGCCGCCAACGTCCGAGAGGCGGCAGCCGCACCGGCTGCCGCCCCTCAGGGCGTACGACGGGAATCGCCTACGCGGCTGCGAGCTTCGCCAGCGCCGCGTCGACCCGTGCCAGGGTCTTCTCCCGGCCCAGGATCTCCAGGGACTCGAAGAGCGGCAGACCCACCGTGCGGCCGGTGACCGCGACGCGGACCGGGGCCTGGGCCTTGCCGAGCTTGAGGCCGTGCTCCTCGCCGGCGGCCAGGACCGCGTTCTTCAGCGACTCGTGGCTGGACCAGTCCGCGGCCTCGAGCTTCTCACGGGCCGTGCGCAGCAGGGCGTCGGAGCCCTCCTTCATCGCCTTCTGCCAGGAGGCGTCGTCCTCGACCGGCTCGGGCAGGAAGAGGAAGTCGACGTTGGCGGTGATGTCGGAGAGGACCGTGAGACGCGTCTGGGCGTACGGGGCGATCGCCTCCCACGCGGCGCGGTCGAAGTCCTCGGGGGCCCAGGGTGCGTGCGGGGCCTGCAGCCAGGGCTCGCAGGCCTCGGCGAAGGCCTTCACGTCCAGCCGGCGGATGTGGTCCGCGTTGATCGCCTCGGCCTTCTTCAGGTCGAAGCGCGCCGGATTGGCGTTGACGTCCGCGATGTCGAACCTCTCGATCATCTCGGTGATCGAGAAGACGTCCTGGTCCGCCGAGAACGACCAGCCCAGCAGGGAGAGGTAGTTGAGCAGGCCCTCGGGCAGGAAGCCGCGCTCGCGGTAGAGGTTGAGCGAGGCCTGCGGGTCGCGCTTGGAGAGCTTCTTGTTGCCCTCACCCATGACATACGGGAGATGGCCGAAGGCCGGGATCTGCTTGGCGATGCCGAGCTCGATCAGCGCCTTGTACAGGGCGATCTGGCGCGGTGTGGAGGAGAGCAGGTCCTCGCCGCGCAGCACGTGCGTGATCTCCATCAGCGCGTCGTCGACGGGGTTGACCAGCGTGTAGAGCGGGGCGCCGCTGGCGCGGACGATGCCGTAGTCCGGGACGTTGTCCGGCGTGAAGGTCAGCTCACCGCGGACGAGGTCGGTGAAGGTGATCGGCTCGTCGGGCATACGGAAGCGGATGATCGCCTCACGGCCCTCGCGCTCGTACGCGGCCTTCTGCTCGTCGGTCAGGATGCGGCACTTTCCGTCGTAGCCGGAGGGCCGGCCGGCGGCCCGGGCGGCCTCGCGGCGCTCGTCCAGCTCGGTGACGGTGCAGTAGCAGGGGTAGGCGTAACCGCCGGCGAGCAGCTTCTCGGCGACGTTTTTGTAGATGTCCATGCGCTGCGACTGGCGGTACGGCGCGTGCGGGCCGCCGGCCTCCGGGCCCTCGTCCCAGTCGAGACCGAGCCAGCGCAGCGAGTCGAGGAGCTGCTCGTACGACTCCTCCGAGTCGCGGGCCGCGTCGGTGTCCTCGATACGGAAGACCATGGTGCCCTGGTGGTGCCGGGCGAACGCCCAGTTGAAGAGGGCGGTGCGGACCAGGCCCACGTGGGGGTTGCCGGTCGGCGAGGGACAGAAACGTACGCGGACGTTCGTCGCGTTAGCCACGCTTGATCACCTTGTTGGTGAGAGTGCCGATGCCTTCGATGGTGACGGCGACCTCGTCGCCGACGTTGAGGGGGCCGACGCCGGCCGGGGTGCCGGTGAGGATGACGTCTCCGGGGAGCAGCGTCATGGCCTCGGTGATGTGGACGACCAGGTCCTCGATGGAGCGGATCATGTCGCTCGTACGACCCAGCTGGCGTTGTTGGCCGTTGACCGTGCACTGGATCGTGAGGTCGTGCGCGGCCGCCAGCCCGATGCCCGTCTCAACCCAGGGGCCGAGCGGGCACGACGTGTCGAAGCCCTTCGCGCGGGCCCACTGCTTCTCGCGCTGCTGGGCGTCGCGCGCGGTGACGTCGTTGGCGCAGGTGTAGCCGAAGATGACGTCCTTGACGCGCTCGCGCGGGACCTCGCGGCACAGGCGGCCGATGACGACGGCGAGCTCGGCCTCGTGGTGCAGCTCGTTCGAGAAGGAGGGGTACTCGATGGCGTCGCCGGGCCCGATCACCGAGGTGGAGGGCTTGAAGAAGGCGACGGGTACGTCCGGGACCTCGTTGCCGAGCTCCGCCGCGTGCTCGGCGTAGTTGCGACCGATGGCCACGACCTTGCTGGGCAGGACGGGCGGCAGGAGCCGGACCTTGCTCAGCGGGACCTTCGTTCCGGAGAGCTCGAAGTCGGCGTAGGGAATGCCCTTGATGATGTCGAGGACGAGGCCACCGGGGTCACCGGTCCCGTCGTCCTCGACCGCGCCGAAGGCGACATTGCCGTCGATGGAGAATCTGGCGATGCGCACGGGTGCCTCGCGCCCCTCTGCTTCCGCTGGCTGGAGTCTGACGCTCCAGGCTAACGCGGCACAGGCACCCGACCTGCCGTATTACGGCGCCAACCGTCACTGCGCCTCGGGGATCAAGGGGCCACCGGGGCGTTCAGGAGGGTGGTGCGGCGGGGGTTGGCCGTCTGGTTGGGGAGGTCGACCGAATGCTCCGGCTGGGCCTCCGGCTGCAGCTCGTCGGCGTCGGCGAGGTGCGCGAGCGTGGTGCGCCGGGGGTTGGCTATGTTGCGGAACATCATGGTCTTCATCAGGGGATCAGGTCCTTGTCAGAGCGCCGGTTCTTGTAAAGCGAAAGGCTAGACACCCCAATCCCTGCGAAAGCATGGACAAGGCAACGATCTCCGTGTGAGTTTGCTCACGGCACGGGGGGCAATTCCGTCATTCTGGACAGTGAAATGCCCTTGCAGAAACGGACATTGCGTAGCTGAATCAGCTATTCCGCTCCCGATCATGGCGACTGGGGCACCCCCCACCCGTAAGCGACTCGTAGGCAAAAGTCCTATTCTTCCCCGTCGCTTTCTACGGCTTGTCACGCGACACTTACAACGTGTCACTCTGGTCACAGCCCGGCCCGCGGCCCTTGTTGGAGATCCGGCACTGTGCTGGAATTCCACGCACCGCCGCGGGTTTCAGGCCGGCGCGCAGGGGCGCAACGCAGCGCCGAGTGGCGGCGGGAGGGGGAAGGAAGCGCCGGTCACTCCAGACCCACCTAATGGGGCATGCTCATCGCCCCACCACGCCGACACCGTCCCACCGTGTATGCGGAGGGGCGCCTGGTCCAGAGGTTGCGACGCTAGTGCAGGGACGTTTCAAGAGGGATGGCAGCGCTGCGGCTGAACAGGAGCCGCACGGCGGGACCGACCGCGGCTCCTCGCCCCAGCACGCCCAGAACCAGGACCGGCCCGCGGCCGGCGACGGCGGTGACCGTGGTGCGCGCTCCGGCGCGGCACCGGGTGGTGGCGAAACCGCCGTCCCGCTGAAGCCCAAGGGCTCCCCCGACACGGGCTCTCGCATAGCCCTGCGCAACTGGCGCATCAGCACGCGCCTGGTCTCCCTGCTCACGCTCCCCGTGGTCGCCGCGACCACGCTGGGCGGACTCCGTATCAACGAGTCGCTGAGCGACATGGAGCAGCTGGAGCACATGCAGCTGCTGACCAAGATGACCAGGGAGGCGACCGCTCTCGCCGAGGCGCTCCAGAACGAGCGCGACCACGCGGCCGGTCCGCTGACGCACGGCAGCAAGGCCACGGACTTCAAGGTCTCCCAGCCCCGGAGCGTGACCGACCAGCGCAAGGAGGCGTTCCTCGATGCGACCACCGACATCGGTGACACCACCGGCGACGACGCCCTGGAGGGCATCCGCTCCAACGCGGCCCAGATCGCGGCGCAGGTGCACAGCATCACCGAGATCCGGAAGAACGCCTACAAGCAGACCGACGGGGAAGTCGTCTCCAACTCGCAGACGATCAGCCAGTACTCCCGGCTGATCGACTCGCTGCTGAGCCTGTCCCAGGACATGGCCCAGGCGACGAGCAACCCGGACATGATCAAGCGGACCCGCGCGCTGGCCGCGTTCTCGTCCGCCAAGGAGTACGCCTCCATCCAGCGCGCGGTCATCGCCGCCGCGCTGCCGAAGACCAGCAGCGCCGTCGGCAGCATGAAGGAGAACGACCGCCTCACCGGACTGGACGCCAAGACCAACGAGGACGCGGCGCTGAAGTCGTTCACCGCGATCTACTCCGCGCTCGGCGGCAACGCCGAGGAGCTGACCGCCCCGCTGGAGTCCGGCAACTCCGAGATCCAGAAGGCCGACACCTACGCGGACCGCGTGCTGCGCAGCACCGACGGCATCTCCAAGACGCCCGAGCGCCGCAGCTATCTGGACTGGACCGACCAGGCCGACACCAAGATCCAGGCGATGAACCAGATCGAGGAGACCCTCCTCGGTGAGATGGAGAGCCGGGCCCGCGAGCTCAAGCAGGAGTCGCAGCAGGACGCCATCATCAACGGTGCGCTGATCCTGGTCGTCCTCGGCGTGTCGCTCGTCGGCGCCTTCGTCGTGGCCCGGTCCATGATCCGCTCGCTGCGCCGCCTCCAGGACACCGCCACCAGGGTCGCCCAGGACCGGCTGCCCGAACTCGTCAAGCAGCTCTCCGAGGCCGACCCGCAGGACGTCGACACGACCGTCGAATCGGTCGGTGTGCACTCCAGGGACGAGATCGGCCAGGTGGCCACGGCCTTCGACGACGTGCACCGCGAGGCGGTCCGCCTCGCCGCCGAGCAGGCCCTGCTGCGGGGCAACGTCAACGCGATGTTCACCAACCTCTCGCGCCGCTCGCAGGGTCTCATCCAGCGTCAGCTGTCGCTCATCTCCGAGCTGGAGTCCCGCGAGGCCGACCCGGACCAGCTGTCCTCCCTCTTCAAGCTGGACCACCTCGCGACCCGCATGCGCCGTAACGGCGAGAACCTCCTCGTCCTCGCGGGCGAGGAGCCGGGCCGCCGCTGGACCCGGCCCGTCCCGCTCGTCGACGTGCTCCGTGCCGCCGCGTCCGAGGTGGAGCAGTACGAGCGCATCGAACTGGCCGCCGTCCCGGCGACCGAGGTCGCGGGCCGCGTCGTCAACGACCTCGTTCACCTCCTCGCCGAGCTGCTGGAGAACGCCACGTCGTTCTCCTCTCCGCAGACCAAGGTCCGCGTGACCGGTCACGCGCTGCCGGACGGCCGCGTCCTCGTCGAGATCCACGACACCGGTATCGGCCTCTCCCCCGAGGACCTGGCCGCGATCAACGAGCGGCTCGCGTCGCCGCCCACCGTGGACGTCTCGGTGTCGCGTCGCATGGGTCTGTTCGTGGTCGGCCGCCTGTCCCTGCGGCACGGCATCCGGATCCAGCTCCGCCCGTCCGACTCCGGTGGTACGACGGCGTTGGTCATGCTCCCCGTCGATGTCGCACACGGCGGCAAGAAGCCCCAGGCCAAGCCCGGTGCGGGCGCGCAGAACGGTGCCCCGCAGGGCCCCGGCGGCGGCCGCGGTCTGCCCGGTAACCCCGGCGCGGGCGGCGGTCAGGGCGGTCCCGGTGGCGGCCGTCCCGGTCTCGGCGGCGGACCGTCCGGAGGTCCCGGCGGCGCGACCGCCGGCCGTCTCGGCGCAGGTGCGCCGCGTGGCCAGGTCGGCGCCGGATCGGCTGCGCGTGCCGCGCTGCCGCCGCGTGACGGTGCGTCCTTCCAGGGCAGCCCCCAGCAGGGCGGTGCCCCGCAGCAGGACCCGTCGCGTCAGGCCGGCGCACCCGTCGGCGCGTACGGCTCCGACAGCGGCCGACCGGCCGCCCAGGACCGCAACGAATCCCGTCAGAGCGGCATCGGCGGCCGCGACCGCAAGAGCCAGCGGCAGGGCGCCCCTGCCGGTGACGACCGGGGCCGCCAGCTCCCGCCGACCGGTGCCCCGCGCGCCGAACTGCCCAGCAGCGGCCCGCAGGGTCAGCGCCCGCAGCGCCCGGAGACCACCAGCTGGGGCAGCGAGCAGCCGGCCGTACCGCAGCGCCCCCCGCTGGACGCCCCGCGCGGCCACGAAGAGCCCGACACCACCGGTCAGTACGCCCGCCAGGGCTACTCGGCACCGCGCCACGGCGGCCAGGACCCCGCAGCCACCGAGCAGTTCCAGCGCCCCGACTTCAACGCGCCGCGTCCGGCTGCCGGTCAGGGTCAGCAGGGCTACGGTCAGGGTCAGCAGGGCTACAGCCAGGGCCAGCAGGGTTACGGTCAGGGCCAGCAGGGCTACGGCCAGAGCGCCCCGGGCCACGGCCGCCGCGACACCGCCGACTTCGGAGCGCCGCGTCCGCCGGCCGCGAGCCTGCCCGCACAGCCGCAGCCCGAGGCCCTGCCTCCGGCCGGCCCGGGCGACGGCCGCACGCCGTTGTTCGACACGCTGGAGACCAACTGGTTCCACGGCGGGCCGGGTGGCCAGCCCGGCTACGGCGGTCCTGCCAACGGGGCCCAGCAGCCCCCGGCGGCACCGCAGCAGCCCGCCCAGCGCCCCGCCCCGCCGATGCCGCCGCGACGTCCCACCGCGGGGCCGGCCGGCGGACAGGCGGGCCACCAGGTCCAGCACAACGCGAGTGGCGCCGCCTGGCGCAGCTCGCCCAACGACGAGCTGGTGCGCCAGGCCGAGCGGGTCCGCAAGCCCGCCGCCGGCGGGATCACCACCTCGGGTCTGCCCAAGCGGGTGCCGCGCGCCAATCTCGTGCCCGGTACCGCTCAGGAGTCGACCCACCAGTCCGGTCCACAGGTATCCCGCGCCCCGGACGATGTGCGGGGCCGGCTGACCAACCTCCGCCGGGGTATCCAGCAAGGCCGGCAGGCGGGCAGCACCGGTAACACCGGCAGCTTCAACGTCGGGCCCACTCACCAGCAGGAGCGTTAGTTGAGACCGATGAGCCAGGCGGCGCAGAATCTGAACTGGTTGATCACCAACTTCGTGGACAACACCCCTGGGGTGTCCCACACCGTGGTGGTCTCCGCCGACGGACTCCTGCTGGCGATGTCCGAGGGATTCCCGCGCGACCGAGCCGACCAGCTTGCGGCCGTCGCATCCGGTCTGACCTCGCTGACCGCGGGGGCCTCCCGCATCTTCGAAGGCGGCCCGGTCAACCAGACCGTCGTGGAGATGGAGCGCGGCTTCCTCTTCCTCATGTCCATCTCGGACGGCTCCTCGCTGGCCGTGCTCGCCCACCCCGACGCCGACATCGGTCTCGTCGGCTACGAGATGGCACTCCTGGTCGACCGCGCGGGCAGCGTCCTCACCCCGGACCTCCGTGCCGAACTCCAGGGGACCCTGCTGCACTAGACGCTTGGTACGACCGTTGCAAGGGGGGTGTGCGCCCCCAGGTGCACCCCTGGTACTCCCTACCGCCCCACAACCGTCCGGCCGCCCCCACCCGGCCCCCCACCGGCCCATTCAGACGGCACAGCCGACCACTTGCTGTCACGCCCGGAGGATTCATGACCCCGCCCCCCGCCTCTCACGATCCGTACGGTGTCCCCATGGACACCGACTACGGACATGAAGGCGACCAGCCACTGGTGCGTCCGTACGCGATGACCGGTGGCCGGACCAGGCCCCGCTACCAGCTCGCCATAGAGGCACTGGTCAGCACCACGGCAGACCCTGCGCACCTCGTAACGCTCCTGCCGGAGCACCAGCGGATCTGCCACCTGTGCCAGGAGGTCAAGTCGGTCGCCGAGGTCTCGGCACTGCTGTCGATGCCGCTCGGTGTGGCTCGGATCCTTGTGGCGGACCTGGCCGAAGCGGGCATGGTGGCGATCCACCAGCCGGGCAACGGAGAGGCCGGCGGCACGCCGGACGTGACACTGCTCGAAAGGGTGCTCAGTGGACTTCGCAAGATCTAGCGGCGGAACGGCCCGGGCGACGACCTCCGCGAAGATCGTGGTGGCGGGCGGCTTCGGCGTGGGCAAGACCACGTTCGTCGGCGCCGTATCGGAGATCAACCCGCTGCGTACCGAGGCCGTGATGACGTCCGCGTCCGCGGGCATCGACGACCTCACCCACACCGGGGGCAAGACCACCACGACGGTGGCCATGGACTTCGGCCGCATCACCCTGGACCAGGACCTGATCCTGTACCTGTTCGGCACCCCCGGACAGGACCGGTTCTGGTTCATGTGGGACGACCTCGTCCGGGGCGCCATCGGCGCCGTGGTGCTCGTGGACACCCGCCGTCTCGCGGACTGCTTCCCCGCGGTCGACTATTTCGAGAACAGCGGACTGCCCTTCGTCGTGGCTCTCAACGGCTTCGAGGGACATCAGCCCTACGCCCCCGACGAGGTCCGAGAGGCACTGCAGATCGGGCCCGGCACCCCGATCATCACCACCGACGCCCGCCACCGCGCGGACGCCAAGAGCGCCCTCATCACCCTGGTTGAGCACGCACTGATGGCACGACTCAAGTAGTCTCGTGTATCCGGCAGTTGTCGTAGAGAAATCGTGGGCGGGCTGTGTCTTTTGACACGGTCCGCCTCCGTGTTCATAACGTTTCGACAGAGAATTCTCCGGGCTCGGACACCCGACGCATCCGGCTGGTACCGCTGTGCTCATATAGACCCCGCCATTTGCCAGGGCTGGCTCTTTATGCCCGTTTTATCGGCGGCCTGGAGCACCCGGAACGGCGTCTTCACGCTGTTTGGAACCGGACCGCTCGGCGTGCTGAAATCGACGAACTCGTGAGTAGTACGGCCCTGAACAATAATCGGCACAACGTAGGTGCCGACGCCGAGAGGTTGTTGGTCGAGTGAGGCGAAGCAATACAAGCTCCGCAGAGCAGCAGGCGCGGGGCAACTTCACCCCGCCCCCGCGTGCAGCGGCGTCGCCTGCGGATGTGCAGCCCGTGGCGCCGCCGCCAACCGGTGGCAGTTCCAGCAGGCTGTCCCCACGCAACTGGCGGGTGCCGACCAGGCTGAACGCGATCCTCCTCATACCCGCGCTGGTCGGCCTCGTCATGGGCGGCTTCCAGGTGAAGGGATCGATCGACACCTGGAACGAGGCGCAGGACGCGGAGAAGACGGCCCTGGTCGTGCGCGCCGCCTCCGAGTACGGCCAGGCGCTGCTCAACGAGCGCGACCTCACCGCCCAGCCCCTGCTCGAGGGCAAGCGCGACGCCGCGGTGGTCAAGCAGACCCGGGCTGCCACCGACGCCGCCAAGAAGAAGTTCGACGTGGCCGTCGCGGACATGCCCGAGAAGCAGGGCCTGGAGCGCCGCCTCAAGCTCTTCCGCGAGGCGGAGCCCAAGCTCGAGCTGATCCGCCAGACCGCGTACAGCGCCGCCGTCGAGACGCCGGACAAGTCCGGCGGCAAGGGTGGCCCGGTCGCCACCGAAGAGGGCTATGTGCTGGTCCAGCACTACCTCACGGAGTTCTCCAACGAGCTCGGACTGGGCACCGGGAACGTCACGAGCTTCGGCCGCACGCTCTACGCGATCCAGCTGGCCAAGGGCGCCGAGTCGCTGCAGCGCTCCATCGGCACGCATCTGCTCGTCCGCCCCAGTGAGAAGCAGGCGGTCAGGAACGGGCAGACGGTCGCCTTCTCCTCGTACGCCTACCTGGAGGGGATCGCCCTCGGCGAGTACGTCTCCGGCGGTGCGGCGGAGGACACCGAGAAGCTGAAGTCGGTCATGGGCGCCAAGTCGCAGGAGGGCGCCAAGAAGCTCGCCGAGGCCGCCCAGCAGGCGCAGGCCGCCGGCGTGAAGTTCACGCTTCCGCCGGAGAAGAACGGCTCCGTCTACGACGGCATGGTCGCCGCCATCAGCTCCGGCGACGAACCCGACGAGCTCGCCGAGCAGGGTGTGACGCCGACGGTGTGGATGGCCGCCGCCACCGCCAAGTTCGACGGCTACACCGAGATCGAGAACGACCTCGTCGACAAGGCCGTGACCGAGGCGGCCCGGATCTCCGACGAGGCCAAGACCGACGCCATCGTCAACGGTCTGATCGTCATCATCGCGCTGCTCACCGCGTTCATCCTGGCCGGTCTGGTGGGCCGCCAGATGAGCCGCTCGATGCGCCAGCTGCGCACCGCCGCCTTCGGTATCGCCGAGCAGCGTCTGCCGATGCTGGTCGACCAGCTGTCCCGCACCGAGCCGGGCCGGGTCGACACCCGCGTGCAGCCGATCCCGATCGACACGCAGGACGAGATCGGCGAGGTCGCCCGCGCCTTCGACCAGGTCCACCGCGAGGCCGTCCGGCTCGCCGCCGAGCAGGCCATGCTGCGGGGCAACGTCAACGCGATCTTCACCAACCTGTCGCGCCGCAACCAGTCGCTGATCGAGGGCCAGCTGACCCTGATCACCGACCTGGAGAACAACGAGGCCGACCCGGACCAGCTGGAGAACCTCTTCAAGCTGGACCACCTCGCGACCCGTATGCGCCGCAACGGCGAGAACCTCCTCGTCCTCGCCGGCGAGGAGCCCGGCCGCCGCTGGAACCAGCCGGTGCCGCTGGTGGATGTGCTGCGCGCCGCCTCCTCCGAGGTGGAGGCCTACGAGCGCATCGAGCTCACGGGCGTCCCGGAGAGCGAGATCCACGGCCAGGCCGTGACCGACCTCGTGCACCTGCTCGCCGAGCTGCTGGAGAACGCCACGACGTTCTCCTCTCCGCAGACGAAGGTCCGCGTCACCGCGACGCGGCTGCCCGACGGTCGGGTCATGATCGAGATCCACGACAAGGGCATCGGTCTGACCGCCGAGGACTTCGCCGACATCAACCACAAGCTGGCCAACCCGCCGACGGTGGACGCCGCGGTCTCGCAGCGCATGGGCCTCTTCGTGGTCGGCCGCCTCGCCGACCGGCACGGTGTCCGCGTCCAGCTGCGCCCCTCGGGCGAGCAGGCCGGCACGACCTCGCTGGTCATGCTCCCGGACGCGATCACGCATGGTGGCGGTGGCGAACCGCTTCCCGCGGACGACTTCACCGTGTCGCAGATGATCCCGCAGCAGCAGTCCTTCGAGGCCACCACGATGCGCACCGCGGCCGAGCTGGGCTTCGACGACTCTCGCTACGAGGAGCAGTCGTCCGACAACCGCCAGCTGGACCCGGTCAACCGCTCCCTGATGCGCGAGGAGCGCCGCGCGGCGCTCGAGGCGCAGTCGGGCGGCGACCGTCCGCTGTTCCGTGACGAGACGCAGCAGGCGTTCGGCGAGCCGGATCAGTACGCAGACGGCCGGTACGCCGGGGAGCAGTACGACCAGGGCTTCGCGGCGCAGGAGCAGCAGTCCTCGTACGAGCAGAACGGCTACGGCTACGAGGGCGGCGACGGCTACGACCGCACTGGCGAGTACCCGGTTTCCGGCGGTTACCCCGAGCACTCCGAGCAGGCGTATGCGGAGGCCTCGTACGACGCCCCGCAGGAGCACCAGCCGCAGTACGACGGCCAGTTCGGCCACGGCTCCGACCAGGGAGAGTGGGCCGATCAGGGCGGGTACCGGGGTGGCTACGAGCAGGGCTACCGGTCAGATGCGGAATCTGCGCCCGGCGCTCCCGCGAGCGCTCCGGAGCGCGTAGGCTTCGACCGTCCGGGTCCTGCTCCGAGCAGCAGCCACGAGGTGACCGGCGCCGGTCTGCCGCGACGCGGCGGCAGCCAGCCGGCGCAAGGCCAGTGGCAGCCTGCCGGCGCCGACAACGGGCAGGCTGGACAGGCGACTTCGGCCGGTCAGGCCCCGCAGGCCCCTCGGAACGGGCGGGCCGAGGCGGACGGCTCCGACGACTGGCGCTCGACGAACGACGAGCGTTGGCAGCGGGCCGAGAAGCTCCGCAAGCCCGCAGCGGGCGGAGTCACCCCGTCCGGTCTCCCCCGGCGGGTCCCGAAGGCCAATCTGGTCGAGGGCACGGCGGAGCAGACCCCGCAGGGCGGCCCCCAGGTCTCCCGCGCCCCTGAAGACGTGCGTGGCAGGTTGAGCAACCTGCGGCGCGGTGTCCAGAAGGGACGCACCGCGGGGACGGACACGAACGGAATGGGCTTCGGCCCGGGTAGTACCTACAACCAGGAGCGTTAGTGTGAGCCCGATGAGCCAGGCGGCGCAGAATCTGAACTGGTTGATCACCAACTTCGTGGACAACACCCCTGGGGTGTCCCACACCGTGGTGGTCTCCGCCGACGGACTCCTGCTGGCGATGTCCGAGGGATTCCCGCGCGACCGAGCCGACCAGCTTGCGGCCGTCGCATCCGGTCTGACCTCGCTGACCGCGGGGGCCTCCCGCATCTTCGAAGGCGGCGCGGTCAACCAGACCGTCGTGGAGATGGAGCGCGGCTTCCTCTTCCTCATGTCCATCTCGGACGGCTCCTCGCTGGCCGTGCTCGCCCACCCCGACGCCGACATCGGTCTCGTCGGCTACGAGATGGCACTCCTGGTCGACCGTGCGGGCAGCGTCCTCACCCCGGACCTCCGTGCCGAACTCCAGGGAAGTCTTCTCAACTAACAAACAGGCAGTGCGTTTCTCGCCACCGCACCATAGGGTGCGGTGGCGCGGCTCCACAGGGACATGGACCGGCGTACGGCACTCGGAGGAGGAAGAAACGTGGCAACACCCCCAGGCGGACACCCGTATGACGGTGCTCAGCAGTCTCCGGGTGAGCAGGGTCAGAACCGCTTCAACTTTCCCTCCACGCCGAGCAGAGGCAGCGGCCCGCAGCCGTACCAGCGGCCGCAGCAGCCGTACGACCCGTCGTACAACCAGCCGCAGGCGCCTCGGATCCAGCCCGTGGCGCCCCGGCGGAATCCTGAGCCGGCACCCGCGTCGGGCAACCACAACCCATTGGTGCGTCCGTACGCGATGACCGGTGGCCGGACCAGGCCCCGCTACCAGCTCGCCATCGAGGCGCTGGTCAGTACCACGGCCGATCCCGTGCGGCTGCAAGGGCAGTTGCCCGAGCACCAGCGGATCTGCCGACTGTGCTTCGAGATCAAGTCGGTCGCCGAGATCTCGGCACTTCTCTCCATCCCCCTCGGCGTTGCCCGGATCCTCGTAGCCGACCTGGCGGAGGCCGGACTTGTCGCCATTCACCAGCCCGGCGGCGACGAGTCCGCCGGCGGCCAGCCAGACGTGACACTGCTCGAAAGGGTGCTCAGTGGACTTCGCAAGCTCTAGCGGCGGTGCAGCCCGCTCAACCACCAGCGCGAAGATCGTGGTGGCGGGCGGCTTCGGCGTGGGCAAGACCACGTTCGTCGGCGCCGTTTCGGAGATCAACCCGCTGCGTACCGAGGCCGTGATGACGTCCGCATCCGCGGGCATCGACGACCTCACCCACACCGGGGGCAAGACCACCACGACGGTGGCCATGGACTTCGGCCGCATCACCCTGGACCAGGACCTGATCCTGTACCTGTTCGGCACCCCCGGACAGGACCGGTTCTGGTTCATGTGGGACGACCTCGTCCGGGGCGCCATCGGCGCCGTGGTGCTCGTGGACACCCGCCGTCTCGCGGACTGCTTCCCCGCGGTCGACTACTTCGAGAACAGCGGACTGCCCTTCGTCGTGGCTCTCAACGGCTTCGAGGGACACCAGCCCTACACCCCCGACGAGGTCCGCGAGGCCCTGCAGATCGGGCCCGACACCCCGATCATCACCACCGATGCCCGCCACCGCGCGGATGCCAAGAGCGCCCTCATCACCCTGGTTGAGCACGCACTGATGGCCCGTCTTCGGTAGACCGTCGCCGTACCGGTCCCGTACACGGTGAAGGCCCCGCACTCCTGCCGGAGTGCGGGGCCTTCTCGTTGCGCGTCGCCTCGAAGCCGTCGGAGCCTGCGGACGGAGACGGACACGCCGGGCCGCTGGACGTTCGCGGCACGCACGCCGAGACCCCGCGTCCCTGGGAGGGAGCAGCGGGGTCTCGGTGGGTCGGTAGGGCGTCAGCCCTGCCAGCTGTGCGGGGCGCGGAAGCCGGACTGGCGCTCCAGCCGACGCCAGCCGGCCGTGCTGCGGCCGCGGCCGGCCGGCGCGGACGGCTGCGCGGCGGCACGGGCCAGCAGGACCGCGGTGATCGCGGCCAGCTCCTCGGGGTCGGCGTGGCCCTTCTCGACCCGGAGCAGGGACTCGGCGGAGGTGGTCATCTGCAGCGTTCTCCTCGTGGGTTACTGCGGGGGGTTGCCGTGCTTGCGGGACGGCAGGTCGGCGTGCTTGGTACGGAGCATGGCGAGGGACCGGATGAGCACCTCGCGCGTCTCGGCCGGGTCGATGACGTCGTCGACCAGTCCGCGCTCCGCGGCGTAGTAGGGGTGCATGAGCTCGGCCTTGTACTCCTTGACCATGCGGGCGCGCATGGCCTCGGGGTCCTCGGCGTCGGCGATCTGCCGGCGGAAGATGACGTTGGCGGCGCCCTCGGCGCCCATCACCGCGATCTCGTTCGTCGGCCAGGCGTAGGTGAGGTCGGCGCCGATGGACTGGGAGTCCATCACGATGTACGCGCCGCCGTAGGCCTTGCGCATGATCAGCGAGATCCGGGGCACGGTCGCGTTGCAGTACGCGTACAGCAGCTTCGCTCCGTGGCGGATGATGCCGCCGTGCTCCTGGTCGACGCCGGGCAGGAAGCCCGGCACGTCCAGCAGCGTCACGATCGGGATGTTGAAAGCGTCGCACATCTGGACGAAACGGGCGGCCTTCTCGGACGCCTCGATGTCGAGCACGCCGGCCAGCGTCTGCGGCTGGTTGGCGACGATGCCGACGACCTGGCCGTCGAGCCGGGCGAGGGCGCAGATGATGTTGCGCGCCCAGCGCTCGTGGATCTCCAGGTAGTCGCGGTCGTCGACGAGTTCCTCGATGACCTGGTGCATGTCGTACGGGCGGTTGCCGTCGGCCGGTACGAGGTCGAGCAGCACGTCGGAGCGGCGGTCCGCCGGGTCCTCGGTCTGCATGTGCGGCGGGTTCTCGCGGTTGTTCTGCGGCAGCATCGACAGCAGGTACCGCACCTCGGCGATGCAGGTCTCCTCGTCGTCGTACGCGAAGTGCGCCACGCCGCTCGTCTCGGCGTGCACATCGGCGCCGCCGAGCCCGTTCTGGGTGATCTCCTCACCGGTGACCGCCTTGACGACGTCCGGTCCGGTGATGAACATCTGCGAGGTCTCGCGGACCATGAAGACGAAGTCGGTCAGCGCCGGGCTGTAGGCCGCGCCGCCCGCGCACGGGCCGAGCATCACGCTGATCTGCGGGATGACGCCGGAGGCCTTGGTGTTGCGCTGGAAGATGCCGCCGTATCCGGCGAGGGCGGAGACGCCCTCCTGGATCCGGGCGCCGGCACCGTCGTTGAGAGAGACCAGCGGGGCACCGGCCGCGATGGCCATGTCCATGATCTTGTGAATCTTGGTGGCGTGGGCCTCGCCCAGCGCGCCGCCGAAGATCCGGAAGTCGTGCGCGTAGACGAAGACCGTCCGGCCCTCGACCGTTCCCCAGCCCGTGATCACGCCGTCGGTGTAGGGCTTCTTCGCCTCCAGGCCGAAGCCGGACGCCCGGTGCCGGCGCAGTTGCTCGACCTCACGGAACGAACCCTCGTCCAGCAGCAGCTCGATCCGCTCACGCGCCGTCAGCTTGCCCTTGGCGTGCTGCGCCTCCGTCGCCCGGTCACTGGGTCCACGGCGGGCCTCTTCGCGAAGGGCGTGCAGCTCGGCCACACGCCCTCGCGCGTCGGTCGGCTCGCCGGTGGTCTCGTCCAAAACGGTCATGTACCGACCCTACGGACCCGAACAAGAAAATCCTGCCGTTGACTCCGTACAGTCTCGCGACCGTTCTCCTGTCACCCCCGGACAGAACCATTGCGCGGCACAGGCGAAGTACCAGCCGGGGACTGCCCCGGATTGTCGGGGTCCGACAAGGACGTCATCCGCTCGTCAGCCAATGGCCACCTGACGGCGAGTGGTGGCGCCCGCCTTGCCCGGGGTGCTGAGCGGTCGCAGGGCACTGCCGGCGGCAGCAGCCCCGCCTGACGGATCGCGGCCGATCACTCGTTGCCCGGGGCGGTTCCGGCCGAGTTCCGGCTGCCCGGAATGCGGCGGTTCACTCACGCAGCGTGTCGCCACTCCGCGCCGGGTGCGGCCTGGCGTGCTCGCGAGGACCGGCGCGACAGTGCCCACCGTACCGGGCTGCCGGGAGTTCGCCGCCGTGCGTCCGAGGGGCGGAACGGCGACGGCCTGACGGCCGGCGGTGTTGTCGAGGATCTCCAGCTCACGGGGGTCGGCCACGCCGGCGGTGACGGCTCTCCGGGGGGCGCCCGGCACCGGGAAACAGGCGTACGAGGCGTTCACCGGATCGGCCCATGGGGGGAACCTCCACCGCACGCGGACAGCGCTCGTCCCCGCACCCGGGCCGGGTGCGGGGACGAGCATTCCCCGGTCTCAGGGCCCGCAGTGGAAGCGCGCACTCCCCCAGTCGGCGTGATCGTTGCCGTTCCCGTCGCCGCCGTCGAGGACGACGAGCTCGACGTATCCGGCCCCCGTGACGTCGGCGCTCAGCGCCCAGGCGGCGTCCGCGGCCCTCAGCACCGGCGACGCGACCTTCTCCGTACCGTCGGCGGTGACGCCGAACTGCACGCTGCCGCGGGACGTCTGGACGTCGTCCACGCCCACCTCCGCCGTGAAGGAGGTGCACTTGCCGCCCAGGTAGTAGCGGACCTTGGCCGGGGCATGGGTGCCGGTGACCCACTCGTAGGCGCCCGCGTGGCTCGACTGATGGTCGTACTCGACCTTGTAGCTGTGCCCGTTGGTCATCGGCACGGTCCAGGGAACGGTCCGGTAGACAAGACCGGTGTTCTCGTCGTGGGCCTTGAGGGACTCCGAGCCGCCGGCGGCATCGACGAGCACGTCGTCGACGAGCTTTCCGTTCCACCCGGCCTGGGTGTACGGGGCGTGGAGCTGCGCGATGTGCGTACGGGGGTCGGTGGAACCGCCCGCGTCCCCCTTCAGGAACGGCCCCCAGCCCTGGTCGACGGCCTCGAAGTCCTCGTACACGACCGTCCCGGGCTTGGCGGCGGGCGCGTTCTCGACGACCTGACGTCATCGGCCCGGACGGTCGCCGCCGACCCGTCGGAGACCTGCGCGGCCGTGGCGGCGGCGGTCACGCACGCGGCACGGGATCTCTTGGTGAGCGACATGGTGCCTGGGTAGCGGGGGCGCGTCGGCACGGTCAACGAAGTCGGACGGCAGCGGCGCGCGCAGTCCAAGAACACCTTTCCTTCAGTCCAAGCGGACCGAGTTCTCGGGGTACCGTCGGAAGATGTTGAAACTTTAAGGGAATGCGGATACGGTGCTCCTCGTTGAAGATTCAACGAGTGGCCGGGAAGGTCACTCCCCGCCCGTCCACAAGCATTCCCGAGGAGTAGTCATGGGCCTGTTCAACCGCAAGAACGAGACCGCCACCACCGCCGCCCCGAGCAAGGTGGAGCCGGCACTCGCCGCTCTGACCGGCGATTACACCATCGACCCGGCCCACAGCAGCATCGGTTTCACCGTCCGTCACGCCATGGTCACCAACGTCCGTGGCTCCTTCAGCGACCACGAGGGCTCGCTGCGGCTCGACGGCTCGAACCCGGCCGCCTCCAACGCAGTCATCGACGTCAAGATCGCCAGCATCGACACGGGCATCGCCGACCGCGACGGCCACCTGCGCAGCGCCGACTTCTTCGACGTCGAGCAGTTCCCGCTCATGTCCTTCCGCTCCACCCGGGCCGAGCAGCTCGGCGGCGACAAGTACCGCATCAGCGGTGACCTCACCATCAAGGACGTCACCCGCCCGCTCTCCATCGACCTGGAGTTCAACGGCAAGGCGACGGACCCCTACGGCAACGAGCGCGTGGGCTTCGAGGGCACCGCGGAGATCCTGCGGTCCGAGTGGGGCCTGACGTGGAACGCGGCGCTGGAGACCGGCGGTGTGATGGTCAGCGACAAGGTGAAGCTGAACTTCGACATCTCGGCCATCAAGGCCGCGGCCTGATCACGAGGTCCCCGCGCACCCCGTAGGGTGCGCGGTCCAGAGCGCGCCCGTCACTCCACCCACCCCCGGTGGGAGTGGCGGGCGCTCGGGCTCTTCGCGGCCTCGGGGCCTCGCCCCCTTGGGCCTTTCCTCCCTGTACCGGGTCCCGTCGAGGTGGAAGGCTTTCCGCGGCACGCACAAGCCTGCGCTTCGCCGACCGCTGCGTCACGGCGGGCGGCAGCCTCACCGAGTCCCGCGGTGCCCATCTGCACTGGCGCCTGCTCGACGCCCTCGCCTTCGCCCCGGACGCGGAAAAGGTCGCCGTCCCATGGCGCGAGCCGGGCCGCGTCGGCCTGACCCCGGCTCTGCTCGCGGAGCGGTCGGAGGACTGCATCCAGGCCCTCTTCGACCGCTACGCCTGAGCTACGAGGTCCGTCGGGTCCGCGAACTCGCACCACACGATCTTCCCGGGGTTCCGCTCCCCCACCCCCCACTTGTCGGCGAGAGCCCCGACGAGCAGCAGCCCACGCCCGCCCTCGGCGGCGGCGCTTGCGTCGGCGTCGGCGTCGGCGTCGGCGTCAGGCATGGGCTCCCGGACCTCTCCGCCGCCGCTGTCGTGCACCTCCACGCGCAACACGTCGCCCAGCCACAGGTGCAGCCGGAACCCGCGCCCGGGCGGCACCCCGTGCACCAGCGCATTGGTCGCCAGCTCGCTCACGCAGAGCAGTACGTCATCGGCACGCCCGGCCACGCCCCAGTCGGCGAGCGCCCGTGCGGCGAACTCCCGGGCCGCAGGTACGGATCGGCGTTCGCGCCGGTAGAACGCCTCGCGGAGGAGAGGGAGTTGGGTTTCGTCGTTCATGCACGCACTGTCACAGCACGTCACTATCGTTGATCAGTGCGTCAGGCCGTACAGCTGATTTGTACGGCTCGTGACGGGTCGCAAACGACTTGTGACGGGGAGGGGCAGCTCCATGCACCCAGCACAACGCAACAAGAGGATCACGTCCTGGCACGTGATCGGCGCCCAGCTCGCCGGCTTCCGCAAGGAGGCACGGATGACCCAGGCGGCGCTGGCCACGCAGTTCTGCGTGGGCGAGGACACGATCGCGTCGATCGAACAGGGCCGCAGACCGCTGAAGCTGGACCTGGCGATCGCCCTCGACGAGCTGCTCGACACCAAGAGGGCCTTGCAGATCGCCGTGGACAAGGTGCCGGAGCGTGAGCGATTCCCGGCGTTCGCACAGGACTTCGTGGAGCACGAGCAGGAAGCGCTGACCTGCCTTTCGTACCAGGCACAGGTCGTTCCGGGCCTCCTGCAGACCGAGGAGTACGCGCGGGCTGTCTTCACCAGCCTCTACCCACCCTTGGACGAGGACCAGTTGGAGGAGTGGGTCCAGGCCCGGCTTGACCGCCAAAAGCTGTTCCAGCGCAAGCCCCGGCCGATGGTGAACTTCCTGCTGGAGGAGTCCATTCTTCACCGCCCCATCGGAGGGCGAGATGTCCTTCGCCTGCAGAACGAGCACCTGCGCCGCTGCGCCGAACTCCCCTTCCTCGGGCTGCAGATCATGCCGACGGACCGGGACGTCCACGCGGGTCTCGACGGCCCGATGGTGCTGCTGGAGACCCCCGACCACGACCATCTCGCCTACATCGAGGCACAGCGAATCAGCTTCCTCGTCGATGATCCGGACGAGGTCAGTGCCTACCAACAGAAGTATGGGATGCTGCGTTCCCAGGCCCTCTCCCCCAAGGAGAGCATGCGCCTGCTGGACACCCTGCTAGGAGAGACATGACCCACGCAGCAGACCTCAACTGGTTCAAGTCCAGCTACAGCGGCAGTGAAGGTGGCGACTGCGTCGAGGTCGCGGCCAACTCCTCCGCCGTCCACATCCGCGACTCCAAGACCCCCGACGGCCCCGTCCTCACGGTCTCCCCCGCCACCTGGGCCGCCTTCGTCTCCGTGCGCTGATGTCCGTTCGTCGCGTCGTCCCGGACATCCCCTGGCCGGCGATGGACGAGAGCCGCGCGTTCTACGGCCTCCTCGGCTTCGAGGAGGTCATGAACCACGGCTGGGTCGTGGCCCTCGCCTCGCCCGACAACCCCACCGCCCGGATCACGTTCTCCACCGGCGGCAAGACCACGCCCGTCGTCCCGGACATGAGTCTCGAGGTGGACGACGTCGATGCGGCCTACGCGGCCATGACCGCCCACGGCGCCGAGATCGTGCATCCGCTCCAGGACGAGGAATGGGCCGTGCGGCGCTTCGTGCGCGACCCGAACGGCCGCGTGGTGAACATCGTCGGGCACCGCTGAACGTGCCCCGGAGGAGACGCCGAGGCGCTCACCCGGCCTCGCGGCTCAGAGCAGGATCGGCCGGTACTTCAAGGCCTCGTCGACGATCTCCTCCACAGACGCGTCCTGGAAGTCGTCCGAGGGGTGGCAGATCAGGTCACCGACCCGCGGATGCGACACGTTCGCGTTGAGGAGCAGCAGGTAGCAGTCGCTCTCGGAGCCGGCCGCCAGGACTCTGCGCACGACTTCGACGAACTCGTCCCTCGTGATGTCCGCCGCACAGGGTGTGCCGACCGGACCGCCTCCCTGGCGAACTCCTCCGGACTCCTGCTCGCTTCGTACTCGGCGAAGTCGAGGGCCGCACAGTCATAGCCGGTCATCGCGTGGAAAGCCCGGATCGCCTCCTCCGCGTCCTCCGAACGGTCGCCGCCCAGGTCGGCGATCCGATCGATCTCGGCGCTCAACTCGTCGAGCCGCTGGCAACTCACAGGCGGAGGCAGCAGTTCCGCTCGTAGCTCCACAGCCCGAAGTATGTGCCGCACTCCGACGAGATCCACCCGTGGCATGGTCGCTGAGCCCACGCGCAGGGCTGACGGCGCCTCGCCGGGCGGTGGCCGTTCGCCGGTCGCCCGATCGAGGCCCAGCCCGGAGACGAAGCCCGGGGCTACGACGCGCGCAGCCGCCCCACCCGCTCCCCCGTCCGGGTCTCGATCTCCGACGCCGCCTCGTGGAGCAGCTCGTGGCTCACACCGCTCAGGGCCCGCGCGACCGCGAGGTCGTCGCCGATGTGAGGCATGTCCGGGTCGGCGCGGTTGCGGTGGGCCGTGCCCTCGCCGACGATCAGTTCGGCGTTCTGGCCGCGGAGCCGGGCCTCGGCGACGGTCGTGCGGTCGCTCTCCGTGATGACGATCTCGAGGTTCCACTTCTTGGTACGCATCAGAAGCCTCCTCCTGCGTCGAAGCCACCGCCGCCACCCCAGTCGCCACCCCCGAAGCCGCCGCCGAAGTCCGAGGCGTTGAAGTCCCCACCGGAGAAGTCGCCGCCTCCGAAGTCGCCGCCGCCGTATTCGGCCGCGTAGGCCGGGGTCGAGAGGGCACTGCCGAGCAGCGTGCCCACCAGGAGGCCCGGCAGGAGGCCGCCGCCGAAGTAGCCGCCGGCCCATGGGCCGTAGGCGGGGCCGGCCTCCCAGTAGGGGCGGGGGCCGGAATCGGTTTCGACCTGGCGGACGAGGGGGTCCTTGCCGTCCGCGAGACGGGCGGCGTCGGCCGCGCAGACCGGGACCTCGCGGGCGGAGCCGCCCATGGGCGTCCAGGTCGTGTCGGTGGTGGAGGGGCCGTGGGCCGGGTCGAAGAAGCAGGGGGCGCGGCGCTCCGGGAGCGGGGTGCCCTCGCGACGGGCGGCGAGGACCGCGAGCGAGAAGCGGCCCTCCTCCAAGGCCTCGGTGACCGGACGGACGTCGTGCGGGTGCTGGGCCGAGGCCATGGCGGACTTGGCGTTGTCGTACGAGTCGAGGGCGCGCTCGTAGTCGGCGCGCATCGCGTCGTCGGCGCCGCGCTCGGACGGGTGGAAGTCGAGCCGGTCGAGTTCCTCCCCGTACGCGGTGATGTCCTCGTCCACGACGACGCGGAGCTTGTCGAGTGCGGCCCCCTCCTCCTCGGCGCGCTTGCGGCGGTTGCGGCGGACGACGGCGTACGCGCCCGCGCCGCCCGCGGTCAGGACCGTGGCGAGCGCGATCAGCGAGCCGGTGTTGGCGCCGCCGGTGTCGGAGCCGGAGCTCCAGCCGGCCGGAGCGGTGCCGTTGACGGTCGGCAGGGCCTGGTCGACGAAGTTGTTGAGCTGGGTGGCGGCGTCGGTGCCAGGGGTGTCCACCCCGGCCACGACGTTCTGCACGGCGTTGGCCGGCATCACGGCACGGTCCGCGCCCGCGTCGAAGCGGTCGCCGAGACGGATTCCGTACAGCCCGGTGATCCCCGTCGCGGTGCGCAGGTCACGCAGGACGCTGTCCGCGGGGAAGGCCGCGCTCTCGGGGAGTACGGCGATGAATACGGGCTTGTCCGCGTCCTCGATCTTCTGCGCGAGGGCCTTCTCATCCGCTTCGGAGAGCTGGGACCGCGCGCCCGGGTCGACGTAGACGGGCCCTTGTTTCAGGGCCTCGGCCGCGTCGGAGATACCCGTGGCCTTGGCGGTCACGCCAGGGGCCAGGGCCAACAGCAGGAAGAGCGCCAGCCCGGCAAGGGCCGACAACCACGTGAACGGCCTAGTCCTCATATCACGAAGCTACCCGAGGGTGACAAATAAGGACATAGTTCCTGATGAGCGGCTGATCGCCACGCCTCCGGTCGGATCCGGCAGGGCGCCTGCGGCTTCAGCCCTCCTCGGCCTTCGCCTTGAGGTTGCGAAGCCAGTCGGACAGTGACGCGTCCAAGGCCTTCTGCAGAGCAGGGGTGTTCACCTCGACCGGATCGCCCGACCATGACTCCTCCCGTGCGGACGTGGACTCCGTCGTGTTCACTGTGGAAGGTCCACACGTGGACGGCGGTGATGCCCTGGGCCGGGCCGCCCCACACGATGCGGCGTTCGGGCCAGGCCTGCTCGACCGTTGAGGTGATGCCCTGGAGGCCGTGGACGGACCAGCGGAAGACGGAGCCCTCCCGCAGGGGGCCACGGGTCTCCTTGGTCACCTCGGTGACGTCGGGCTGCCAGGTGGGCCAGGCTTCGACGTCGGTCTGGATCTTCCAGATCCGGCTCAGGGGCGCGTGAATGACGATGTCGTCGCGGGTGATCACGGGGGCACTGGTGTCGATGCCGATCGGGTGGTGGGCCGCTGCCGGGGAGGCGGAGTGCGGCGGGTACGGCTGCGGCCTTTGCGAGCAGTGTGGCGATCATGGACTCTCCTGTGGGTGTGCCGTGAGCGGGCAGGCGATGGGGTTCCACGGGGCGGTCGGGGCGCGACTACGGGACCAGGACGACCTTTCCGCTGACCGTGCCGGATTCGGCCAGGCGCAGGGCTTCGGCGACCTGGGCCAGGGGCAGCTCGGCTGCGACTGCCGCGCTGATGTCGCCGCGCTGCAGGGCCGTGAAGACCTCGGTGAGGTCGGCCCGCAGACGGGCGCGGAAGCGGCGCTCGGAGAAGGCCTTGCCCGCCCAGACGTTGAAGAAATAGGCGCTGCGACCGTTGGGCAGGGCGTTCCACATCCACACTCGGCCCAGGAGCTTCAGCACGGGCCACTGCTTCGAGCCGGTGTCGTCCCGGGTGGCGGCGCTGCCGTACGAGACGAGGGTGCCGCCGGGGGCGAGGAGACCCCAGGAGTCGGTGAGGCTGCGGCCGCCCACGTGGTCGAAGACCGCGTCCACACCGTTGGGCGCGAGTTCTCGCACCCGGGCGGGGATGCTCTCGGTGCGGTAGTCGATGGGGGTCACGCCCAGAGCGCGCAGAGTGTCATGGTGGCGGGCGGAGGCAGTGCCGATGACCCGCACCCCGGCGGCGAGGGCGAGTCCCACGAGCATTGAGCCCACTCCGCCGTTGGCGCCGTGGACCAGGATCGTCCGGCCGGATCGGATGCGGGCCTTGCGGTGCAGCATCTGCCAGGCGGTGATGCCGTTGACCACGGCGGTTTCCGCCTCGGCGGCGCCGACGCCCTCGGGGACCTCGACCACGTCCGCCGCGTCGAGCAGCACATGGCTGGCCCAGCCGCCGGTCTTCGTCAGTGCCGCCACCCGCTTGCCGACCAGGCCGTTCCCGACGCCGGCGCCGGTCGCGTGGACGGTGCCGACCAGGTCGTAGCCGGGGACGAAGGGGAAGGGCGGCTGGTCGTAATAGCGGCCTCGTCGCATCTGCTGCTCGGCGAAGGACACTCCGGTCGCCTCCATGCGGACGACGACCTGACCCTCGCCGGGGACGGGGACCGGGCCGCGGCGGAACTCCAGCCCCTCGGGCTCGACCTTGCCCGGCAGAACCACCTCGATGCGCTCTGTTGCACTCACCACAAACCTCCCGTTAGAGATAGTCACGACTGTTAGAAGCTGTAATCAGCCTGCACGGCGACGCCCCGCTCCGTCAAGCAGGTGCCGGAATGTTTTTTAGAGGATGTATCGTGAGTGATAGCTTCTAACGAAGTGACGCGGAGAGGGTGGTGAGCGTGGCACGGAACGCGGAGTCCCCACGGGACCGGTACCGGGCACAGGTGCGGGCCGAGATCAAGGAACACGCCTGGAAGCAGATCGCCGACGCGGGGGCATCCGCGTTGTCCCTCAACGCCGTCGCCAAGCAGATGGGAATGACGGGGCCGGCGCTCTACCGCTACTTCGGCAGCCGCGACGAGCTGATCACCGAACTCGTCACCGACGCCTACCGCAGCCTGGCCGACACCTTCCGTGCCGCCGCCGCCGAGGGCGCCGACCTCGCGGGGCTTGCGCACGCGATGCGCCGCTGGGCGCTCGAGGATCCCCAGCGGTACTTCCTCATCTACGGCACGCCCGTGCCCGGCTACCACGCGCCGGACGACGTCACCACGATCGCCGCCGAGGTCATGGCCACCCTGCTCGACGCCTGCGCGGCCGTACCGTCGGCCGAGAGCGAGGAAACGGCATTCGACGCGCACCTCGAACAGCACCGGCAGTGGGACGGCGGCCACCCCGCCCCGGCCCCGGTTCTGCGGCGAGCCCTCACCTTCTGGAGCCGCCTGCACGGCACCCTGTCCCTGGAACTCGCAGGGCACTTCGCCGGTATGGGCTTCGATCCCACCGAGCTGTTCGCCGCCGAGCTGGACAGCCTGCTCCACCGCTGAGCGCCCCGGCCGGGCCGGGCATGCAGGGCGCCGGAGGGGCATGCGACGACCGGCCAGGAGCGGAGCAGGGTGACGATCCGGGTGGCGGTCCACCGGCCGGATTGCATCAAGACTTCAACTCGCCTGGCCGAAACGGCCGTTGTGTGTTCAGTTCATGAATGCGCAGAGTCTTGACGGACGTTCGCATCAGCAGTTCACTCACGGCTCGTCCCCCGCATCTCTGCCGAGAAGGGCTTCAGCCCATGGCACCCATGGCAACTGCCGCACGCCCCGGACGCGTCCGGAGAGCGCTCTCCGGCTTCCTCCTCACCTCCGCACTCGCCGCCGCCGGACTCACCGGCCTCACCACGGCCACCCCGGCCCAGGCCGCCGGCGAGCAGATGACCGTCTGGCTGACCACCACCGACGACGGCGGCGGCCGCCATGTCACCCGCGGACTCCAGCCGCAGACCCCCGTCGCCTTCCAGCCGGGCAGCGGCGGCCCCGGCACCAATGTCACCGTCGACGAGAACACGCGCTACCAGACCTTCACCGGCGGCGGCGCCTCCTTCACGGACACCGCCGCCTGGCTGATGAAGGGCAGCGGGGCCCTGTCCCAGGCGACCAGGGACGACACGATGCGCAAGCTCTTCTCGCCCACCGAGGGCATCGGGCTGTCCTTCGTCCGCAACCCGATGGGCGGCTCGGACCTGGCCCGCTACGGCTACACGTACGACGATCTGCCGGCCGGGCAGACGGACCCGGGCCTCACGAAGTTCTCCATCGCCCACGATCTTCAGGACGTACTGCCGCTGACGAAGCAGGCCGAGCAGCTCAATCCGGCGCTCACGCTCGTGGCCTCGCCCTGGACCGCCCCGGCCTGGATGAAGGACAGCGGACAGCTGAACGGCGGCTGGCTCAAGGCCGAGCACTACGGGACGTATGCGAACTACTTCGTGAAGTACCTCCAGGCGTGGCGCGACCAGGGCGTCCCCGTCGACTACGTGACCGCGCAGAACGAGCCGACGTGCTGCTCCGGCTACCCGTCCATGAGCTGGAACGCCTCGGGGCTCGCGTACTTCACCAAGAGCGAGCTGCTCCCGAAGCTCCAGGCCGCCGGACTGCCCACGAAGGTGCTCGCGCACGACTGGAACTGGGACACGTACGACGCGTACGCCGCCCGGACCGTGGACGACGCGGCGGTCCGCAGCCACCCCAACTTCGGCGGGGTCGCCTGGCACGGCTACGGCGGGAACGTCGCCGAGCAGACCGATGTCCACAACCAGTACCCGCAGCTGGACGCCTTCCAGACCGAGCACTCCGGCGGCACCTGGATCGCCCACCAGCAGCGCGAGGACATGATGAACATCATCGACTACACCCGTAACTGGGCGAAGTCGGTGACCAAGTGGTCGCTGGCCGTGGACCAGAACCGCGGTCCGCACAACGGAGGCTGCGGGGTGTGCGACGGACTGGTCACCGTCCACAACGGGGACGCGCGGCACGGCCAGGTCGACTTCACGATCGAGTACTACACGATGGGCCATCTGACGAAGTTCGTGCGGCCGGGTGCCCACCGGATCGCCTCGTCGGCGAGCTCGGCCGTGCCGAACGTGGCCTGGCGCAATCCCGACGGCTCCAAAGCGCTCATCGCCTACAACGACGCCTCGTCCGCACAGACGGTCACGGTCAACTGGGGCGATCAGCACGTCACGTACTCCCTGCCCGGCAGGAGCTCGGCGACCTTCACCTGGCAGGGCACCCCGTCCGGCACCCCGGACGCCACCGGGTCCCTCGTCGGCCTGGCCGGCAAGTGCCTCGACGTCGCGGGCGGCGCAAGCGCCGACGGCACGCCGGTCCAGCTCTACGACTGCAACGGCACCGACGCCCAGCGATGGACGGTCGTCGCGGCGGACGGTTCGATCCGGGCGCTCGGCAAGTGCCTGGACGTGACGGCGGGCTCGACGGCGGACGGCGCGAAGGTCCAGCTCTACGCCTGCAACGGCAGCGGCGCCCAGCAGTGGCGCCGGCAGCCGTCGACGGGTGACCTCGTGAACGTTCCGGCCGGCAAGTGCCTGGACGTCACGGACAACTCGTCGGCGAACGGGGCGAGAGCCCAGATCTGGTCCTGCACGGGAGCCGGCAACCAGAAGTGGAGCCTCCAGTGACCCGGCGGCGCCCTGCACTCCGCCCTGAACACGGGGCGGAGCCGAGGGGTGGAGGCCATGAGGCGTCGGATCACCAGAGTCGTGTGCGCGGCGGCCGGAGCGGTCCTGCTCACCGGCTGCTCTCCTGAGCAGCTCTCCCTCGTCGCGGTCCACGTGGACGAGGACGGCACGCCTCAGGTGCTGCTGAGGCCCTGCGACGACGCGGAAGTGGTTCGCGGTCCATCGCTCCACGTCGTCCCGGCGGGCGAGGAGGAGACCGATGCCAACCGTTCCGGACGGCACGCGCGGGGCAAGCGCCGGGTCGTCGACTTCCCGCTCTTCGCACCGCCTCCCGAGTGGCAGGCCGAGGTGTCCGGGCCGCAGATGCTGCGGCCCGGACACGAGTACGAGCTGACATTCGGCGACCCCGACGACGACTACGCCTGCAACGGCACCGTGACGTTCCGCGCCAAGTATCTTGAAGCGCTCGAGCCGGGTGAGGTCTGGGCCGCGGGGCAGGCCATGCCCCGTGAGGAGTTCGAGGACTTCACCTCGTTCACGTGCTGAGTGCCGGGCCTACTCCGCCGGCTCGACCCCCGCCCGCAGCAGCCCGTACGTGTACGCGTCCTCCAGCGCCTGCCACGACGCCGCGATCACGTTCTCCGCGACGCCGACGGTCGACCACTCGCCGCCGCCGTCGCTGGTCGTGATCAGGACGCGGGTCGTGGACTCGGTGCCGTGGCGGCCCTCGAGGATGCGGACCTTGTAGTCGACCAGCTCGAGCTTCGCGAGCTGCGGGTAGATCCGCTCCAGGCCCACCCGCATCGCGCGGTCGAGGGCGTTGACCGGCCCGTTGCCCTCCGCCGTGGCGACGATGCGCTCGCCCTTGGCCCACAGCTTGACGGTGGCCTCGTTGGCGTGGGTGCCGTCGGGGCGGTCCTCGACGATCGCGCGCCAGGACTCGGTGCGGAAGTAGGTGCGCGGACGGCCCTCCGCCTCCTCCCGCAGCAGCAGCTCGAAGGAGGCGTCGGCGGCCTCGTACGTGTAGCCCTTGAGCTCACGCTCCTTCACCCGCTCGACGACGCGGCCGACCAGCTCTCGGTCGCCGCCGAGGTCGATGCCGAGCTCCTTGCCCTTGAGCTCGATCGAGGCGCGGCCCGCCATGTCGGAGACGAGCATCCGCATGGTGTTGCCGACCTGCTCGGGGTCGATGTGCTGGTACAGGTCCGGGTCGACCTTGATCGCGGAGGCGTGCAGGCCCGCCTTGTGGGCGAACGCGGAAACACCCACATAGGGCTGGTGCGTGGAGGGTGTCAGATTGACGACCTCGGCGATGGCGTGCGAGATCCGGGTCATTTCCTGAAGCGCGCCTTCGGGCAGCACCTTCTTGCCGTACTTCAGCTCCAGCGCGGCGACGACCGGGAAGAGGTTGGCGTTGCCGACGCGCTCGCCGTAGCCGTTGGCCGTGCACTGGACGTGGGTGGCGCCCGCGTCGACGGCGGCAAGGGTGTTGGCGACGGCGCAGCCGGTGTCGTCCTGGGCGTGGATGCCGAGGCGGGCTCCGGTGTCGGCCAGGACCGTGGAGACGACGGCCTGGACCTGGGCGGGGAGCATGCCGCCGTTGGTGTCGCAGAGGATGACGACGTCGGCGCCCGCTTCGGAGGCCGCGCGGACGACGGCCTTCGCGTACTCCGGGTTGGCCTTGTAACCGTCGAAGAAGTGCTCGCAGTCGACGAAGACCCTGCGGCCCTGCTCCCGCAGGTACGAGACGGTGTCGCGGACCATCGCCACGTTCTCGTCCAGCGTGGTGCGCAGGGCGAGCTCGACGTGACGGTCGTGGGACTTGGCGACCAGGGTGATGACGGGTGCCCCGGAGTCGACCAACGCCTTGACCTGCGGGTCCTCGGCGGCCGAGCCGCCGGCGCGGCGCGTGGCGCCGAAAGCGACGAGCTGGGCGCGCTGGAACTGGATCTCGTCCCGGGCCCGGGCGAAGAACTCGGTGTCCCGCGGGTTGGCGCCGGGCCAGCCGCCCTCGATGAAGCCCACGCCGAAGTCGTCCAGATGCCGGGCGATGGTCAGCTTGTCCGCGACCGTCAGGTTGATGCCCTCGCGCTGGGCGCCGTCGCGCAGCGTGGTGTCGAAGACGTGGAAGCTGTCGTCAGGCCTGGCGTCATGGCTGCTGCCTGTCGTGGTCATGGCGGTGGTGACTCCTGTCGGAAGAGTGGCTCCGGAACTTCTGGCTCCACTTGCCCCCATCTTCGCGCGCCTGCCGCCTCTGGCCGGGGTGAGGCCATAAAACGAAAAAACCCCTCGCGGGTGCGAGAGGTCTGCGCGCGGGTCTGGGGCACGGTGCCACTGCCGCGGGGGTTGCTGCCGCGGTCAGTGGTCACTGCGGACCGGCGCGCTGCTGCCGATAATCATGGCGAATGCGAGCACGGTGGCAGTCTGCCATATATGTGCGTCCTCATGGACACCGGTCTCACGATGCGGGCGGCCTCGACGCGGCCGCTCACGCCCCTTCGCGGCGGCGCACCCTCGTGGCGTCACGCCTTCGCACCTTCGCTCCTTCGCGACCGGCGCCCTGACGCCCTGACGCCCCCGCGCGCCCTTCACGCCCCCGCCACCCTTCACGCCCTCCGCACCGGGACACGCCAGGGCACCCGCGCGGGTGCGCACGCCGCACCACCGGCGCCGCCTACAGGAGCGCGTCCGCGATGAACTCCCGTACGTGGGCCAGGACCTGGGCACGGTTAGCGCCGGGTATGCCGACCGCGACATGCACGCTGAAGCCGTCGAGCAGGGCGCGCAGGCGGGCGGCGAAGCGGTCCGGGTCGACGGCGCGGAACTCACCGCGCGAGATGCCCTCGGCAAGCAGCGCGACCAGGTCCCGGTGCCAGGCGCCCTCGATCGCCGCCTGGCGGGCACGGGCGTCGTCGTCCGCGTTCTGGGAGCGGTTCCAGACCTCCAGCCACAGCGTCCAGTGCGGGTCGCGAGGGCCGTCGGGCACGTACAGATCGACGTACGCCTCGAGCCGCTCGCGCACGGGAAGCGGCTTGGACAGCAGCGCACTGCGCTCGAGCCCGAGGCGGCCCTCGCTCCACTCCAGGGTCTGCAGGAGCAGCTCGTCCTTGGTGCGGAAGTAGTAGAGCAGGTGACCACTGCTCATCCCGACCTCGCGCCCGAGCCCCGCCATGGTGAGGCCCTCGAGTCCGCGCTCGGCGATCGTCGCCATGGACGCGGCGAGCAGTTCCTCGCGGGGCGGGGCGGTGTTGCGACGGCGGGCCGCGGGGGTCATACGGCGGCCTCCAGGGACGGTTGGTTCACTCGTACGTTGTACCCGATGGGGGTCGGCTGTCGTCGGTGACCGTCCAGCCGTCCGCGGCCATCCGCTCGCGCAGGGCCCGCACGGCACGGCGGGACGGCTTCCCGGGCGACTGCGCTGACGCCGCGGCGTAAACCGCCTCGTGGACCGCCGCGTGGCGGTCGATACCGAAGGCGCCCTCGACGACGAGGCCCAGGTTCCGCCGGGAGAGCAGATCGGAGAGGACCACCATCAGGGGGCGGGAAGTCCTCCTCGCTCACATCGCCCTGGAACACCTGCCGCAGCTGCCGGACGACCTCGACGAGCGGCGGGTCCAGCGCCATCCAGGCGCGGCTGTTCTCGATCTCGGCGGCGACCTGGTCCATGAACCACCGCATGACGCTCTACGAGGCGGCGCGGGAGATCCACCTGGTGACCGCGACCGTGCCCGACGAAGATCCGGACCGTGAGCCCGCGGTCCGCTTCACCGAGCGCGCCGGGCACCGGGACGTGCCGTACGAGTCCAGGTACCAGGCGTCGTCGGGGACGGCGTACATGATCTGGAGCGCGTCGTCGCGGCCGTCGTGCTCGATCAGGGGCATGGCCGCAGGCCGGCACACGACCTGCGGCCGCCTCGAACGCTTTCCGTTGCGGAATCAGATCTTCGGCTGCTGCTGCGTGATGCAGTGGATACCGCCCCCGCCTGCGAAGATCGTGCGGGCGTCGACCGGCGTCACCGTGCGGTCCGGGAAGAGGCGGCGGAAGATGCCGGCCGCGATCTCGTCGTTCGGGTCGTCGAACGCGCACAGCACCACGCCGCCGTTGCAGAGGTAGTGGTTGATGTACGAGTAGTCGACCCAGTCGCCCTCCTCGTCCTTGAGGACCGTCGGGGCCGGGACCTCGACGACCTGGAGGGCGCGGCCGCGCGCGTCGGTCCGGCCGCGGAGGATCTCGATGTAGGTCCGGGAGCGCTCGTGGTCGGGGTGTGCCGGGTTCTGCTGGCTGTGGACGACCACGACGCCCGGCCCGGCGAAGGCGGCGACGATGTCGACGTGGCCCTGGGTGCCGTACATGCCGTAGTCACCGGTGAGGCCGTGCGGCAGCCAGATCGCCTTCGTGGTGCCGAGCTTGGCGTGGATCTCGGCCTCGACCTGCTCGCGGGTCCACCCGGGGTTGCGGCCGGCGCCGAGCTGCACGGTGTCGGTGAGCAGAACCGTTCCCTCGCCGTCCACGTGGATCGCGCCGCCCTCGTTGACGAGGTTCGAGGAGTGGACGGGGACGTCCATGATGTCCGCGACATGGCGGGCGATCTTGGAGTCGTGCTCCCAGCGGGCCCAGTCCTGGGCGCCCCAGCCGTTGAAGACCCAGTCGACGGCGGCAAGGCCGCCCCGGTCGTCGGTGACGAAGGTGGGGCCGATGTCGCGCATCCAGGCGTCGTCGAGATCGCGCTCCACGATGTCGACGTCCGCGCCGAGCAGCTCGCGGGCGCCCTCGACCTGGCCGGGCCCGACGACCATGGTGACCGGCTCGAAGCGGCGTACGGCACGGGCGACACCGGCCCAGGCGACGCGGGCCTCCGCGAGCTCCTCGTCGTTGGTGAAGGTCGGGTTGGGGCCGGGCCAGGCCATCCAGGTGCGCTCGTGGGGGGCCCACTCGGGCGGCATGTGGAACGTCATGACTAGTCCTCAACGGTGTGGTGCTCGGGGAAGACGCGGAAGGTCTCGGGAACTCGGACGGTCTTGGGAACTCGGACGGTCTCGGGACACGCCGGGGAAGCTCAGGGTCCCGGGAGTCCCGGGCAATCCCGGGGAGTCCCGAAATCCCGGGCAGCCCCGGGAAGTCCCGGAGGAGGGCTCAGAGGAAGTAGAGGCGGTTCAGGGACATGGACTCGATCGGGTCCGAGCGGATCGGATCACCGTCGAGGGTGACCAGTCCACTGTGCGTGTCGACGGCGACGTCGCCGACCCGGGAGTTGAGCAGCAGGTCCTCGGGGCCGATGCCGCGGGTGCCGCGCACACCGACGCGACGGCGACGCGTGGGCATCCTGTCGTCGCCGAGGGCGGCAGCGGCCTGGGACACGAAGGCCACGGAGATGTCCGCGGGCGTCGCGCCGTGGGCGCCGATCTGCGGGCCGAGGATCAGCGGCTCGCAGGTGTCGGTGGCGGCGTTCGGGTCGCCGGTGACTCCGTAGGCGGGGAAACCGGCCTTCAGGACGAGCTGCGGCTTCGCGCCGAAGTACTGCGGTTTCCACAGCACGATGTCGGCGAGCTTGCCGTTCTCGATGGAGCCGATCTCGTGCGCGAGGCCGTGGGCGATGGCGGGGTTGATGGTCAGCTTGGCCGTGTAGCGCAGCACGCGTGCGTTGTCGTCGTGCTCACCGTCGCCCTCCATGGGGCCCAGCTCTGCCTTCATCTTCCCGGCCATGGCGAAAGTGCGGCGCACCGTCTCGCCCGCGCGGCCCATGCCCTGGGCGTCCGACGAGGTGATGCCGATCGCGCCCAGGTCGTGCAGGACGTCCTCGGCGCCCATCGTCCCGGCGCGGATGCGGTCGCGGGCCATGGCGGCGTCGCCGGGCAGGTCGGTCTTGAGGTCGTGTACGGAGACGATCATCCCGTAGTGCTCGGCGACCGCGTCCCGGCCGAAGGGCAGGGTGGGGTTGGTCGAGGAGCCGATGACGTTCGGCACGCCCGCCATCTTGAGCACGTTCGGCACGTGTCCGCCGCCGCAGCCCTCGATGTGGAAGGCGTGGATCGTCCGGCCGTCGAGGACCTTGAGGGTGTCCTCGACCGAGAGGCACTCGTTGAGGCCGTCGCTGTGCAGGGCGACCTGGACGTCGTACTCCTCTGCGACGCGCAGTGCGGTGTCGAGCGCGCGGGTGTGCGCGCCCATGTCCTCGTGGACCTTGAAGCCGGACGCGCCGCCCTCGGCGAGCGCCTCGACCAGGGGGGCGTCGCCCGAGGAGGAGCCGCGAGCGAGGAAGCCGATGTTGACGGGCCAGGCATCGAAGGCGTTGAAGGCGTGCTTCAGGGCCCATGGCGAGTTGACGCCAACCCCCCAGACAGGGCCGAACTCCTGCCCGATGATCGACGTGACGCCCGATGCGAGGGAGGCTTCCATGATGCGGGGGGACAGCAGGTGGACGTGTGTGTCCACCGCACCGGCGGTGGCGATGAGGCCCTCGCCGGAGACGATCGACGTGCCGGTGCCGACGACGACGTCCACGCCGTCGAGGGTGTCCGGGTTCCCGGCGCGTCCGATGCCGGCGATGCGGCCCTCGCGAATACCGATGGACACCTTGCGGATGCCCTGGACGGCGTCGATGACGAGGACGTTGCTGATGACGACGTCGCAGGTCTCGCGCACGGCAGAGGCCTTGAGATGAAGTCCGTCGCGGGCGGTCTTGCCGAAGCCCGCGAGGAATTCGTCGCCCGGCTTCTGGGAGTCGGCCTCGACGCGCACGACGAGTCCGGAGTCGCCGAGTACGACGCGGTCACCGGCACGCGGACCGTGGACGCTCGCGTACTCCCGCGGGTCGATGCCGCTCACCGGTCCTCCTCCGCCTCGGTGGCGGTCCGACCGAGGTCCCCGGAGACCTGATCCGGGTCCGCGAGATCGCTGCCCGCGCCCCCGGGCGCGGGCGCCTGGCCGGGGCCCGCTGAGGCGCCACCCGTGTCGGCGTAGGCGCGACCGGGATCCGCCGAGGCGCCGAGGTAGCCGCAGGCGGCCGCCCTGCGCAGGGCCTCCGCCCGGGCGCCCGGAGCATCGAGCGGACCGTCGACGAGGCCCGCGAAGCCGATGGCGATGCGAGCGCCCCCGATCGGTACGAGACCGACCTCGGCCTCGCCACCCGGGTCGAAGCGGACGGACGAGCCGGCGGGGACGCAGAGCCGCATGCCGTAGGCCGCCGCCCGGTCGAAGTCGAGGCGCGGGTTGGCCTCGAAGAAGTGGAAGTGGGAGGTGACGCTGACGGGGACGGCCGCGGTGTTGCGTACGACCAGCCGCACCGCGGGCTCCGGCTCGGGGTCCGCGGGGCCGGGCAGGACTGCGCCGGGCGCCACTTCACCGAGGCCGCCGCCCCCGATGGGATCCGAGACGACCGCCAGCCGGGACCCGTCGTCGAAGACGGCCTCGACATGGACCTCCGTCACGATGTCGGCGACGCCCGGCAGGACGTCGTCGGGGCCGAGGACGGCACGGGCCGCCGCGATGGCCTCGGCGAGCCTGAGGCCGTCGCGCGCCGCCTCGCAGACGGTGTCCGCGATCAGCGCGGTCGCCTCGGGGACGTTGAGCTTGAGTCCGCGGGCACGCCGCGCGCGAGCCAGTTCGGCGGCGCCGAACAGCAGCAGCCGGTCGCGCTCGGTCGGGGTCAGTCGCACGTCACCACGCCTCCCTGTGGGTGGACCCGCACCGGAATCTCCGAATCCGACTCCAGATGTTTGAACGACACTCTAATCGGCCTTTTCATGCACGGGAACAACCGACGCCGACCAAAGACTCATTTGACATAGAGCAACACTCAAATTGCCACGACGTACCAGGGAGAGCCCGATGCCGATGGAACGGCGCGGAGTCGACACCCCCGAAGCCGAACGGACGAGCGGTCCCCGTGACCTCCTGGCGATCCCGCGCGGCTCCAACCTCCGCCTCGGCGTCATCGCCTTCGACCGGCTGCCGGTCTCCTTCGGCCTCGGCCTGGGGCGGCGTGGACTGCAGCTTCATCCTGTCGGGCGTGGTCGGCGGTCCGGTGTACGCGGGGCTGACGCCCGGGCCACGAACGACGCCCAGCAGTGAACCGGCCGGTAACATCATGGCTGCCGTGGACTGACGGCACATCGGGGAAAACGGGGAGAAACGATGGAAGAGGCGGCGTTCGTACTGGGCAAGGTCGTCAGGGGGATCGCGGGCCTGGCCTACGCCTTCGGTGATGTCCTGGTCGCCTTCGTCGGGCCGGACGGCTCGTCCAAGGCCGGCGAGCGCAAGCGCCGGCGTAAGCAGGGGCGCTGACCGTACACACGGCGAGGGCCCCCGTCGCACGGTGCGCGCGGGGGCCCTCGCCGGATGCGGGCTCTGGGGCGGCCAAAGGGCCGCGCCGGGGGCGGGCCCGGGCCTAGGCCAGCACGTGCATCCAGCCGTGCAGGTCCTCGGCCGCACCGGTCTGGATGTCAAGCAGCGCCTTGCGCAGCTGCATCGTGACCTTGCCCGGCTCGCCGCCCGCCTGCGTCCACTCGCCGTCGGCGGACTTGACCGTACCGACGGGGGTGATGACGGCGGCGGTACCGCAGGCGAAGACCTCGGTGAGCGTGCCGTTCTCGGTGTCACGCTTCCACTGGTCGATGGAGACCCGGCCCTCCTCGGCCTCGTACCCGAGGTCGCGGGCGAGCTTGAGCAGCGAGTCACGGGTGATGCCGGCGAGGAGCGAGCCGGTCAGCTCGGGCGTGACGATCTTGTTGTCGTACACGAAGTACAGGTTCATGCCGCCCAGCTCCTCGACCCACTTGTGCTCCACGGCGTCGAGGTAGGCGACCTGGTCGCAGCCCTTCGCGGCGGCCTCGGCCTGGGCGAGCAGGGACGCAGCGTAGTTGCCGCCGGTCTTGGCGAAGCCGATACCGCCGGGGACGGCACGGACACGGTCCTCGGAGAGCCAGATGGAGACCGGCTTGACGCCACCGGGGAAGTACGGACCCGCGGGGGACGCAATGACGATGAACAGATACTCGTTGGCCGGCCGGACACCGAGGCCGACCTCGTTGGCGAACATGAACGGACGCAGATAGAGCGAGGCCTCACCGCCGTGCGCCGGGACCCATGCCTTGTCCTGCTGCACCAGCGCGTCGCACGCGTCGATGAACGTCTCGACCGGCAGCTCGGGCATGGCCAGGCGCCGGGCGGAGATCTGGAAGCGCTTGGCGTTGGCGTCGGGCCGGAAGGTGGCGACCGAGCCGTCGGGCCTGCGGTAGGCCTTCAGCCCCTCGAAGATCTCCTGCGCGTAGTGCAGGGTCATGTTGGCCGGGTCCATGGACAACGGCGCGTACGGAGTGAGCTGGGCATCGTGCCAGCCACGCCCCTCCGTCCACTTGATCGTCACCATGTGGTCGGTGAAGTGGCGGCCGAATCCGGGGTTGGCCAGGATCGCCTCGCGCTCCGCATCGGACAGCGGGTTCGAGGAGGGCTTGAGCTCGATCGTGGGCGTCGTCATGTTTGCGTGTCCTTCACCGTTTGTGTGTGACGGACCGCGCTCACGTCTGTACGTCTGCTCGCCCTGCGTACAGCCGTACTAGGACTTCCGAGCTTCCCCGCATGATGCGGCCCCACGTCCGATTATCGCAGTGCGTGGGGGCCGGAGCAGAACAGCGTGGATTGCGGCCCATGGTTGATGGTGGCACCCGGAGGCCGCACAGGAGAAGCCGCCGGGCGCTGATGCGACCCGGCGGCTTCGAGGTTTCGAGCCTGGGGGTCCCCCCAGGCCTTTGGGCTGTGGGGGAGGGTCAGCCCGCTACTCGTACGGCGAGCGCGTCGCCGATCTCGTCGGTGGTGCGGGCGGTGCCGTCCCGCTCCGCCAGGTCGGCGGCGACGGCGTCCTCGATGCGGCCGGCCTCGGTCTCGTGGCCGAGGTGACGCAGGAGGAGTGCGACGGACAGGATCGTGGCCGTCGGGTCGGCCTTGCCCTGGCCCGCGATGTCGGGCGCGGAGCCGTGGACGGGCTCGAACATGGACGGGAATTCGCCCGTCGGGTTGATGTTGCCGGATGCGGCCAGGCCGATACCACCGGTCACCGCAGCGGCGAGGTCGGTGAGGATGTCGCCGAAGAGGTTGTCGGTGACGATGACGTCGAAGCGCTCCGGCTGGGTGACGAAGAAGATCGTCGCCGCGTCGACGTGCAGATAGTCGGTGGTGACCTCGGGATACTCCTGGCCGACCTTGTCGAAGATGTTCTTCCACATGTGGCCGGCGTAGACGAGGACGTTGTTCTTGTGAACCAGCGTCAGCTTCTTGCGGGGGCGGGAGTTGGCCCGCTCGTACGCGTCACGGACGACACGCTCGACGCCGTACGCCGTGTTGACGCTGACCTCGGTGGCGACCTCGGCGGGCGTACCGGTGCGCAGCGAACCGCCGTTGCCCGTGTACGGACCTTCGGTGCCCTCGCGGACGACGACGAAGTCGATGTCGGGGCGGCCGGCGAGCGGGGTCGCGGTGTTGGGGAAGAGCTTCGACGGGCGCAGGTTCACGTAGTGGTCGAAGGCGAAACGGAGCTTGAGCAGCAGCCCGCGCTCCAGCACGCCCGACGGCACGGACGGGTCGCCGATCGCGCCGAGCAGGATCGCGTCATGGTTCTTGAGGAAGTCGAGCTCGGCGTCCGGGAGGGTCTCCCCGGTGCGGTGCCAGCGCTTGGCGCCGAGGTCGTACTCCTTGGTCTCCAGCTTCACATCCTCAGAAAGGACGGCCGAGAGGACCTTGAGGCCCTGGGCCACGACCTCCTGACCGATGCCGTCACCGGGGATCACTGCGAGATTGAGGCTGCGAGACATACCCGCACCGTACTCCCCCGTCCCAGCGGATGACATTCGATGTCCACCATCCGGACGTGCGTGTCACTCACGCCGTCACCCTCGGTTTCGTTGACTCCGTTCCTCCGAAGTCGAGCAGCACGAGTCCCGGGACGCGCGGCTCCCGCTCTTCACCAGGCACCAGGTCGATCTGGTGATCAACGGGCACAACCACGTCCACGAACGCACGGACACGATCAAGAGCGGCGAGGTCGGCAGGCCCGTACCGATCGGGGTGACGACCGACCGGACGCGGGACGGCATCGCCGTGTACGTCACGGCCGGCGGCGCGGGTGCGGACCTGTACGGCTTCGGGCTCGGGGGTGAAGGACGGCTACGAGGGCAACGACCACGACCACATCGTGACGTTCCACTGGACGAAGCTGCGGCCCCCAGACCCGGACAAGGTCCAGTGGTCGTGCGTCCGGTACACCGGCTTCTCCTTCCTCGCAGTGGAGGCGAAGACGGGGCCGGACGTGAGGCTGAAGGCCTCCGCGCTCGCCGAGAGCGGCGAGCGCGACTACTTCGAGGCGAAGCGGAGCCGGCGACCGCCGGCGAGTGCACCGCTCGATCGGTGCCCCGCTCGGCGGGTGCACAGCCCAGTCGGCGCCCCGCTCAGTAGGTGCCCCGTTCCGTCAGCGACTCGTTCCGTCGGTGACTCGCCGGTCAGTGACCGGTTTCGCCGCCGTTGTCCCTGCGGTCAAGGGCTCGCTGCAGGGCAGCGGCGGCATTCTTGCGGTCGGACTCGCTCGTGCGGGGCGCGTGACGGACGCGGCGGCGGAGGAGGGTCGTCTCGGGCATGGTCGACTCCTTGAGATCAAAAACGATCGAAGGCGCCGGAAGGGGCGGGGAGCGTCGGGCCGCAGGGGTTGCCTGCACGGGGCACCGGCTCACGACCGCCATTCGCTTGATCGAGCGAGACGTTCGGCTTCTACAAAGCTAAGGGAGTTGGGCCGCTCTGTCTCTACAATTAGTCGGACTTCCTACTATCTGAGACGCGATCTTGAAGCACTGCTGGTGAGAGCGCTCCGAACCGGCGGTCAGAGCACGTCGCCGTCACGCCGGTCGAAGAGCAGCATGCCCGCGGCCGGGTCGGGAAATCTGGCGCTGAGGTTGGTGCAGTGCCCGGCGGTGACGAAAGGGTCTGGACCAATCGGGACCGGATCCCGGTCCGCCCGGCAGGTATCCGTCCGGAACACGACGGTGCCCCCGGCCGGTTCGGCCGGGGGCACCGCTGACAGATACGCGCTCAGGACGTGGCGTGCGCTCCTAGGACGTGGCCTTCTCCAGCGCGACGGCGACCCGTCCCACCCAGTCCGTGAACTCGTCCCGGTGGTGCGACTGCCCCCCGCACAACGCCGCGACCTGCGGATCCGTGATCCGGTTGGGCCCCTCCAGCTCCAGCAGCCGGTGCAGCTCCTTCATCACGGAAGCGAGTCGCTGCGCATCGGAGTGCTCGATCGCGTCGACCCCGTGGCCGGCGCCGAGAGTCGTGGAACCTGGCATGTCGTCCCTCCTGACAGCCTCGCCGACCCCCCTCCCAGCAGCGTAGACCCGCCCCACGTGAGCCGCCCCCGGCCGGTCTGGGGGGACCGGCGGGGGGCGGGGTTCACAGGGAGCCGCTCAGGCTCAGCTCATGTGCGGGTAGCCGTAGTCGGTCGGCGGGACCAGCGTCTCCTTGATCGCGCGGGTCAGCGTCCAGCGCATCAGGTTCTGCGGGGCGCCGGCCTTGTCGTTCGTGCCGGAGGCGCGGCCGCCGCCGAAGGGCTGCTGGCCGACGACGGCGCCGGTCGACTTGTCGTTGATGTAGAAGTTGCCCGCGGCGTAGCGCAGCTTCTCCATCGCGTCGGCCACGGCGGTACGGTCACCGGCGATGATCGAGCCGGTCAGCGCGTACGCCGACACCGATTCCATCTGCGCCAGCATCTCGTCGTACTTCTCGTCCTCGTAGACGTGCACGGCGAGGATCGGGCCGAAGTACTCGGTCGTGAAGACCTCGCTCGAAGCGTCGGTGCACTCGATGACGGTCGGGCGGACGAAGTAGCCGACCGAGTCGTCGTACGTGCCGCCCGCGACGATCGTGCAGGTCGGGTCTTCCTTCGCGCGGTCGATCGCGGCCTTGTTCTTGGCGAAGGCACGCTCGTCGATGACGGCGCCGATGAAGTTCGTCAGGTCGGTGACGTCACCCATCTTGATGCCGTCGATCTCGGCAGCGAACTCCTCCTTGAAGCCCGAGTTCCAGATGGAGGCCGGGATGTACGCACGCGAGGACGCGGAGCACTTCTGGCCCTGGTACTCGAAGGAGCCGCGGGTCAGCGCGGTCTTCAGGACGGCGCGGTCGGCGCTGGGGTGGGCGACGACGAAGTCCTTGCCGCCCGTCTCACCGACGATGCGCGGGTAGGACCGGTACGTCTCGATGTTGTTGCCGATCGTCTTCCACAGGTGCTGGAAGGTCTTGGTCGAACCGGTGAAGTGGATACCGGCCAGCATCGGGTGGTTCAGGGCCACCTCGGAGACGGCGATGCCGTCGCCCGTCACCAGGTTGATGACGCCCTTGGGCAGGCCCGCCTCCTCCAGGAGCTGCATCAGCAGCACCGCGGCGTGGGTCTGCGTCGGGGACGGCTTCCAGATCACCACATTGCCCATGAGGGCGGGGGCGGTGGGCAGGTTGCCCGCGATGGCCGTGAAGTTGAACGGCGTGATCGCGTAGACGAAGCCCTCCAGCGGGCGGTGGTCGAGACGGTTCCACACACCCGGGGAGTTGGCCGGCGGCTGCTCGGCCAGGATCTGGCGGGCGTAGGCGACATTGAAGCGCCAGAAGTCGACGAGCTCGCACGGGGTGTCGATCTCGGCCTGCTGCGCGGTCTTCGACTGGCCCAGCATGGTGGAGGCGGCCAGCGTCTCGCGCCAGGGACCGGCCAGCAGCTCGGCGGCGCGCAGGATGATCGCGGCGCGGTCGTCGAACGACATCGCACGCCATGCCGGGGCGGCGGCGAGGGCGGCGTCGATCGCGTCCTGCGCGTCCTGCTGCGTGGCGCCGCCGAAGGTGCCGATCACGGCCTGGTGGTTGTGCGGCTGCACGATGTGCACGCGCTCACCGCCGCCCATGCGCTTCACACCGTTGATGGTCATCGGCAGGTCGATGGGGTTCTCGGCCAGCTCCTTGAGCTTGGCCTCGAGGCGGGCACGCTCGGGCGAGCCGGGGGCGTAGCTCTGCACCGGCTCGTTGACGGGGGTGGGGACCTGGGTCACAGCGTCCATGAGTTCCTTTGGCTCCTTTTGAGAGGGTGGGAGGGCTCAGTCCTGGGGCCCTGGGGTCAGTTCTTGGTGATCATCGACCGGACGAAGAACAGCAGGTTGGCCGGCTTCTCGGCGAGGCGGCGCATGAAATAGCCGTACCAGTCGGTGCCGTACGCCGTGTAGACGCGCATCCGGTGACCCTCGGCCGCCAGCCGGAGGTGCTCGTCACTACGGATGCCATACAGCATCTGGAACTCGTACTCATCCATTTTGCGCCCGGCGCGGCGCGCGAGCTCCTGTGTGACGGCGATGAGCCGCGGGTCGTGGGACCCGATCATCGGGTAGCCCTCGCCCTCCATCAGGATCTTGAGGATGCGGACGTACGCCTTGTCGATCTCGGCCTTGTCCTGGTACGCGACGGAGGCCGGCTCCTTGTACGCGCCCTTGACGATGCGGACGCGGCTGCCGTTCGCGGCGAGGCGGCGGGCGTCGTCCTCGGTGCGGAACAGATAGGCCTGGATCACACAGCCGGTCTTGGGGAAGTCCTTCCGGAGCTCCTCGTGGATGGCGAACATCGAGTCGAGGGTGGTGTGGTCCTCCGCGTCCAGGGTGACCGTGGTGCCGATCGCGGCGGCCGCCTCGACGACGGGTCGGACATTCGCGAGGGCGAGCTCGTGGCCCCCCTCGAGGGACTGGCCGAACATCGACAGCTTGACCGACATCTCGGCCTTCGTGCCGAGGCCGAGCGGCGTGAGGCGCTCGATCAGTTCCAGGTAGGCGTCCCGTGCGGCGGCGGCCTGTTCGCGGGTGGTGATGTCCTCGCCCACGACGTCCAGGGTGACCTCGAGCCCGTTGGCGGTCAGACCCTGGACGATCGGGATGACCTGGTCGACGGTCTCACCGGGGATGAAGCGGTTGACCACCGGCTTGGTCACGGGGGCCGCGGACACAAGACGGCGCATCTTGTCGCTGCGCGACGCTGCGAGGATCACGGGACCCAGCACGGGGCACCTCCTACGGGAGACGAACGAGGCCGGACCAGGTCGAAGCAGAACTGAGCGCAACGAATCCCGTACGGCACGGAGAACCACCGTGAAACCTAAATATCGCTCCGATGCTCGGCCATCGACAGCTGTCACGCATCCGGGCCCCGCTCTTCAGACATCTGTCTGAAGAGGCACCCGAGCGGTGCGAGAATGTCCGGGTGAAGGGCGATTACCAGGAACTGGTCGACGAGATCTCGGGGCTGCTCGGCGCCCCCGCGACCCTCGAGAACCGGGACTTCGAACTGATCGCCTTCGGCGCGCACGACAGCGACGACGACAGCGCCATGGACCCGGTCCGTACGCGCTCGATCCTGACCAGGAAGTCCACTCCGGCGGTGCGCGCCTGGTTCGAGGGCTTCGGCATCGCCCGCGCGACCGGCCCCGTACGGATCCCGGCCGCCCCGGAGGCCGGGGTCTTCCGCGACCGGATCTGTCTGCCGGTCCGCCATCGCGGGATCGTCCTCGGATACGTCTGGCTCCTCGACGCCGAGCCAGGTCCCACGCCCGCCCGGCTGGCCGCGGCCATGGAGGTGACCGAGCGGATCGGCGGGCTCCTCGCGGACGAGGAGCGGGCGGGCACCGACCTCTCGCGGGAGTTCCGCGCGGTGCTGACGGCCGAACGCGGCTGGCAGTACGACATGGCGGTCGCCGCTCTCCGGTCGGCCCTCGGCCCGACCGCGGACGGGCTGCACGCGGTGGTGTGCGTGGCTCCGTGGCCGTCGGAGGATGCGCCTTCGGCGCGCACGGTCCCGGGGGCGTCGGCGCTGTGCACGCTCCAGTGGGCCACCGCGGCCCGGCGGGTCCCGGTGGTGCCGGGGCCGGCCCCGGGGCCGAACGGGGCCGGGAGCGGTGCCGCGGCGGCTCAGCCCGTTCCGGACGGCGGCGGCCATGCACTCGCCGCGCTGGTGCGGCTGAGGGCCTCCGATGTGCTCGCGCCCGTCGTCACCGCCGCGAACCGGCTGAGCGGCACCGCCGGCGACGGCGCCGTCGCGGGCGTCGCGCTTCCCCGCCGGGGCATCGGCGACCTCAACACCTCCTGGAGCGAGGCCGCCTCCGCCGCACGCGCCGCCACCGCCCAGCCGCGGCTCGGCCCGGTGGCCGACTGGGCCTCGATCGGCCCGTACCGCCTGCTGACCGCTCTCCCGCGGGCCCTGTCCCCTGACCCCGCGGTGGTCCCTCTCCTCACGCCGGCGCACGCCGAACTGGCCCGTACGGCGGAGGTGTTCCTTGACTGCGCGGGCCAGGCGGGCCGCGCGGCGTCCACCCTGGGGATCCACCGGCAGACGCTCTACTACCGCCTCTCGCGGGTCGAGCAGCTGACAGGACTCGACCTGGACGAGGGCGAGGACCGGCTCCTCCTCCACATGGCCCTCAAGGCCGCCCGGCTCTAGGAGCGTCGCGGATCACCGCGCTGCGGACCACCTTGTCCTGGATGTCGCCGACGTTCACGCCGAGGATGACCAGCGACACGTCGACGGCAGAGCACGGGGATGCCGGTACGTACTTTCGATCGTGCGGCGTGCACGGGGGGCTCTGTCCTGATGCGATGGGAAGCCCGCGGAGGCTACCTGCGGCGCCGGCGGGTCCCGGGCGGCGACGGCGGACCGGACCCCGAGCGCCTTTCCGTACGTCACCCACTCCCGGAAGCCGTCGGCGGGCTGAGGTCCCTTCGGATGTTCGCCGGCATCACTCCGTGACCCGATTCACCGTCGGCCTCATCCCGTTGACCACCGGCAGCATGAGCGTGCCGTGGCATCAGCGCGACATGTCGTCAGGCCCCGCCTCACCCGGGCACCGCACCCGGGCAGCGCACCCGGGTCAAGACGCTTCACAGGGCGGCCGCGACGTGGGTCAGTCCTTCTCGCCCATGATCACCCGGAGTCCCTCGGTGAGGTCCCTCGCGGACGGCGCCGTCTCCGGGTCGACCAGCCACTGGATCATCACGCCCGCCACCAGCGCCTGGACGAGCAGCCCCGCCGCGCGGGCCTTCTCGGGGTCGGCCTCCGGGTCGTTGCCCAGGAAGGCCTCCGCCATGCCGAGCCGGCCCTCCCGCTGAGGCTCCTTGATCGCGTCGCGGAGCACCTCGTCCTCGTCGAGCCGGGTGACGACCTCCAGCTGGAGCTTCCAGACCTTACGGCTCTCCTCGAAGGCCTCGATGACCTTCTCCCAGAGGTCCTCGAACCGGGCGTACGGGTCAGCCGGCGCACTGCCCGCGTTCTCCGTCCGCGCGGGCCCTACCGCCTCGCCCCACTCCTCGGTCAGTGCCAGGAACGCCTGATGGAGCAGGGCGTCCTTGGAGCCGTAGTGGTAGCCGATGGAGGCCAGATTGGTGCCGGACGCGGCAACGATGTCCCGGGCGGTCGTCCGGCCGTAGCCCTTCTCCAACAGGCAGTGCTTGGCACCTTCGAGCAACTCTTCGCGGTGTCCCATGAAAGCAGCGTACCCGGCCGCTAGACACCCGTATAAAACAAGCGTCCAGCGGCCGGGGCGGGGATCCAGGGCCGCGATGGCCCCCGCGGATCAGTGGACCAGGTTCACCGAACGGGCCGACGCCGCGCCGATCTCCTCGGCGATCTCGTTCAGCACGGACTGCGGCACGGTGTCGTCGACGGTCAGCACGACCAACGCCTCGCCGCCCTCCGACTGGCGCGAGACCTGCATGCCCGCGATGTTCAGCCCGGCTTCGCCGAGGATCCGGCCGACCGTGCCGACGACACCCGGACGGTCCTCGTAGCGCAGCACAACCATGTGGTCGGCCAGTGCCAGGTCCACGTCGTAGTCCCCGACCGCGACGATCTTCTGGAGGTGCTTGGGGCCGGCCAGCGTGCCGGAGACCGCGACCTCCTCGCCGTCGGCGAGCGTGCCGCGCACGGTCACCACATTGCGGTGGTCCGGGGACTCCGAGCTGGTGGTGAGGCGGACCTCGACGCCACGCTCCTGCGCGAACAGCGGCGCGTTCACGTACGACACGGTCTCGTCGACCACGTCCTCGAACACGCCCTTCAGCGCGGACAGTTCGAGCACCTTGACGTCGTGCTGCGTGATCTCGCCGTACACCTCGACATCGAGACGGACCGCGACCTCGCCGGCCAGCGCGGTGAAGATCCGGCCGAGCTTCTCGGCGAGCGGCAGACCCGGGCGGACGTCCTCGGCGATGACACCGCCCTGGACGTTGACCGCGTCCGGCACCAGCTCACCGGCGAGCGCGAGGCGCACCGACGTGGCGACCGAGATACCGGCCTTCTCCTGCGCCTCGCCCGTGGAGGCACCGAGATGCGGGGTGCAGACGACCTGGTCGAACTGGAACAGCGGGGAGTCCGTGCACGGCTCCTTCGCGTACACATCGAGACCCGCGCCCGCGACCCGGCCCTCCTTGAGCGCCGAGTACAGCGCCTCCTCGTCGACGATCCCGCCGCGCGCGGCATTGACGATGCGGACGGTCGGCTTGACCCTGTGCAGCGCCTCGTCGCCGATCAGACCGAGCGTCTCGGGGGTCTTGGGGAGGTGGACCGTGATGAAGTCCGAGACCTCGAGCAACTCGTCGAGGGAGAGGAGCTTGACGCCCATCTGCGCGGCACGCGCAGGCTGTACGTACGGGTCGTACGCGACGATCTTCATGCCGAAGGCGGACATCCGCTGGGCGACCAGCACACCGATGCGGCCGAGACCGACGACGCCGAGGATCTTCTCGCTGAGCTCCACACCCGTGTACTTGGAGCGCTTCCACTCGCCGTTCTTCAGGGCGGTGTTGGCCTGGGGGATGTTGCGCGCCGTGGCGACGATCAGACCGCAGGCGAGCTCGGCGGCGGTCACGATGTTGGACGTCGGGGCGTTGACGACCATCACGCCGGCCTTGGTGGCGGCGGAGACGTCCACGTTGTCCAGACCGACACCGGCACGGGCAACGACCTTCAGCCTGCTCGCGGCGGCGATGGCCTCGGCGTCGACCTTGGTGGCGGAGCGGACGAGGATCGCGTCCGCATCGGTGACGGCAGGGATCAGCTCGGCGCGGTCCGCGCCGTTGCAGTGCCGGATCTCGAAGTCCGGACCGAGCGCGTCCACCGTCGCGGGCGACAGCTCTTCGGCAATGAGTACAACGGGTTTACGGGGCGCAGTGCTCACGTGAGTCCTCACTGGTCCAATGCGGACGGCCGTCCCGACGGCCGCTGGCGGTGGAGGGGGCTAGCCGCGTGGAAGACGCACGACGCTGTGGGCCTGACCTGACGCGTTTGTTGACCACTCTAGTGGTGTCGGAGGGCTGGTTTTCCGCCTTGACGGAAGGATCACCCGTCCGTGGTTGGACTGCATGTCCAACGGGAAGCGGCGGGCCCCGGAGGACCCGCCGCGCAGAGGCTTACGCCTCCTCGTTGTCGACCCAGCTCATGAGCTTGCGGAGCTCCTTGCCGGTGGTCTCGAGCAGGTGGTTCTCGTCCTGCGTCTTGTACTCGTTGTACTTCTTCAGGCCGCCGTGGTATTCGTCCATCCAGTTCTTGGCGAACGTGCCGTCCTGGATCTCGGCGAGGACCTTCTTCATCTCGGCCTTGGTCTGGTCCGTGATGATGCGCGGGCCGGTGACGTAGTCGCCCCACTCGGCGGTCTCGGAGACCGACCAGCGCATCTTCGCCAGGCCGCCCTCGTACATGAGGTCCACGATCAGCTTCAGCTCGTGGAGGCACTCGAAGTAGGCGATCTCCGGCTGGTAGCCGGCCTCGACCAGGGTCTCGAAGCCCGCCTTGACCAGCGCCGAGGCACCGCCGCACAGGACGGCCTGCTCGCCGAAGAGGTCGGTCTCCGTCTCCTCGGTGAAGGTCGTCTTGATGACGCCGGCACGGGTGCCGCCGATGGCCTTGGCGTAGGAGAGGGCGAGGGCGAAGGCGCCCCCGGTCGCGTCCTGCTCGACGGCGGCGATCGCCGGAACGCCGCGGCCCTCCTCGTACTGGCGGCGCACCAGGTGGCCCGGGCCCTTCGGGGCGACCAGGGCGACATCCACACCGGCCGGGGGCTTGATGAAGCCGAAGCGGATGTTGAAGCCGTGGGCGAAGAACAGCGCGTCGCCGTCCTTCAGGTTGTCCTTGATGGACTCCTCGTAGACCTGGGCCTGGATCGGGTCCGGGATGAGGATCATGATGACGTCGGCCTCGGCGGCAGCCTCCGACGGCGTCACCACGCGCAGGCCCTGCTCCTCGGCCTTGGCCTTGGACTTGGACCCCTCGTGCAGACCGACGCGGACGTCCACACCGGAGTCACGGAGCGACAGCGCGTGGGCGTGGCCCTGGCTGCCGTAACCGATGACCGCGACCTTGCGGCCCTGGATGATGGACAGGTCGGCGTCGTCGTCGTAGAACAGCTCGGCCACTGGGTTTCTCCTTGTTGACTGGTCTTGCTGGCTTTGCGTCCCACCGTACGGCGGGGAGGGACGAGGGGGTTCGAGGGTCTCGGTATCCGGGCGGGGCCGGACGGGGCGCTGCCGCCGGCGCCCGTTACGCGCTGCGGTCGAGGGCCCGCAGGCTGCGGTCCGTGATGGACCGCGCACCACGTCCTATGGCGATCGTGCCGGACTGGACCAGCTCCTTGATGCCGAACTGCTCCAGCATCTTCAGCATGGCGTCGAGCTTGTCACTCGATCCGGTGGCCTCGATGGTGACGGCCTCGGGCGAGACGTCCACGGTCTTGGCGCGGAAGAGCTGGACGATCTCGACGATCTGGGAGCGGGTCTCGTTGTCGGCGCGGACCTTCACCAGGACGAGCTCGCGCTGGATCGCGGCGCCGGGCTCCAGCTCGACGATCTTCAGGACGTTGACCAGCTTGTTGAGCTGCTTGGTCACCTGCTCGAGCGGCAGGTCCTCGACATTGACCACGATCGTGATGCGGGAGATGTCGGGGTGCTCGGTGACGCCGACGGCGAGCGAGTCGATGTTGAAGCCGCGACGGGAGAACAGGGCGGCGATCCTGGCCAGGATGCCCGGGGTGTTCTCCACCAGGACGGAGAGCGTGTGCTTGGACATGGTCGTTGTGTCTCTCTCTGCTCGCTCAGTCGTCTTCGTTGTCGCCGAAGTCGGGGCGGACGCCGCGCGCGGCCATGACCTCGTCGTTGGAGGTGCCGGCGGCGACCATCGGCCACACCATGGCGTCCTCGTGGACGATGAAGTCGATCACGACGGGGCGGTCGTTGATCGCGTTGGCCTCGGCGATGACCTTGTCCAGATCCGCCGGGTCCTCACAGCGCAGGGCCACACAGCCCATGGCCTCGGACAGCTTGACGAAGTCCGGGACGCGGGTGCCCTTGCGGGGCGCCTGGCTCGCGCCGACCTGGGAGCCTGCGGTGTGGTGGCCGGTGTCGTCGGCGTGCAGCACGGTGCTCGAGTATCGCTCGTTGTAGAAGAGGGTCTGCCACTGGCGGACCATGCCGAGCGCGCCGTTGTTGATGATCGCGACCTTGATCGGGATGTCGTTCAGCGCACAGGTGACCAGTTCCTGGTTGGTCATCTGGAAGCAGCCGTCGCCGTCGATCGCCCAGACGGCGCGGTCCGGCATACCGGCCTTGGCGCCCATCGCGGCCGGGACGGCGTAGCCCATGGTTCCCGCACCGCCCGAGTTCAGCCAGGTGGCCGGCCTCTCGTAGTCGATGAAGTGGGCCGCCCACATCTGGTGCTGGCCGACGCCGGCGGCGAAGATCGTGCCCTCCGGTGCCAGCCGGCCGATGCGCTGGATGACCTGCTGCGGGGCGAGGCTGCCGTCGTCCGGCGTCTCGTAGCCGAGCGGGTAGGTCTCGCGCCAGCGGTTGAGATCGTTCCACCAGGCGGTGTAGTCGCCGGTGTTGCCCTCGGTGTGCTCGGCCTGGACGGCCTGGACCAGGTCGGCGATGACCTCGCGGGCGTCACCGACGATCGGGACGTCCGCGGCCCGGTTCTTGCCGATCTCGGCCGGGTCGATGTCGGCATGGACGATCTTGGCGTACGGGGCGAAGCTGTCCAGCTTTCCGGTGACGCGGTCGTCGAAGCGGGCGCCGAGGGCGACGATCAGGTCGGCCTTCTGCAGCGCGGTGACGGCGGTGACCGAACCGTGCATGCCCGGCATTCCCACGTGCAGCGGGTGGCTGTCGGGGAACGCGCCCAGCGCCATCAGGGTGGTGGTGACGGGGGTGTTGGTGAGCTCCGCGAGGACCTTGAGCTCGGCGGTGGCGCCGGCCTTGAGGACGCCGCCGCCGACGTACAGGACCGGGCGCTTGGCCTGGGTGATCAGCTTCGCCGCCTCGCGGATCTGCTTGGCGTGCGGCTTGGTGACCGGCCGGTACCCGGGGAGGTCGGTCTGCGGCGGCCAGCTGAACGTCGTCCGCGCCTGCAGGGCGTCCTTGGCGATGTCGACGAGGACCGGTCCCGGGCGGCCGGTGGAGGCGATGTGAAAGGCCTCGGCGATCGTCCTCGGAATGTCCTCGGCCTTGGTGACCAGGAAGTTGTGCTTGGTGATCGGCATCGTGATGCCGCAGATGTCCGCCTCCTGGAAGGCGTCCGTGCCGATGGCCCTGCTGGCCACCTGGCCGGTGATCGCGACGAGCGGGACGGAGTCCATGTGGGCGTCGGCGATCGGCGTGACCAGGTTGGTGGCGCCCGGCCCCGAGGTGGCCATGCACACGCCGACCTTGCCCGTGGCCTGCGCATAGCCGGTGGCGGCGTGGCCCGCGCCCTGCTCGTGGCGGACCAGGATGTGGCGGACCTTGGTCGAGTCCATCAGCGGGTCGTACGCGGGGAGGATGGCGCCGCCGGGGATACCGAACACGGTGTCGGCCCCGACTTCCTCGAGAGAGCGGATGAGGGACTGCGCGCCCGTGACGTGCTCAACGGTGGCGGAGGTCTGTCCGCCGTTTCGGGCCCGCGGCTGCGGATGGTGGGCCCCGGTGGCCTGCTCGGTCATCGGCATTCTCTTCTCGAAGCTGAGGGTGTGTGCGGGTCTCGGAGCTGGGGTTCCAGCGGGGGTCTCGTGGGGGATTTTGCGGGGTTTTGGGAAGATCCAGTGCAACAAAAAACCCCTCGTGCCGTGAGGCAAGCGAGGGGAGCGCGCCGGTGCGGTCTACAGAGCCCAGAGGGCCCTGCTTCAGCCGACGCGCTTTCCAAGTACGAGAATTCGGGTGCGCATGGCACAGACCCTCCCCCCGGCGCACTACCACTGTCAAGCGGGTGGGACGGGCGTCTCATTATTTGAGCGGATCGGCGGACGCCCGACGAGCTCGGCGCCCGTGGGCGCGGAACGGCGTGCCGGCAGGGAGCTCCCGGTGAGGACCGGCAGGGCCGCTCCCCCGGGCACCGGGTACTCGCCACGGACCAGGGCGCGGCGCAGCCTGTGCTCGTCCAGCGGCCCCGAGAACGCCATCCCCTGGCCATGGCTGCACCCCATGGCACGCAGGGCCAGCACCTGCTCCGGCGCGTCCACGCCGTCCGCCACGGACTGCATGCCGAGATCGCAGGCGATCCGGAGCAGCCCCGCGGTGATCTTGTGCAGCCTGGCGGACTCCACGATGCCCTCGACCAGGCCCCGGTCGAGTTTCAGTACGTCGACGGGGAGCCGGCGCAGCGCGTTGATCGCGGCATAACCGCTGCCGAAGCCGTCCAGGGCGATCCGTACGCCGAGGCGGCGCAGGACGACGAGGCGTTGCTCCAGCTCGTCGAAGGAGATGCGGGGGTCGCTGTCGGCAAGCTCGATCACGAGGGCGCCTGAGGCCAGCCCGTGGCGGGTGAGCAGGGCCTCGATCGAGCCGAGGGGCACGGACCGGTCCAGCAGTCCGCGGGCGGAGAGCCGGATCAAGACCGGGATCTCGTGACCGAGGCGGCTGCGCTCGGCGGCCTGCTGGACGGCCTCCTCCAACTGCCAGCGGCCGAGCTCGGCGGTGCGGTCGCTGTCTTCGGCGGCGACCCGGAGGAACTCGGCCGGTGTGAAGAGGATGCCCTGCGCCGATCGCCAGCGCGCCTGGGCCGCGACGCAGGTGATCCGGCCGGTGGCCAGGCTCACGACCGGCTGGTGGAGCAGGGCGAACTCGCCGTCGTGGAGGGCTGCGCGCAGCCGCGTGGCCAGCTCGGCGCGGCGCACGACCTCGGCCTGCATCTGGGGCGCGTACAGCTCGACGCGGTCCTTGCCGCCCGCCTTGGCCCGGTACATGGCCAGGTCGGCGTTGCGCAGGAGGTCGCCCGCGCTGATGCCGGGCTCGGCGAAGGCGACGCCGATGGACGCGGCGACCCGCACTTCGTTGCCCTCGACGCGGTACGGCTGCGACAGCATGAGACGGAGCCGGTCGGCGATCTCGTGCACCTCGTACTGACGGCCGGACGGGTCCCGGCTGCCGTCACCGAGGATGAGGGCGGCGAACTCGTCGCCGCCGAGCCGGGCCGCGGTGTCACCCGCCCGCACGGACTCCTGGAGGCGCCGGGCGGCCTGGATCAACAGCTCGTCGCCGGCCTGGTGGCCCAGGCGGTCGTTCACTCCCTTGAAGCCGTCCAGGTCGATGAAGAGCACGGCCGTACCGGCGTCACCGGCGCGGCGGCCGCCGAGTGCCTGACGCACCCGCTCGGTGAACAGCGCGCGGTTGGGCAGGTCGGTGAGCGGGTCGTGCTCGGCGTTGTGCTGCAACTGGGCCTGGAGGCGTACGCGTTCGGTGACGTCCCGGCTGTTGAAGATCAGACCGCCCTGGTGGCGGTTGACCGTGGACTCGACATTCAGCCACTGGCCGGTGCCTGACCGGAAGCGGCACTCGATCCGGGTCGTGGGCTCCTCCGAGGGAGGAGCGGCCAGAAACCGGCGCACTTCGTGGACGACGCGACCGATGTCCTCGGGGTGGATGAGCGAGGCCAGTTCGGAGCCGATGAGCTCGTTCGCGTCGCGCCCGTACACACCCGCGGCGGCGGGGCTCACGTAGCGGAGTACGCCGGTCGGCGCCGCGATCATGATGACGTCGCTGGAGCCCTGCACGAGGGAGCGGAAGTGGTTCTCCTTCTGCGCCAGTTCGTGGGTGAGGGAGATGTTGTCGAGCAGCATGATGCCCTGCCGGATGACCAGGGCGAGCACGACCGTGCAGCCGGTGAGGACCACCACGCGGTCGACCCTTCGGTCCTCGATGACGTTGTAAAGGATCCCGAGGGTGCAGACCGCGGCCGCCAGATACGGGGTGAGCGCGGCGAGCGAGCCGGCGATGGGACGACTGAACGCCGTGTGGCTCGCGGGTCGGGGGCCGCGCGGGAGCGTGGTGGTCGCCTCCGTACGGCGTGCTCCCCAGGGCGCGTACGCGAGGAGGAGCGAGCCCGCGAACCAGCCGGCGTCGAGCAGCTGGCCCGAGCGGTAGTGCTCCCGCAGCAGCGGCGAGGTGAACAGCGCGTCGCAGAAGACGGTCAGGGCGAGGGCGGCGATGGCGGTGTTGACCGCCGACCGGTTCGCGTTCGACCGCCGGAAGTGCAGCGCGAGCACCATGCTCACGAGCACGATGTCAAGCAGCGGATAGGCGAGCGAGAGCGCCGCTTCCGCCACGCTCTCTCCCTGGAAGTGCGCCGTGTGGGCGAGCGCGAGGCTCCAGGAGAGCGTCAGCAGCGAGCCGCCGATCAGCCACGCGTCGAGCGCGAGGCAGACCCAGCCGGCCCTGGTGACGGGGCGCTTGGCCAGGACGAGCAGCCCGACGATCGCCGGTGGCGCGAAGCAGAGGAAGAACAGGTCGGCGAGGGACGGGCTCGGCACCGCCTGCCCGAGGACCACCTCGTACCAGCCCCACACCGCGTTTCCGCACGCGGCCATGGCGGAGGAGACCGCGAACAGCATCCAGGCGGGACGAAAGCGGCTGTACCGCGAGCGGGCGAAGAGGAAGCACGAGACCGAGGCGAGGAGAGCGGCGAAGCTGAGCCCGAAGTCACCCATGATCAGCGCCAGTTGCTCGGACCCCCAGCCGACGGCGGCCCCGGCGGCATAGCCCCCGCAGGCGACGGCGAGCAGCACCTGGGGCAGCAGGCTCCCGCCGCCCTCGGAGACCGGCAGCCGGGCAAGGAGGGCGCCCTGGGCATTCACCGCGCCGCCCCTGACAGCGCTTTCACCCGGCTCCGCCCGCGGAGGCGGCACTTCGGGGCGCGCTTCGAGGTGTGCTGCGGCGCGCGCGGGACTGGTGGGCGGCACCTTCGCCGCGTCGGATCGTTGGTCCATTGGCCGTGCATCGCCCGTCGCCCCCCTCGAAGTCTGGTCGCTCCGCAGCGCCGTCCGTACACGACGCAGCCCCCAACTCGGGACGATACACCAGTCTCGTCACTCAGGGACAGGGTTTATCTACTCTCCGTGACGATCTGGAATACCGTCGGCACTGGGTGCATCCGTACGACTCCACTGAGTGTCGAACGAGTCCCCGGCGGCGTCCAGAGCGGTGTCCCCTGATGGGGTTCACGGACCGGCACCACTGATGGTTCACGGGCGTCCGGAGGCAGTCGAAGCGCCGCAGCGGGCGGCTACCCGGTCGTGAGGACCACGTTGCGCAGAGGCTCTCCGGCCGCGAACCGCGTGAGTTGCCCGGCCAGCAGGCGCTTGGCGCGCGGCATGAACGCCGAGGTGGGGCCGCCGGCATGAGGGCTGATCAGCACGCCCGGAGCGTGCCAGAGGGGGTGCCCGGCAGGCAGCGGCTCCGGATCGGTGACGTCGAGTGCGGCGGTGATCCGGCCGCTCTCCAGCTCCGTGAGCAGCGCCTTGGTGTCGACGACCGGCCCACGGGCGACGTTCACCAGAAGGGCGCCGTCCTTCATCCGGGCCAGGAAGCCCGCGTCCACGAGGTGGTGAGTGGCCGTGGTGAGCGGCGTCGAGAGGATCACTACGTCCGCGTCAGGGAGCAGCCCCGGAAGTTCGGCGAGTGGGTGCACCTCACCGCGCTCTGTGGTGCGTGCCGAGCGCGCGACGCGCGCCACCCGCGCGCACTCGAAGGGCACGAGCCGGTCCTCGACGGCCGCGCCGATCGAGCCGTATCCGACGATGAGCACGGACTTGTCGGCGAGTGCCGAATAGATGCCGGCCCGCCACTCCTCCCGCTGCTGGCCCTCCACGAAGCCGGGGATGCCGCGAAGGGACGCCAGGGTCAGCGCGAGGGCCAGCTCGGCCGTGCTCGCCTCGTGGACGCCCTTGGCGTTGCACAGGAGCACGCCCGCGGGCAGCGAGCCGAGGCCGGACTGCACATGGTCGATACCGGCCGAGAGGGTCTGGACGACCTGCACGGACGTCATGGCGGCCATGGGTCGCACGGCGACCTCCGTGCCCCTCATGTACGGGACAACGTAGAAGGCGCAGTCGGCGGGGTCGGCGGGATAGTCCTGACCGCCGTCCCAGTAGCGGTAGTTGAGTCCTGCGTCGGAGGAAGCGGGGAGTCCCTCGATCTCGTCGGCCGGAATGGGGAGCCATACGTCCGTTGCAGTCATGGTCACGAGGCTATGCGAAGTGCGGCGGAGGACAGAGGTTAGTTTTGGGGGCGGCACAAGGAGGGGTACGAGCAGGTGGAGCGCAGGACAATCGGTGCGGCGGCGCTCGAGGTGGGCGCGATCGGCCTTGGTTGTATGCCGATGAGCTGGGCGTACACCACCTCGCAACAGCGTGGTGACCGCTCGTTGCGCACGGTGAACGCCGCGCTCGACGTCGGTGTGAATCTGCTCGACACGGCCGACATGTACGGGCCGTTCACCAACGAGCTGCTGCTCGGCCGGGCACTGAAGGAGCGGCGCGCCGACGCCTTCGTGTCGACGAAGGTCGGTCTGCTGGTCGGCGAGCAGCACCTCGTCGCCAATGGACGGCCGGCTTATGTGCGGCGGGCGTGCGACGCGTCGCTGCGGCGGCTCGGGACCGATGTGATCGACCTCTACCAGCTCCACCGGGCGGACCCGGAGGTTCCGGTGGAGGAGACCTGGGGCGCGATGGCGGAGTTGGTGTCCGCGGGCAAGGTGCGGGCGCTCGGGTTCTGCGCGGTGGGTGCGCGCGCGACGCGGAGGCCGGGTGCGGGGGCCGCGGGATCTCCCGCGTTCCCGGGGTCGGCGGCACCGAGAGCGGCGCCGGCGGCGGCGAGGGGGCCGGCGGGAGGACTGTACGAGGGAACGATCCGCCAGTTGGAGCAGGTGCAGCAGGTCTTCCCGGTCAGCGCGGTGGAGGCGGAGCTGTCGGTGTGGTCGCCCGAGGCGCTGTCGCAGCTGCTGCCCTGGTGCGAGGCCCGCGGTGTGGGTTTCCTCGCGGCGATGCCGCTGGGCAACGGCTTCCTGACGGGAAGGCTCACGCCCGGGGAGGGCTTCGAGCCGGACGATCCGCGGGCGCGGCATCCCCGTTTCACCGCGGAGATGATGGCGGCGAACCAGCCGCTGGTGGCAGGGCTCCGGCGGGTCGCGGAGCGCCACGGTCCCTCGACGACTCCCGCGCAGGTGGCGCTGGCGTGGGTGCTGGGGCGCGGACCGCACGTGGTGCCGGTGCCGGGGGCCAAGCGGGAGTGCTGGGCCGTGGAGAACGCGGCGGCCGCGGACCTCGAGCTGAGCGAGCGGGACGTCGCCGAGATCGCGGGACTGCCACCGGCCAGGGGATCCTGGGACTGACCTCCGGTCGTGTCCGTCGCCGGCTCGTCGTCGGGATCGTGGGCGGAGATCGGGAACCTCGGGCGGTGCTGCGGTGTATGAACAGTAGACGTGCGGCTCACGGAGATCGCACAGACCGATCACCCGGCGAAGGGACAAGTTCAGTGCCACGTCCAGCTGTGACGGCCGTGCTGGCCGCTGCCGCCCTCCTGCTCGCCGCCGGGTGCTCGTCCGACGGCCCCGCGGATCAGGCGGGCGGCAGCGGCCAGGACGCCCCCTCGCGCCCGGCCTCCTCGTCCGCCACGGCCGGCGGCACCCCTCCGAAGGCCCCGCCGGCGAAGGGGTCGGTGGAGGTGGCGGCCACCCTGGCCGAGGACCTGAAGTCGCCATGGGGCCTGGCGGCGCTTCCCGACGGCGATCTGCTGGTGTCCTCGCGCGACGAGGGCACGATCACGCGCATCGACGTGGAGAGCGGCAAGAAGTCCGAGATCGGGTCGGTGCCGGGCGTCGCACCGGCCGGTGAGGGCGGTCTGATGGGCCTGGCCGTCTCCCCGTCGTTCGCCTCGGACCATCTGGTGTACGCGTACTTCACGACGGAGTCGGACAACCGCATCGCCCGCATGCTGTACGACGAGAGGAAGCCCGCCGGGCAGCAGCTCGGAGCGCCCGACACGATCCTGCGGGGCATCCCGAAGGGGGTCGTCCACAACGGCGGCCGGATCGCGTTCGGCCCGGACAGGATGCTGTACGCGGGCACGGGCGAGACGGGTGACAGAGGGCTGGCCCAGGACAAGGATTCGCTGGGCGGCAAAATCCTCCGGATGACCCCGGACGGGCAGCCGGTGCACGGCAATCCCTCGGCGGACTCGGTGGTGTATTCGTACGGGCACCGCAATGTGCAGGGCCTCGCCTGGGACTCCGAGAAGCGGCTGTGGGCGGCCGAATTCGGGCAGGACACGTGGGATGAGCTGAATCTCGTCGAGCCCGGAAAGAACTACGGCTGGCCGGAGGTCGAGGGCAAGCGCGGCAGGTCGGGCTTCGTGGACCCGGTGGCCCAGTGGCGGACGGAGGACGCGTCGCCGAGCGGCATCGCCTATGCACAGGGCTCGATATGGATGGCGGGCCTGAGGGGCGAGCGCCTCTGGCGGATCCCGCTGTCCGGTGCGGAACGTTCCGCGGAGCCCCAGGCGTTCCTCCAGGGGGAGTACGGCCGTCTGCGTACGGTCCTGCCGGTCGGCGGGGCCGGCGGCGCCTCGGCTGTCTGGCTGGTCACCAGTGAGACGGACACCAGGGGCACACCCGAGGCGGGGGACGACCGAATCCTGCGGCTCGAGGTGAAGTGAGAGGTGGGCGGCTTGTGTTCAATCTGATCGAAGAGCTTTTCGCGCCCGGCCGTAAGCACACCGACGACGAGCGCAACCGGCTGCAGCTCACTCGGGTGGACGTCGGCGACGGCGATCCGGGGCACGGCGAGATAGACCTGGCCTCCGGGAAGGTCGTCATACGCACGCGGCGCGAGCACCCGGAGGCCTGACCCAGCGGGCCGACTTCCGCCCGTGCGGCGATCGAGGACGGGCAGCCCCGGCCCACCGGGCGTTGAGGACGGCGCGAGCCCGTCGGGCGGCACCGGGCGTCGAGGGGTCTCGCCCGGTCACGGGTGCCGTGTGGCGCGGTGCCGCGCGCTCAGGCTGTCGCGGGGAACAGGTGGAGGCGATGGGCGAGCGCCGCTGCCTCGCCTCGTCCGGTCACGCCCAGCTTGGCCAGGATGTTGGAGACATGGACGCTTGCGGTCTTGGGTGAGATGTAGAGCTCCTCGGCGATCTGGCGGTTGGTACGGCCCGCCGCGACCAGGCGCAGCACGTCCTGTTCGCGGGGGGTCAGCCCGAGGTCTTCGGCCGGGGCGGGTGCGGCAGGGGCGGGGAGGGCCTCGGCGCCGGGACCGGTGAGCCGTAGGCGGGCGCGCTGGGCGAGCAGCGTGGCGGCCTCGGCGAGCGGACGGGCTCCGAGGCGCTCGGCGGTCTCGTGGGCCCGGCTCAGGAGCTCGGCCGCGCTCTCGCGCTCCCCGGCGGCCAGCAGCGCCTCGGCGGTGCGGTGGCGCACGCGGGCCACGTCGTAAGGGCGGTCGACCGTGGCGAAGGCGGCCAGCACCGCGGCCCAGGTGTCAGGGGTGTCCCGGTCCTCGGCGCGCAGGAGTTCGGCGTGGAGCCACTGTTCGTAGGCCGTCCAGACCGCCGCGCAGGTGGGGAGTGCCTTGGCGGCGCGCTTGATGCGGGACAGGGCTTCGGCGCGGCCCGGCGCGGCGGCGGGCAGCCCGCGGATGTCGGCCTCGGCGACGGCGGCGGAGAGCAGGAGCGGCCAGGCATAGCGCTGGGTGCCGGGCGGGAAGCCGGCGGCCACGGCCCGGTCCAGTTCGGCACGGGCGTCGAGAATGCGGCCCTCGCCGGCGGCGACGCCGACCGCGATGCGGGCGAGGGGCAGCGACTGCTGCGGCTGCGGGTCGTGGGTGCCGTAGTGGTCCTGGGCGGCGGCGAGCCGCCGGGCGGCCTCGGCCATGTCGCCCCGGGCGAGCGCCAGATAGGCGAGCCGTCCGGCCCCCGCGCCGCGCGGCTGGCCGCTGTGCCCGAAGCGCTCGGCCTGCCCGGCGGCCTCCGCCGCCTCGTCCCAGCGTCCGAGGGCGTACAGCGATTCGGACAGATTGCCCCACACCCACGCTTCGACGTCCAGCAGTCCGTACTTCCTGGACAGGACAAGGCCTTCTTCGAGGATGCGGACCGCTTCCCCGGATCGGCCGACGCCTTCCAGGCTGGAGGGGAGGTTGACATGGCTGCGGCCCACCAGGGAAGCGAAGCCCAGTTCGACGACGCGGTCCTTGACCTCGTACAGATCGGCGAGGCCGGCCTCGACGTCACCCGCGTCGACCATCAGGCCGCCCAGGGTGATCCGGGCCGTCATCTCGATCTCGCGGGCACCGACCATGCGGGCGTACTCGACGGCGCGTTCGGCGGCGGCGAGGGCGTCGGGCCCGGGTTCGTGCAGCATGGACCAGCCGGCGACACTGGCGAGGACCTCTGCGTGCACCTCGGACGGCGGGAGTCCGCGCATCAGCTCCTGCGCGGTGGCGAGTTCCCTCCAGCCGTCGCCTCGGCCCTGGCTCTGTATCAGCCGGGAGCGCTGCACCCAGAACCAGGCCGCGCGCAGCGCGTCGTTCTCCCGCTCCAGCAGCCGCAGCGCCCGCTTGGTGATCGTCAGGGCGCGTTCCCTCTCGCCGCTGTGCCGGCCCGCGACCGCGGCCTCGGCCATGAGGTCGAGGTAGCGCAGGGGGGTGGTGGCCGGGTCGCAGCCGCACGGAGGGTACACCTCGGCGTAGTCGGCGGGCCGCAGGTCGATCCGCACGTCTTCGGGGGCGTCGTCCCACAGCTCCATCGCCCGTTCCAACAGCCCGAGTTGCTCGGAGTAGGCGTGCCGCCTCCTCGCCTCGACGGAGGCGAGGAGGACGGCGGGGAGGGCCTTGGCCGCGTCGTGGGCGTGGTACCAGTAGCTGGCGAGCCGGGCGGCGCGCTGGTCGGCGGGTACGAGCGCCGGGTCGGCTTCCAGCGCCTTGGCGTAGCGGCGGTTCAGCCGCGAGCGTTCGCCGGGGAGCAGATCGTCGCTGACGGCCTCGCGCACGAGCGAGTGACGGAAGCGGTAGCCGTCCCCGTCCGGGGTGGCGAGCAGGATGTTGGCGCCCACGGCCGCCCGCAGTGCCTCGATCAGCTCGTCCTCGCCCAGCCCGACGACGGCGGCCAGCAGTGGGTACTCGACGGTGGATCCGCCTTCGGCGACGACCCTGGCGACTCGCTGGGCGTACTGGGGCAGCCCTTCGACGCGGACGAGCAGCAGATCGCGCAGGGAGTCGGTCAGTCCGGAGCAGGAGTTGCCGTTGTGCGTGGCGACGGCGAGTTCCTCGACGAAGAAGGCGTTGCCGTCGGAGCGTTCGAAGATGTCGTCGACGAGGGACTGGGCGGGCTCGGCGGCGAGGATTCCGGCCATCTGGCGGGCGACCTCGTCCCGGCTGAAGCGGGGGACCTCGATGCGCTGGACGGTGCGCAGCCGGTCGAGTTCGGCGAGGAGGGGCCGCAGAGGGTGGCGGCGGTGGATGTCGTCGGCGCGGTAGGTGGCGATGACGACGAGCCGGCCGCGCCGCAGGGTGCGGAAGAGGTAGGCGAGGAGATGGCGGGTGGAGGCGTCGGCCCAGTGCAGGTCCTCCAGCACGACCACGACGGTGCGCTCGGCGGCCAGCTGCTCCAGGAGGCGGACGGTGAGTTCGAAGAGCCGGGCCATGCTCTCCTCGTCGTGCCTGCCCGGTTGGCGCGACGAGTCGCCCACCTCGGGGAGGAGTCTGGCGAGTTCCTCCTCACGCCCGGCGGCCGCCGCGGCGAACTTGTCCGGGAGCTGCCGAAACAGGCTCCGCAGGGCAGTGGAGAAGGGGGCGAAGGGCAGCCCGTCGGCGCCGATCTCGACACAGCCGCCGATGGCGAGGACGACCTCCCCGCGGCAGGCCTCGTCGCGGAACTCCTCGATGAGCCGTGTCTTGCCCACGCCGGCCTCGCCGCCGATGAGAAACGCCTGCGGCTCGCCCGCTGCGGCGCGGGCGAGCCCATCGGTGAGTGTGGTCAGTTCGCCGGCGCGGCCGACGAAGACGGGGCTGACGGACCTGGTCTCCACGCCGCCGAGCATCGCACATCCGTCCGCTCGGGCGGCACCGGTTATCGCGGCGGCGACGGCACCGGCAGCCGAGGCTGCCGTCGTCGGGACGACCGTCACGGTGCGGGCCTCAGGCGGCCCGCTCCAACCCGCCCCGCGCACTCACCCGCCCTTCGGGTTCGTTCTTGCCGGACCGGCGGTTCCGGCGCACTTGGCGGGCCAGCCGCTCTTCGTCGGCACGGCGGATCAACTCGGCCTGGTGCAGCTTGTGGAACTCGTAGTCGAGCATGGGGTTCTCCTGAGGACGAGGTTTCGGCGGCTCGTGGGAGCCTCGCGTTCTGCGATGCCTCAACTCTCGTCTCCCAGGGGGTGCGACCACATCGGGAGAGTGCCGCATCTTTGCGGCCGCGGCGCCTTAGACCGCCGGGCCCGGTGCCCCGGTCCGCCCTAAGGCACCCCCGTCGGAACTCAGTGGTGGTCCATCGCTGCGCGTCGTTCGCGCCATTCGGGCGCGAGGACGGACCAGACCTCCATGTCGTGGCGGATGCCCTGCCAGGGGAAGCTCTCGCGCAGGACTCCGCCACGGGTGAAGCCGAGTCGCTCGGCGACACCGGTGGAGCGGTGGTCGGCGGAGGAGGCGAGCCGTTCGACGCGGTGCGTGCCGCGCTCGTCCACGGCCCGGTCGACGAGGTGGTCGACGGCACGGGTGATCAGTCCGCGGCCGGCCGCGGCCGGCTCCAGCCGGACGCCGACCTCGCAGGACTCGGTCCGGGTGTCGAAGACCCGGAAGAGCGCTCCGCCGACGAGGGTGCCGTCGTGCCGGATCACGTAGAGACTGCCGGTGTCGGCGGCCTGCCTGTCGGCGAAGTTCTGGAGGAAGGAGCGGGCCGATTCGCGATCGGTCACTCCGACCATGAACGGCACCCAGGGCCCGGCGTACTCACGGGCCCGCTCGACATGGGCGAGGAACTCCTCGGACTGCCAAGGGCCGATGGGCTGCAGCTCAGCGCCGTCTCCGAGGGATATGAAGAACGTGCCGCTCCTTCACAGTCGTGGTGTCGGATTCACGGTGGTGCGGGACCCGGTGGTGCGGGACCCGGAGGTCCGACAGCCGGTGATCCCGGCCCTGTGATCCCGGTCCCGGTGGTGCGGGACGTGGGCGTGTCGGACTACCGCGCGAGCGGACTGTCCTCGTTCACCCGCACTCCGGGGATCTTCGCCTGGGGGCGGGTGCGGCTCTCGGGAGCTTCGATGCTGATACGCGGCAGCCGCCGGTCCAGCCATCGGGGCAGCCACCAGTTGGCACCGCCCAGCAGGTGCATGAGCGCGGGCACGAGGAGCGTACGGAGGACGAAGGCGTCCAGGGCGACGGCGGCGGCGAGGCCGATGCCGAACATGGCGATGACCCGGTCGCCGCTGAGGACGAACGCGAGGAACACGGAGATCATGATGATTGCCGCGGAGTTGATCACGCGGCTGGTCTCGGCCAGGCCGATCCGGACGGCCCGCCGGTTGTCCTTGGTCTCCAGCCATTCCTCGTACATCCGGCTGACGAGGAAGACCTGGTAGTCCATCGACAGCCCGAAGAGCACCGAGACCATGATCACGGGCAGGAACGGTTCGATCGGGCCGGCGCTGCCCAGGCCGAGCAGATCGCTGCCCCAGCCCCACTGGAAGACGGCGACGACGACGCCGAAGGCGGAGGCGACGGCCGCCACGTTCATCAGGGCCGCCTTGAGCGGGATGCCGAGGGACCGGAAGGCAAGGAGCAGAAGCAGACAGCCGAGCGCGATGACGACCCCGACGAACAGGGGCAGCTTGCCCACGATGACCCCGGCGAAGTCGTCGTAGCTCGCGGTCACCCCGCCGACGTGGACGTCCAGCGACGTACCGCTCTCGGCGACCGGCAGGACGGTGTCGCGGAGCCGGTCGACGAGTGCGCTGGTCTCCTGCGACTGCGGCGACGTCTCCGGCACGACCGTGAGGAAGGCGGTGTCGGCGCTGCCGTTGTACGTGACGGGCCCGACGGACGCGATGCCCGGGGTGCCCCGAAGCGTGTTCGGGAGCCCGTTCAGCGCCAGCCGGTCGTCGGCACCGTCGAGTTCGGCGACGAGGGTGAGCGGGCCGTTGACGCCGGGCCCGAAGCCGTCGGCGATCAGGTCGTACGCCTTGCGGGTGGTGCTGGACACGGGGTTGTTGCCCTGGTCGGAGGTGCCGAGGTGGAGCGAGAACGTGGGCAGCGCGAGCACCAGCATCACCACGGCCGCGATCGCGCCCAGCAGCTTCGGACGGCGCTCGACGAAAGCGGACCAGCGGGCGGCGAAACCGGTCGGGAGCTCGGGCCGGGGGCCGCGGCTGGCGAGCAGGCGGCGCTCGCGTCGGCTCAGCGCACGCATCCCGATGAAGGACAGCAGCGCAGGCAGCAGGGTCACGGACGCGGCGACGGTGAGGAGGACCGTCAGACAGGCGGCGACCGCCACGCCGTTGAGGAACGACAGACGCAGGACCAGCATGCCGAGCAGTGCGATGCACACGGTCGCTCCGGCGAAGACGACGGCCCGCCCCGTGGTCGCCACGGCGTTCTCCACGGCCTCGGCGACGGGCAGACCGCGTTTGAGGCCCTTGCGGTGCCGGGTCACGATGAACAGGGCGTAGTCGATCCCGACTCCGAGGCCGATCAGCAGACCCAGCAACGGCGCGAAGTCGGCGACGTCCATGGCATGGCCGAGCAGCACGATGCCGGCGTACGCGGTGCCGACGCTGACCAGTGCGGTGGCTATGGGCAGCAGGCTGGCGGCAAGCGAGCCGAAGGCGAGGAAGAGGACCACGGCGGCGACGGCCACACCGACGACCTCGGCGATGTGCCCCGAGGGCGCTTCGGTCAGTGCGGTGACACTGCCGCCGAGCTCGACCTGGAGCCCGTCGTCCTCGGCCGCCTTGGCGGTGTCGATGACGGCCCGCGCCTGCTGCACGGGAATGTCGTCGGTCTGCCTGTCGAACGTGACGGTGGCGTAGGCGGTGCGACCGTCCTCGCTGATCCGGTCGTCGCCGGACGAGAGGGTGGCACGCCGATCACCACCTTTGTCCGCATTCCCCTTGGGGGCTTTTGCTTCCTCGCCGGAATTGCGAGTCCCGCTCGTACCGTTGGCGTCCGCTGTGCCCTGGGCCTCGACCTCAGCCTTGCCCTTGGCCTTCTCCTTGGCTCCGGCTCCGGCTTTCGCTCCGACTTCGGCTTGGGCTTGGGCCTTTTCCTTGGCCGTCACCTCGGCTCCGGCATCGGCGTCGTACGGGCCCGTGACCGAGGCGACGCCGTCCAGCCCGGCGATCTCGTCGAGCGCACGGGACATGCGCTGTTCCACGGCGGCCGCACCGACCGTGCCCTGCGGCGTGTGCCAGACGATGGTGTCGCTCGCGCCACCCTGTCCGTGGAAGGCATCCTCGAGGAGTGCGACAGCCCGGCCCGATTCGGTGCCCGGGACCTCGTAGTCGTTGGAGTACGCGGCACCCGCGAAGGCCGCGGCGGCCGAGACGCCGCCGAGGGTGAGCAACCAGAGCAGGACGACTACAAGGCGGTGCCTGATGCACCATCGGGCAATGGCTGCCAACGGACGGGCTCCCTGGTGGTTCGTGGGTCTTCACTGGGAAATGCCCGTAAAGAACACATGACCTTGGAGAAGTCACTCTCTCAGGCGATAGTGATCGTTAGTGATCTTTTGCCCGGTTCGTGGCGATACTCACACAGGTGCGCGGGAGCAGGGGGCTCGGGTCCTGCTCCCGCGCACCCCGAAACGTCAGCCGGAGACGCTCGGGCGCCCGTTCTCGATATGGCCCATCAGGCGCCGGCGGAAGCCGGTGTCGCCGTCCGCGGTGACCTCGACGTCGTACCAACCGTGTGCGTCGGCGGCCGAGTGGACGACAGTGCGGCTGCGGCCCGGCTTCACCGTGAGCCGGCGGCTCCAGTCCCGCAGATCCTCGTCGTCGACATAGCCGAGCGGGCGGACGGTGAAGGTGACGGCCCGGTCGCCGTTGTTCCGGAGCGTGAGGTGCAGGTCGCGGTCGTGGTGGTCGATGCGCGAGGTGACCTCGGCGCCCGCGCCGGCGGCACGTCCCGCGAACTCGCGGCGGAATCCGTTCGGCCCGGTGATGGTGAAGCGGTACGCCTCCCCGGTGAGGGGCACGTTCCACTGTGCCGTGCCCCGGACGTCCGTGTGCTGCGGGACGGGGAACTCACCGGCGTACGGGTAGAGCGCGAAGTGCGCGCTCGCGCGCCCGGTGTTGCTGAGCGTGACCGTCAGCGCGCCGTCGCCGAGCCGAGCCGAGGCGTCCGGCTGGTACGGCAGCGGGCGCGCCGGCCGGCTGCCAGGCTCCTGCACGGGCATGTGCTGCACCAGCGGCGGCTGCGGCCGCCAGCGGCCCGTGAACGCCGGGATCGCCCCGGGCTGCTCCACATCCGGCAGCGGTCGGCCGCGCCGGAAGTCGAAAGCCGAGGTGAGATCGCCGGTGACGGTACGCCGCCAGGCGGTGATGTTGGGCTCCTCGACGCCCGTCCACTTCTCCAGGAAGCGGATCACCGAGCTGTGGTCGAAGACCTCGGAGCAGACATAGCCGCCGACGGTCCAGGGCGAGACCACGAGCAGCGGCACGCGGATGCCGAGACCGGTGGGCTTGCCCTGCCAGCGCTCCTCCGTGTTGCCCGCGGGCGGCACCGGCGGCGGCACATGGTCGAAGAAGCCGTCGTTCTCGTCGTAGTTGATCAGTACGACGGTGTGCCGCCAGACGTCGGGGTGCGAGCCGAGGGCGTCGAGCACCTTGTAGACGAGGGTGGCGGAGGCGATCGGCGAGGACGAGCCCGGGTGCTCCGAGTCGATCGCGGAGGGCACCAGGTACGACACCTCGGGCAGCGTGCCCGCCGCCACGTCCGCGCGGAACTGATCGGCGAGCGATCCGGTCTCACCGCGCCGCAGCCCGCGCTCGAAGAGCGATCGCTCCTCCTGGGTGAGCCTCGCGACGCCCTCCTCCAGGGCGGCGAGCAGCCGGGCCCGCTCGGCCGTGTCGGAGGTGTCGCGGACCTTCGCGTAGAACGCCTCCATAAAGGTGAAGTCGCCGGCCTCGGCGAGGGCCTTCCGCGCGATCTTCTTGAAGGTGGTGAAGAACTCGATGTTGTTGTCGGTGAAGTTCTCCCACTCCTGGTACGTCTTCCAGCTGCGGCCCGCCTTCTCCAGGCGCTCGGCGTACGTCGGCCACGCATAGCCGGGGTGGCTGCCCTCGGCGTACGCGGCGTTGGTCACGGCACGGCTGCCGTCGGCCTCGAAGCCGGTCCAGCCGCTCCACAGGTGGTTGCGGTTGGGGCTCGTCGACGTGTGGATCGAGGAGTGGTAGGCGTCGCAGATGGTGAACGTGTCCGCGAGCTCGTAGTGCAGCGGGATGTCACGGCGGTCGTAGTAGGCCATGGTCGCGGCGGTCTTGGCCGAGATCCAGCCGTCCATCCAGCCGTCGCGCCAGGCCTTGGCGCCGCCGCCCCAGGAGTGGTCGAGGTCGCCTATGTACTGCAGGTCCTTCTTCTGGGCCTCGGCGGCGCCGCGCACCGGGAAGGGCAGCACGGCGCCCAGCGGGCCGGGCTGTTCGAAGACCGCCTTCCCCGAGGGCAGTTCCACGGCATTGCGGTCGCCGAAGCCGCGTACACCGCGCAGGGTGCCGAAGTAGTGGTCGAAGGACCGGTTCTCCTGCATCAGGATCACGACGTGCCTGATCGCGTGCAGACCGCCCGTCGGCGGCTCGGCTGCGAGCGCGGCCTGCAGGGAGGGCGGCAGCAGGGACCCGGCCGCCGCGGCACCGAGGGCTCCTCCGCCGAGTGCAAACAGCCGTCGCCGAGAGATGTCCGTGGCCAAGTGATCCTCCTGAGTCGCGCGTTACCGCCCGGAAGCTAGTGAGAGCAGATGGCGGAGGAAAGACCCGTGGACGACAGCCGAATGAACGTCCAAGAGGTGCTTCCGGACAGTCCGGGCGAGATCACGCCACCCGATCGGGGAATGCAAAGATCTGGAATTGGCAGCGTTGTCAGCAACGCCTGGCAGCATGGACACATGACCAATACGGGGGCATCGAAGACCATCACCGTCAGGACGCCCGAGGATGCGGCCGTGCTCGCGGAGCAGCTGCACGACGCTCCGGGGGGACACTTCGGCCGCCCACCGGTCACGGTCGTGGCATACGAGTCGGGCGCGGCGCCGGTGGAGCGGCGCGAGGACTTCCGTGTGGTGTACAACGCGATCGTCGCCCGGATCGGTGAGCCGACGCTCTACGGGGGATCGGCGCAGGGGCCCAGCGTCCGCTGGCGCGACGGCCGCCGGCTGGTGCTGCTGTCCGGCGACCGGTTCGGCGCCAGGCTCTCGGTGCACCGGCCCGAGGCACTCGAGGCGGAGGAGCTCCGGAACTTCGAATGCGGCGGCGCCTGGTCGACGGCCGAGCCGCACGACTTCGATCTGCTGCCGTACTGCTGGCAGTTGTACCGGGGAGGGCCGGGCGAGCGCCCGGCGGCCCGGCCCGGCGCCCGTCTGGCGGGGTGCTGGGAGCATCTCGAGGCCGCCCTCGAGCTGATGCTCGCCGCATGGATCGAGCAGCTGCCCGTGCAGGTGCCGGGCGACTGGGCGGGATTCACGATCCTGTCCAGCCGGGACTGGGGGCGCCATCTGGTCGTGTCGTACAGCCCGGACGAAGGGCTGGGGGTGGCCGTCGACGACCGGGACGCACAGCAGGGCCCCGAGCGGGAGCTGCAGATGAGGGCCCACGGCTGGCAGACGAGCGACCGCGGCTGGTGGCAGTCGGCGTTCCTGGAAGCGGACGAGCGCTCGGCGGGCGCCGCCGCGCGGCTGACCGTCGCCGAGCTGCGCGGCCGGGGCGCGGTGTCCCCGGACGAGCTGGTGGCCCGGGACGTCGGCGTCAACGACCGGGGCGAGTTGTGGCTCCCGGGCCTGGGGATACGGACGCACTGAGGCGCTCACCGGCGCGCTGGCCGATGCGCGGGTGAGCCGCGCGCGGGCGCGGGCGAAGCGGTATCTCTCAGTCCACTCTCACCCGCTCTGGGATGCCTTGTGCGGATGTTTCCGGGCCGTTAGATTCTGCACGCCCTGACCCCCCTGACGTGATCGCCTTGCGCGCCCGTACTTCGGCGTGCCCCGGCGCGTCCCCGAGGCACGGTGGTGAGCACGGCGATGCAGAAGCAGGCGCGGACGCACCCGCACAGGCACACGAAGTCCGGCGGCAGGGGGTTACGACAGCTCCTGCTCGCGCAGTCCCTGAGTCAGTTCGGCTTCTGGCTGATGAGTCTGGCGATGCCGCTGCTCGCCGCGACGACGCTGCGTGCGTCGCCGTTCGAGGTGAGTGCGGTGGCGGCCAGTCAGACCGCGGCCTTCCTGCTGGTCGGCCTGCCCGCCGGGGCGTGGGTGGACCGGCTGCGCAAGCGGCCGGTGATGATCGCGACCGACATCGGCCGGGCCCTCGTGCTGGGCAGCGTGCCGGTCGTCTGGGCCCTGGGACACCTGTCGATCGGCTACCTCTGCGCCGCAGCGCTCGCGACCGGCGTACTGACCGTCTTCTTCGACGTCGCGGACCAGAGCTTCCTGCCGCACCTCGTCAGGCCCCAGCAGCTTGTCTCGGCCAACGCCAGACTCGTCGGGGTCGAACAGGTGGCGGCGGTCGCAGGCCCCGGCACCGGCGGCCTCGTCATCCAACTCACCACCGCCCCCCTGGCGTTGATCGGCACCGCCGTCGGATACCTCTGGTCGGCGGTGTGCCTCATGTTCATCAGGGACCATGAGCCCGCACCGGTCCGCGACAAGGACACCCGGCTGTTCCGGGACGTCGCCGAAGGTGTGCGGTACGTGCTGGCCGACCGGTTCCTGCGCCCACTGGTCTGCTGCTCGACCACGATGACGCTGTTCTGGAGCATGGGGTACGCGATGCTCCTCGTCCTGCTCGCCCAGGACCTGGCCGTACCGGCCGGCACCATCGGGCTGCTGTTCACGTTCGGCAGCCTCGGCGGTCTCGGCGCCACTGTCGTGGCCCGTCGCATCATCGACGCCCTCGGCGACAGCACCACGATCAAGCTGAGCGTCGCCGTCGCCGCCCCCTTCACCCTGTTCTCGGCCCTGGTCCAGCCGGGATGGCGACTGGGCCTGGTCAGCGTCTCCAGCTTCGTATTCGGGGCGGGGCTCGTCCTCTACAACGTGGCCCAGGTCAGCTTCCGGCAGCGCAGTGTCACGGCCGCCCTGCTCGGGCGGGTCAACGCCACGGTGCGTTTCTGCGCCTGGGGAGCACGGCCGCTGGGGGCGCTGTGCGGCGGCGCGATCGCCGAACTCGTCGGCGTGCGCCAGGCCGTGTGGGTCGGTGCGGCCGGGACCTCGCTGGCGATCGTCTGGCTTCTCCTCTCCCCGCTGCGCGGCCTGCGCACGCTGCCCATGGATGCCGCCACGGAAGACCGGGGCACCGAAGACCGGATCACCGAGGACGCGGTCACCGACACCCCCATCGCCGATGCCCCAGCCGCCGAAGGAGCAGCCGCCGCCGACGCAGTCACCGACGATGCAGCCACCACGAAGGAGCGCATATGACCGAGCTCGTCTGGATCACCTGCCCCGACAACTACGACCCCGTCGTCCAGGAACGGCTCAGACGCGCGGGCTCGGAGCGCGTCGACCTCCTCAGATCCCGAGGCTTCGACCTCACCGTCGTCCACGCAAACGAGATCGTCCCGGCCTGGAACGACGGCCCCCGCCTGTGGCAGGGCGACACCGATCTCCTCGGCAAGCGCCGCGGCTTCATCCTGTCCTCCTGGACCTGGGACGCGGGCGCGGGCCGGCACCTCCAGGCCGTCGCCCGCACGATCCGGGCCTCCGACAGCGTCCTGCTCAACGACGGGATCAAGGACCCCGAGACGCTCGGCAACGACAAGCTGGCCATGCACCACCACGCCGGGATGCTCGGTCTCCCCGTCCTGCCGACCGTGTCCGTCCCCTTCGGCCGGTACGCACGCCGGGCCCTCGCCACCGTCGCCGCCCGAATGGACGGCTCCGAGGGCTATGTCGTCAAGCCCCGCGAGATGGCGATGGGGTACGGCGTCCTCAAGGCGGACACCTTCGAGCAGCTGACCGCGGCCGTCGATCTGCTCACGCCCGGCGCGCTCGGCTGCATCATCCAGCCGTTCCGCCGCAACTCCGGTGACGTACGGGTCTACGTCCACAACGGCACGTTCGTCGCCGCGCTGCTGCGCGAGCCGGCCGGAGGCAGCTATCTGGCCAACGTCAGCGAGGGCGGGACGGGTTCGGCGCTGGACAAGGCCGACGGGGTACCGGCCGCGGTGGCGGAGATGAGCGAGCGCCTGGCGCGCAGCCTCGATGCGCCCTATCTGTGCGTGGACTGGCTGCTGTCGCCGGCCGGGCCGGTCTTCAACGAGTGGATGACCATCTCGGCCGCGTACGAGGACCTGCCCGAACCGGACCGTTCCCGGGTCGCGGACGCGCTGATCGACTGCATCACCGGCCGGCTGGCGGCCGCCGCCAGACCCTGACCGGGCACCCCGCACGCCACACCCGGCACTCCCGCACTCCGGCACCCCACAGTCGCCGGCCGCGCCCGGGCAGAGCGAAGGGCGGGACACCTCTCGGTGCCCCGCCCTTCCGCCCGTACAGCTGCGCAGCTCCGCACAGCACTGCGTAGCTGCGTACAGCCGTGGATCAGCCCTCGGTCACGCCGAGCCTCTCCAGGATCAGCTCCTTCACCCGAGCCGCGTCGGCCTGGCCGCGGGTGGCCTTCATGACCGCGCCGACCAGCGCGCCGACCGCCGCGACCTTGCCGCCGCGGATCTTGTCCGCGACAGGGGCGTTGCCGGCGATCGCCTCGTCGACGGCCGCGCCGAGCGCGCCCTCGTCCGAGACGACCTTCAGACCGCGCTTCTCCACGACGGTGTCGGGGTCGCCCTCGCCCGCGAGGACGCCCTCGATGACCTGACGGGCCAGCTTGTCGTTGAGCGAGCCGTCGGCGACCAGTGCGGACACCCGGGCGACCTGCGCCGGGGTGATGGCCAGCCCGTCGAGCGAGACGCCCGACTCGTTGGCGTTGCGCGCCAGCTCGCCCATCCACCACTTGCGCGCGGACACGGGGTCGGCACCCGCCTCGACCGTGGCGACGATCAGGTCGACCGCGCCCGCGTTGAGAATCGACTGCATGTCGTGCTCGGAGATGCCCCACTCCTCGCGCAGCCGGTTGCGGCGTACGCGCGGCAGCTCGGGCAGCCCGGCACGCAGCTCCTCGACCCACTCGCGGGACGGGGCCACCGGGACGAGGTCGGGCTCGGGGAAGTACCGGTAGTCCTCGGCCTCCTCCTTCACCCGGCCGGACGTCGTCGTGCCGTCCTCCTCGTGGAAGTGGCGGGTCTCCTGGACGATCGTGCCGCCCGACGAGAGCACCGCCGCGTGGCGCATGACCTCGAAGCGGACCGAGCGCTCGACCGACCGCAGCGAGTTGACGTTTTTCGTCTCGGAGCGGGTGCCGAACTTCTCGGTGCCGTTCGGCCGCAGCGAGAGGTTCACGTCGCAGCGCATCTGGCCCATCTCCATGCGGGCCTCGGAGACACCGAGGGCCCTGATGAGCTCGCGCAGCTCCGCGACGTACGCCTTGGCGACCTCGGGGGCACGCTCACCTGCACCGACGATCGGCTTGGTGACGATCTCGATGAGCGGGATGCCGGCTCGGTTGTAGTCGAGCAGCGAGTGGGACGCGCCGTGGATACGGCCGGTGGCGCCGCCGACGTGCGTCGACTTGCCGGTGTCCTCCTCCATGTGGGCGCGCTCGATCTCCACGCGGAAGATCTCGCCGTCCTCCATCTGGACGTCCAGATAGCCGTTGAAGGCGATCGGCTCGTCGTACTGCGAGGTCTGGAAGTTCTTCGGCATGTCCGGATAGAAGTAGTTCTTCCGGGCGAAACGGCACCATTCGGCGATCTCGCAGTTGAGTGCGAGACCGATTTTGATGGCGGACTCGACGCCGACGGCGTTCATCACCGGCAGCGAGCCGGGCATGCCGAGACAGATGGGGCACGTCTGCGAGTTGGGCTCGGCGCCCAGCTCGGTCGAGCACCCGCAGAACATCTTGGTCCTGGTGCCGAGTTCGACATGGACCTCAAGGCCCATGACGGGGTCGTACGCCGCAAGGGCGTCCTCGTACGACACCAGGTCAGTCGTGACGGTCACGATGAAACTTTCCCTCTCAGCCCAGCAGGACGTCGTCGTCGCCCAGGCGCTTCAGCTCGCGGTAGAGCAGCGCGAGGCCGGTGATGATGGCGGCGGCGGACACGGCGGCGTCGATCAGCCGGAGCGTGTCCTGCTCCATGCGCGCCTTCTTGACCTGCTTGACGACGCTGATCGCGCCGAAGGCGGTGGTGCCCATGGACAGGTACGTGCCGGTCCTGGACTTCTTGAAGCCCTTGGCCTTCTGCAACGTGCTCACAGTGACGGTGCCTCCTCCAGCAGCGGGTGACCCCACCTTTCCACGAAGGCGGCCTCGACGGCGGCACCCACCTTGTAGAGGCGGTCGTCCTTCATGGCGGGGGCGATGATCTGCAGACCGACCGGGAGGTCGTCCTCCGGGGCCAGGCCGCAGGGCAGCGACATCGCCGCGTTGCCGGCCAGGTTGGTCGGGATGGTGCACAGGTCGGCGAGGTACATCGCCATCGGGTCGTCGGCACGCTCGCCGATCGGGAAGGCGGTGGTCGGGGTCGTCGGGGAGACGATCACGTCGACCTGCTCGAAGGCCTTCTCGAAGTCCTGCTTGATGAGCGTGCGGACCTTCTGGGCACTGCCGTAGTACGCGTCGTAGTAGCCGGACGACAGGGCGTAGGTGCCGAGCATGATCCGGCGCTTGACCTCGTCGCCGAAGCCGGCCTCGCGGGTGAGGGCGGTGACCTCCTCGGCCGACCTCGAGCCGTCGTCACCGACGCGCAGGCCGTAGCGCATGGCGTCGAAGCGCGCAAGGTTCGAGGAGCACTCGGACGGCGCGATCAGGTAGTACGCGGAGAGCGCGAGGTCGAAGGACGGGCAGTCCAGCTCGACGATCTCGGCGCCCAGCTCGCGCAGCAGCACGACCGACTCGTCGAAGCGCTGCACCACGCCGGCCTGGTAGCCCTCGCCACGGAACTGCTTGACGACACCGATGCGCATCCCGGCGACGGAACCGTTCTTCGCGGCCTCGACGACCGGCGGGACCGGTGCGTCGATGGAGGTCGAGTCCAGCGGGTCGTGCCCGGCGATGACCTCGTGCAGCAGGGCCGCGTCCAGGACCGTACGGGCGCACGGGCCGCCCTGGTCGAGGGACGAGGAGAAGGCCACCATGCCGTAGCGCGAGACGCCGCCGTAGGTCGGCTTGACGCCGACCGTGCCGGTGACGGCGGCGGGCTGGCGGATGGAGCCCCCGGTGTCCGTACCGATGGCGAGCGGGGCCTGGTACGAGGCCAGGGCCGCGGACGAGCCGCCGCCGGAGCCGCCGGGGATGCGGGTCAGGTCCCAGGGATTGCCCGTCGGGCCGTAAGCGCTGTTCTCGGTGGAGGACCCCATGGCGAACTCGTCCATGTTGGTCTTGCCCAGGATGACGACGTCGGCGGCCTTCAGCCTCTTCGTGAGGGTCGCGTCGTACGGCGGGATCCAGCCCTCGAGGATCTTGGAGCCGACGGTGGTCGGGATGCCCTCGGTGGTGAAGATGTCCTTCAGCGCGAGCGGCACACCGGCCAGCGGACCGAGCTTCTCGCCGCGCTCGCGCTTGGCGTCCACGGCACGGGCCTGGGCCAGAGCGCCCTCACGGTCGATGTGCAGGAAGGCGTTGACCTTCTCGTCCACGGCCTCGATCCGGGCGAGGTGCGCCTCGGTGACCTCGACGGCCGTGAGCTCGCCCGAGGCGATCTTCGCGGCGATCTCGGCCGCGGTGAACTTGATGATGGTGTTGTCCGTCATGACTGTTTAGTCCTCCCCCAGGATCTGCGGCACCTTGAAACGCTGCTGCTCCTGTGCCGGGGCGCCGGAGAGCGCCTGCTCGGGGGTGAGCGACGGACGGACCTCGTCCGGGCGCATGACGTTGGTCAGCGGCAGCGGGTGGGAGGTCGGGGGTACGTCTTGGTCGGCGACCTCGGAGACGCGGGCGACCGCGCCGATGATGTCGTCCAGCTGTCCGGCGAAGTGGTCGAGCTCTTCGTCCTTCAGCTCCAGACGCGCCAGCCGGGCGAGGTGGGCGACCTCCTCGCGCGTGATGCCAGGCATGCAGCGATCCTCAGGGGTGAGTGTGATGGTTTTGGCCCAATCCTATGGGCCACGCCCCGGTGCCCGCGAAACGCTTTCCCCTACGCACCGGCGCGGGCCGTCCGGGCCCGGCGTCCGATGCGCCGCCCGCCCGGTGTCCGACCGGCGCGGCGCCACGTTCCACCGGCCCCCCTTGGCGGTCATGTCCCGTTCATCCGCCTGGCGCCGACGCCGGACTCACTGGCTCAAGTTGTCCGAACAACTTCTGGCGCCGGCGTCGTCCCGGGGTGGAGAGGACCTTCGGTCAGGTGTCCCCACTCGGAACCGCTGCCTCCGACGGCAGCAGCACACTGTCGCTGCTCTCACCCACCAGCCCGCGCGAAGGTGACCTGCTGACCTTCCGCTGTTCCACCGATGCGCCCCACCCCAAGAACTGGATCGGGATCTACGACGGCGACCGCACGCCCGGCGTGGGCTCCTCGCTGGTGTGGACGTACGTCACCACCGCCTCCGGAGACGCCACGCTCGACACCACCGGCCTCGGTGAAGGCACGTACACCGCCTGTCTGCTGGCCGAGGACGGGTACGACATCCTCGCGAGGACCGCCCCCTTCACCATCGCGGTCAGGCCTCCCGTGACACCCCCGCACTGTGCCGTCGACTCGTTCACGACCGGCGCCGTCGACCCCGGCTCCCGGGTGTCCGTCGCGCTCGCTCCGCTGTGGATCCGCCCGCAGGGCAACGCGTCCGGCACACCCTCCTTCCGGCGGCTGTCCGGCGACTCCTGGCTGGGTGCGTCGTCCGACGGCAAGGTGAGCGGCACCGCACCGGCCGTCCCGGTCAGGCACCCGGCGCGGATCACCGTCGCCGTGAAGGACAGCGCGGGCGGGACCGACGCCGTGACCGTGCAGGGCCCGGTCCTGGCTGCCGCCGCGCGGGCCCGTCTGACGGTCGCCTCGCTGAACCTCTGGGAGGCGGGCGGGAACGTCGCCGACGCCCACGAGAAGCTCCTCCGGCTCGTCCTCGGGCAGGGACTCGACGTCGTGGCGCTCCAGGAGACCGGCGGCACCGCCGCCGGGCCGCTGGCCGACGCGCTGGGCTGGTACGCGTACGACACCCCGGCCGGGGTGGGGCTGATCAGCCGCTTCCCGCTGGACGGGACGTCGGCTCCGCTCACCGATCTGCCGGCCCTGAGGGCGACCCTCCGACTGCCGGGCGACCGGACCGTACGGCTATGGGCGGCGCAGCTCGACGAGGCCGCCTACGGGCCGTACGCCCGCAGGGAGGGCCGTACCCCCGCCGAGGTCGAGGCGGCCGAGCTGAAAAGCGTCCGGTACCGGCAGGCGGGCGCGCTGCCAGCCGCGATGAAGTCCGACCTCGCCTCCGGTACGACGCCGGTGGTCCTCGCGGCCGGGCTCGCCTCGCCGTCGCACCTCGACCGCAAGGACCGCGGCGCGGTCCGCTGGCCGGTGACCGTCGCCCTCGCCAGGGCCGGGCTGACCGACGCCTCCGCGAGGAGCACCCACAGGCCGCGCGCCAGCCGGGCATCACCTGGTCGCCCGTGCGCCCCGAGGGACACGTCGGAGACCGACGGGCGGTACGACTTCACGGTCATGGGCGCGCGGACGGTTTCGTACGCCGCTTCTCCGGCACCGTCGTACGCGAGGGCCGGGAGGCGGGCACGCCGGTGCCCTCGGTGACGGCCTCGCTGCGCGGCCGCCTGGCCGAACGGGCCACCGTGGAATTGAAGTTCGGCAACCCGGGGCGCTCGGAGGTGTCCTTCACGGTGACGCCGGACGGCGACGCGAGGGCGGCCCGCACGGTGTGGGTGGGTCCGGGTGGACGGTCCTCGATGACGTGGCAGGTGCGCGACGGGCGATACGACCTGGAGGTGACGGCGGCGAGCGGGTCGCGCTTCGTCCGGCGTTACGCGGGAACGGTGCACACCCTGCGGACAGGCCGACAGGCAGCTGGGCCGACGGGCTGCATCGAGCGTGGCGGGTGGCCGGTGGCGGGTGGGGCGGCCTCTTCAGGCCCGCACCCGCCACTAGTTGACCACGTGGCCCGACGGGCTGTCCGCGTCGGCCTGTGCGGCGGGCAGCTCTGCCACGGGACGGCGCCAGCCGTGCTCGCCGCGGGCGCGGAGCCAGGCCGTGGTCTCCTGCGGGGGCATCGCGGCGGCGACCAACCAGCCCTGGACCGCGTCGCAGCCCAGGTCGCGCAGCCGCTCCCAGGTCTCGTCGTCCTCGACGCCCTCCGCCACCACGAGGAGGCCGAGCGAGTGGGCGAGGTCGATGGTGCAGCGGACGATCTCGGCGTCCTCCGTGTCGACCGCCAGTCGGGCCACGAACGAGCGGTCGATCTTCAACTCGCTCACCGGGAGCCGGCGCAGATGGACCAGCGACGAGTACCCCGTGCCGAAGTCGTCCAGCGACATCTTCACCCCGTGACCGGTGAGCGCGGCCAGGGTGTCGGCGGCGCGCTGCGGGTCCTCCAGCAGCACATGCTCCGTGATCTCCAGCTGCAGCGCGCCCGCCGGGACGCCGTGGCGCGCCAGCCGCGCCGCGACCCCGCCCGCGAAGCCCGGGGTGTGGACGTCGCGCGGCGACACATTGACGGCGACCGGCACGAAGAGGCCCTGGGCCCGCCACTCGGCGACCTGGCCGAGCGCGGTCTCCAGGACGTACCCCGTCAGATGGGGCATCAGCCCGGAGGACTCGGCGATGGCGATGAACTCGTCGGGCGGGACCCGGCCGCGGTCCGGGTGCACCCAGCGCACGAGTGCCTCGAGGCCCGCCACATGGCCGTCGAAGCCGACCTTGGGCTGGTAGTGGAGCTCCACGTCGCCCGCGTCCAGCGCCCGGCGCAGATCGCCGAGCAGTCCCAGCCGGTCCGGCGTGTTCGAATCGCGCTTGGATTCGTACACCTCGACGCCCGTGCGGTCGCGCTTCGCCTGGTACATCGCCACATCCGCGCGCCGAAGCAGCCCTTCGGCGTCCATGGCGTGGTCCGGGAAGACGGCGAGGCCTGCGCTCGCCTCCAGGACCAGCGTGAGCCCGTCGAGGTCGAGCGGCGAGGAGAGCTGACCCACCAGATGCCGGGCGACGCGCTGCGCGCTGGTGGTGGAGTCGGCCGTCGGGAGGAGCACGGCGAACTCGTCGCCACCGAGCCGTGCGGCCTCCGCCCCGCGCGGCAGGGCGAGCCTCAGCCGCTCGGCTATCTGGACCAGCAGCCGGTCACCCGCCAGATGGCCGAGTGTGTCGTTGACCGAACGGAAACGGTCGAGGTCGATCAGAACGAGCGCGGACCGGGCACCGACGCCTTCGGCCTCCTCCAGCGCCGCCCAGGTGCGCTCCAGGAGCCACTGACGGTTCGGCAGCCCCGTGAGAGGGTCGCGCAGCTGCTCCTCGGCCCGTGCGCGGGCGATCCACAGGGTCGAGTCGAGCGCGATCAGCGGGACGGCGAACAGCGGCAGCAGGACCGGCCGGGCGGTCGCGACCACACAGATCAGCGGGGCGATACCGAGCAGAGCGACCGCGATGAGGCCTTGCCGCATCAGGGCCGTACGGGCGACGGTGGGCAGCCCGCCGCCCTGCGGAGCCAGCGCGTACCAGAGCAGCAGCCGGGTGACCGCGAGATACGCCGCCGCCGCGAGCACCACCTCGGGAACCGCCTCCAGGCCCCATTCCAAGGTCTGCCAGGGCTCCTCGACGGTCGGTGACTCCCCGAACGCCGCCAGGACCAGCGCCGCTGCGGCGATGCCCAGGATGTCCGCGGCGCCGTGCAGCACCCCTTGGCGCCAGCGGTTCCGGCGGGCGGTGCCGACGAGCACCACGATGGCCAGGCTGACGAGCCCGGCCGGCACCCAGCCGAACAGCAGCAGCACGGCGAGGGTGAGTGCGGCACCGGAACCCGTGCCGCCCCACCAGCGGTCGCGGCCGAGTGCCACCAGATGACCGACGATGATGCCGGTGAGCAGGGCGAGCGCCCAGCCCTCGACGCCGCTGGGGAACAGCGCGTGCCCGTCCCGTACGGCGCTGAGCAGACCCGTCGCCAGGACGGCGGCCGCGAACCCGACGACCACGAAGGGCATCCTCGCGGTGATCCCCGCAAACCCCGCGAAACGAGGCGGCCGTGAGTCCGGGGCGGCGCTTTCGGTCGGTTTCATTCCCGTCCCTCTCACAGCCGGCGGTGCCGATGCCACGCGGTGGCCCCCTCGTCATGCCACCACGGCTGGAACCTCACCACGCAGCCATGCACGACAGACGCACGACTCAACAGTAGGCCGCGGAAGGCTCTGACGGGCAGCGCTCTACAGGTCTTGCCCGAATGCGACCCGGCCACCCTTGTCCGTCGGGTATGCGCCGAACGGGTGATCTTTGCCGGACGTCGGGCTCGAGCATGCGCGCTACCCCTCGGCCGGCACCGCGGCGTCACGGGCGGCCTCCGGCCCCTGTTCGAGCAGCACCGCGAAACCGTCCTCGTCCAGCACCGGCACCTTGAGCTGCATGGCCTTGTCGTACTTCGAACCGGGGTTGTCACCCACGACGACGAATGCCGTCTTCTTGGAAACGGAGCCGGTCACTTTCGCGCCGAGGCTCTGGAGCGCTTCCTTCGCGCCGTCCCGGGTGTAGTTCTGCAGGGTTCCGGTGACGACGACGGTGAGGCCCTCCAGGGGGCGCGGCCCCTGGTCCTCGCCCGCGCCCTCTTCCTCCATCCGGACGCCCGCGGCCCGCCACTTGCGCAGGATCTCGCCGTGCCAGCCCTCCTCGAACCACTGCTTGAGCGAGGCGGCGATGGTCGGCCCGACGCCCTCGACGGCGGCGAGCTCCGCTTCGGTGGCCTGTTCGATCCGGTCGATGGAACGGAACTCGCGGGCCAGCGCCTCGGCGGCGACCGGACCGACATGGCGGATGGACAGGCCGGTGATGATGCGGGCCAGCGGGCGCTGCTTGGCCGCCGCGATGTTCTCCAGCATCGCGAGGGTGTTCTTCTTGGGCTCGCCCTGCTGGTTGGCGAAGACCGTGACGATCTTCTCCTCGCCGGTCCTCGGGTCGTGCTTGGGCAGGCCGCTGTCCTGGTCCAACACGTACGCCTTGATCGGCAGCAGCTGCTCGACGGTGAGATCGAAGAGGTCGCCCTCGTCGGTCAGTGGCGGGTCGGCGGGCTCCAGGGGCTTGGTGAGTGCCGCGGCCGCCACATAGCCGAAGTTCTCGATGTCCAGGCACTTGCGCCCGGCGAGATAGAAGAGCCGTTCACGCAACTGGGCGGGGCAGCTGCGGGCGTTGGGGCAGCGGAGGTCGACGTCGCCCTCCTTCATCGGCCGAAGGGGCGTGCCGCACTCGGGGCACTCGGCCGGCATGACGAACTCCCGCTCGGTGCCGTCCCGCAGATCGACCACCGGCCCGAGGATCTCCGGAATCACATCGCCGGCTTTGCGCAGCACGACCGTGTCCCCGATGAGGACACCCTTGGCCTTCACCACGTCCTGGTTGTGCAGCGTGGCGAACTCGACCTCGGAGCCCGCGACTTTCACCGGCTCCACCTGCGCATACGGAGTGACCCGGCCCGTGCGGCCCACGCCCACGCGGATGTTGACCAGCTTGGTGTTGACCTCCTCCGGCGCGTACTTCCACGCGATGGCCCAGCGCGGCGCCCGCGAGGTCGAGCCCAGACGACCCTGGAGCGGGATCTCGTCGAGCTTGACCACGACCCCGTCGATCTCGTGCTCCACGGAGTGGCGGTGCTCGCCGTAGTACGCGATGAACTCGCGCACGCCGTCAAGCGAGTCCACGACCTTGTAGTGCCGGGAGGTCGGCAGGCCCCACTCGTGGAGCAGTTCGTACGCCTCCGAGAGCCGCGCGATCTCCAGGCCCTCGCGCGCGCCGATGCCGTGCACCACCATGTGCAGCGGAAGGGCCGCCGTGGCCTTCGGGTCCTTCTGGCGCAGCGAACCCGAGGCGGAGTTGCGGGGATTCGCGTAGGGCTGCTCGCCCGCGGCGACCCGCCGGGCGTTGAGCTCCTCGAAGGCCTCCATCGGGAAGTAGACCTCGCCCCGGATCTCGACCAGGTCAGGGATCCGGTCACCGGTGAGCCGGTCCGGGATCTCGGCGATCGTCCGCACATTGGGCGTGATGTCCTCGCCGGTGCGACCGTCACCACGGGTCGCGGCACGGGTCAGCCGGCCCTTCTCGTACGTCAGATTGACCGCCAGGCCGTCGACCTTCAGCTCGCACAGGAAGTGGTACGACGACGTCCCGACCTCCTTGGCGACGCGGTCCGCCCAGGCGGCCAGCTCCGCCTCGTCGAAGGCGTTGTCGAGCGAGAGCATCCGCTCACGGTGCTCGACCTTGGCGAGCTCCGTCTCGTACGCCCCCGCGACCTTCTGGGTCGGGGAGTCGGGCGTGCGCAGCTCCGGATACTCCTCCTCCAGGGCCTGCAGCGACCGCATCAGTGTGTCGAACTCGGCGTCGCTGACGACCGGCTGGTCCTTCACGTAGTACCGGAACCGGTGCTCTTCGACCTGCTCGGCCAGCTGGGCATGCTTCTCGCGCGCCTCGGCGGGCACCGACCCCTGCTGTTCGACAGCCACCTTCGTCCTCCGTCACTCAGGGTTGTCCGCGAGCGATCTCGCCGCTCTGACGCAGTGCGCGAGCGCCGCGCGCGCATACGCGGGCGAAGCGCCCGCCAGCCCGCACGACGGAGTGATCACCACGGACTCGGCGAGAGTCCCCGGATTCAGCCCCAGCCTGCGCCACAGCGTCCTGACACCCATGACGCTACCGGCAGGGTCCGACAATGGACCGTCCGTGGACGCCACGACTCCCGCGAGCAGCTTCGTACCGCCCTCCACCGCCTCACCGATCGCCTCCTCGTCACGCTCGGTGAGCAGGTCGAAATCGAACGACACGGCCGCAGCCCCGGCCCGTCGGAGCAGCGCGAAGGGCACGTCCGGCGCGCAGGAGTGCACGGCCACCGGCCCGTCGGCGGCGCCCATCACGTCCCGCAGCGCGCTCTCGACGATCTGCCGGTCCACCGCACGGTACGTTCGGTAGCCGCTGGCCGTTCTGACCTGGCCGCGCAGGACGGCCGTGAGCGACGGCTCGTCGAGCTGCAGCAGCACCTGGGCGCCCGGGATGCGCCGCCGCACCTCGGCGAGATGCGTACGCAGCCCCTCGACGAGCGAACCCGCGAGGTCGCGGCAGGCACCTGGGTCGCCCAGCGCGGCCTCGCCGTTCCTGAGCTCCAGGGCGGCCGCGAGGGTCCAGGGCCCGACGGCCTGGACCTTGAGCGGGCCCTGGTACCCCTGCGAGAACTCCTCCAGCGCGTCCAGGTCCTCCCCGAGCCAGGACCTGGCCCGCCGGGTGTCCCGGCCCGGCCGGTCGCTGACGCGCCAGCCGCTGGGCTCGACGTGCGCGTACATCTCGACGAGCAGGCCGATGGTCCGCCCGATCATGTCGGCACCGGGGCCGCGGGCAGGCAGCTCCGGAAGATGCGGGAAGTCCTCGAAGGACCCGGTGACGGTCCTGGCGGCCTCGCGCGCGTCGCCGCCGGGCATCGAGCCGACCCCGGTGGCGGGGCCCCAGACGAAGGCGTCGCTCATCGTCCCGGCCGCACCGTCAGGTCGTTGATCTCCGCGTCGCGCGGCAGATCGAGCGCGGTGAGGATCGTCGTCGCGACCGAGTCCGGGTCGATCCACTGCGACCCGTCGTACTCCTTGCCCTCCTGCTGGTGCACCTTGGCCTGCATCGGACTGGCCGTGCGCCCCGGGTACACGGAGGTGACCCGGACGCCGTTCGGCTTCTCCTCCTGACGCAGCGAGTCGGCGAGCGCCTTGAGTCCGTGCTTGGAGGCCGCGTAGGCGCCCCACTCGGCATGGGCGTTGAGGCCGGCGCCCGAGTTCACGAAGACCACCGTGCCCTGGACGACCCGGAGTTGGGGGAGCATCAGCCGGGTCAGCTCGGCCGGGGCCACCAGGTTGACGTCGAGCTGGGCGTGCCAGGTCTTCGGCGTGAGGTCGCCGATCCGGCCGAGGTCCACGATGCCGGCGATGTGGAGCAGTGAGTCGAGCCGCTCGGGCATCGTCTGGTGCGAGAACGCCCAGGAGAGCCGGTCCGGCGCGGCGAGGTCGCCGACGAGAGTGCGGGAGCCGGGGTAGGCCTGGGCGAGTTCCTTGGCGCGCCCGGCGTCCCTGGCCAGCAGCACGAGCTCGTCGCCGCGCTCGTGCAGCCGGCGCGCGACGGCCGCGCCGATGCCGGAGCCTGCCCCGGTGATCAGATGTGTAGCCATGCCGGCAATGCTCGCATCAATGCACCCCCATGCTCTCCTCCAGGTAGGAGAGCGCGCCGACGCCGTCCTCGGCGAAGAACACCAGGTCGGTGAGTGGCACCGGCAGGAAGCCCTCGTCCTCCATACGCCGGAACTGCTGCTTCAGCCCGTCGTAGAACCCCGCCGTGTTGAGCAGCACCACCGGCATGGCCTGCCGGCCGTGCTTCTTCAGTTCCAGGATCTCGGTGGCCTCGTCCAGGGTGCCCGTGCCGCCGACCATGATCACGACAGCGTCGGACCTGGCGAGCAGCAGCGCCTTCCTCTCGGCGAGGTCCTTGGCGACGATCATCTCGTCGGCGCCCGGCCTGGCCTTCCCGGCCAGAAAGTCCACCGAGACGCCTATGAGCCGCCCGCCGGCCTCCTGCACACCGTCGGCGACGACCTTCATCAGGCCGACGTCGGAGCCTCCCCACACGAGGGCGTGCCCGGCCTTGCCGAGCAGCTCCGCGAACTCACGGGCGGGGCGGGTGTAGCGCTCGTCGAGCTCGGCAGCGGAGAGGAAGACGCAGATGTTCATGCGCTCCACGGTACGGTCCGCCACTGACAGCTGCCCCGTCGACGGCTGCGGGCCGCGGTCAAGATCTTTCCGGAAATCCCCGTCTCAGCCGATGAGTTCGGGTCGCTCCCCGGGTCTCCACGGCATGGAAAACCCGAAAAGGACGCTGAGCAAGATCCGGGGAACGGCGCTTTCGGCGGACGGCACCGCCATCGCGTACGAGCGCCAGGGCGACGGGCCTCCCGTGATCCTGGTCAGCGGCACGCTGGCCACGGCCGCGAACGAAGCCCCGCTCGCCGCCCTGCTCGCGCACCGCTTCAGTGTGATCACGTACGACCGGCGCGGCCGCGGCTCCAGCGGGGACACCACTCCGTACGCCGTGAAGCGTGAGATCGAGGACCTCGCGGCGCTGATCGACGCGGCGGGCGGCAGCGCGTCCGTCCACGGGATGTCGTCCGGCGGAGCCCTGGCCCTGGAGGCGGCGGCTGCCGGACTGCCGATCACCCAACTGTCCGTCTACGAGCCGCCGTTCCTGACCGACCCGGCAGGCCGTCGCGCGAACGCCGACCAGCGGGCGCGGCTTGACGGCCTGCTCGCCGAGGAACGCCGCGCGGACGCCCTGGAGCTCTTCCTGGACGGGATGATGCCGTCCGGGACGCTCGCCCAGCTGCGTCGCTCCCCCCTCTGGGGAAGGCTGGAGGCGCTCGCACACACCCTGGCGTACGACCACGCCGTCATGGGCGACGCCCGCGTTCCCACCAAACGCCTCCGCGAGATCACCGCGCGCGTCATGGTCGTCGACGGCGGCGCCAGCCCGACCTGGCGGCGCGAGACGGTCCGCGTGATCTCCGAGACCCTCCCCCGCGGCCGCCACCGCACGCTGACCGGCCAGACGCACGAGGTGGCACCCCATGTGCTGGCGCCGGTGCTGGAGGACTACTTCGCGGCGTGAGCGCACTCGGCCATACGGGGCGGCGTCCGTCAACGTTGCGGAGAGGCGACCACGGCAGGGCTTTCAGCGGACCAGAAATCGGAACGCACGTCGGGGTAGGGAATCTCGCCACCCGCATAGTCCGGGCCATTGGGCTCGGCCGTCGGGTCTGCTACCTCGGACTCTCGCACGCACGGTGTGGCGACCTCGAAGAACGCCTGCCCCCTGTCGCCGATGATCAGGCTGATCCCAAATCCATCGGCTGACGTGGCAAAGATGGCTGGATGCGCCTTGCTCTTATTCACGTCGGTGATTTTATATCCGCTCTTCTGCCAGAATCGCTCAATGACTCCAAGAAAATTTCCACGCCGCTGCTCGGAAATAATCGTCATCACCGTCCGATATCGGGACAGATCACAGCTTCCGATCGTCGTGGTGTCATGGGTCCATTGGATTTTCGGTACGACCGCAGCGATCGTCGCGTCGAGCATCGCATCGGCACGCTCTGCCGCTTCTTGCATATCCACGCCGACTGCAGCACCCTTGCTTTCCTTGGCGTCTCCCAGAAGCCCACACCCGGAGAAAAGGGCGCCTGCCAGGGCCATCGGAATGGCCACGCCCATCGCCCGCCCCACTCGATTCATCGATGATCCTCGGTCTTGATGTCGTACTCCCCTGAGACGATCCTGGCGATATTGTCTGCGGACACTCTGTCCTTCTCTGGCGTGAAGTACTGGGAGTGGGCATCGAAGGCACCCAGGTCAAGTAAGGGACGTGGCCCTTCGTCTACCTTGAAACGACGTGCACCGAAGGCCTCACTCGCCGGGTCCTTACCGAAGTAGATATCGTCATTCCTCAGGTCGAAGGCATCACGATGGACGAACGAGCCCAGAGGGCCCGCCAGAGCCATCTCGCCCTTCGACGGCAATGTGGTTACCGGGTCATTTTCAGCCGCACCAACGAAGACGCGACTCCGGTCGACGCCAAGTTCCCCCGCCTTGTCGACACCAACACCGGGACTGCCGAGCAGGATGATGTCGTCAGCTCCTGGAATCCCGCCTGACTGTTTCGCCGCCGTCCCCACAGTGAGTGAACCGTAGGAGTGGCCGATCACCGTCAGATGGGGATCCTTGTTCTCGTTGGTTGCCTCCAGTCCGGCCATGAATTTGTTGTACGCAGGAGCCCCTCGATCGGCGTCAGCGGTACCCATAACGTCCACGTCCTGCGGGGCGTCGTAGCCGAGCCAGACGATCGCCGCGCTGGACTTGTCGTACCGCTGCGCACCCTTGACCGTGTCCTCGGCACGCTTCAGCGTGTCCCTGACGAACTCGTCGTCCAGTTTGGTGCCCAGACCTGGAACATACGCCGACACGTTCCGTGAAGTGTCCGGATTTCCGTACGCAATGATCGCGCGGCCGTTGCCCTCTTCCCCGATTCCCAAAAGGAACATGGGCGGGTGGCTGGACTTGCTCAGCTTCTCCTCGATCTTGCGAAGCGCGTCCACCTTCATACGAGCGTCCTCGTCGTCCTGCCCCGCCAGTCTGTCGATGAGCACCGGCAGGTAATTACGGTTCGCCTCGTCGCGCGCCACCGCCGGAATCCCATCGAGCCCACCGACCAGATCCGGAGCGACGTTCAGGTACTCCTGGCGCTGCTCCTCGGTGAGCCCGTCCCACCATTCCTTGCGTTCTGCCGGGGACTTGTCCTCGGGAACGTCCCGCCCGAGGTACATGCCCGCGGTGGACCGGACCGCCGCCGTGTCGCGTGCCGCGTCCTCCAGTGTGGCCTCGGTGACATCGAGCCCCTTGGCCGCTCTCAGCCTGCTCAGCGCCTTCGCGTACCTGCCGTCGATTTCGGCTGCGGACCGGACGGCCCGGGCAATACGGTCCGCGATGTCCTGCGCCTTCGCCGCGTTCGGGTTCAGCGGTTCGAGACCCGGATGGAGCGGGGACGGGGACTTCTCGCCGAGGCGGGGCGGCTCCAGCGGGAGCCGTGCGCTCCCCCGAGCCCTCCCCGCGGGGGCCTCCTGCGGTCCGGTCAGGGTGTCGGCGGTGGCGGCCGGACAACTCACGGAGCCGTCCACGTGAACCGCGAACTCCAGCTCGGCCGCCTCCTCCAAGGCCTGCTTCAGCCGGCGCTGCGGCTCCGCCACGTCTGCGGCCAGACCGTTCAGCGCGGTACGGACGAGGCCACACTCGGTGTGGAGGTACTGAAAGTTGCGACTCAACCGCTGCAGTCGCCCGAGCGCCGCCTCCGCGGATTCGCTTTCCTGGGTGTCCCGCAGTCTCGCCGTCATCGCCCGGTCGACCTGGACGCGATCCCCGTCCGACTGTCCGGAGACCTCGTTCCAGCCGTCGCCTGCGCCCTCGAGCTCGGGCAGTCTCAGATCCCGCAGTTGCTGCCAGGTGAGTGCCGCTCCGGTCACCGGCGCTCACCCGCCTTGTCAACGGCCCGGAAGGACTGCTTCACCGCCGCCTCGGTCTCCCCCATCTCCTTGGCGACCTTCAGCAGCGCACCGTGCAGGTGATCGCACTCGTCCCGCACCGCGACCAGGCGCTCTTCCCAGGACTTGAGTACGGCGTTCAGTTCGGTCACGGAGGTCAGGCCCGCGGCACCCGTCGCAACGCCCTCATGCGCCGGGCGGAGACGGCTCCGGATCCTCTCGGTGTTCGTCCGCAAGGTGCCGGCGGTACCCGACGCGCTCGTCCACGGTCCTCCGCTGTGCTTCAGCCTGCCGGTGCCCGAACCCGAACCGGCAGCCGAAGCGGGAGACATCCTGGCTTTGCCTGCACCCGTCGCTTCCGCGCCCGGACCTGGATCAAGGTCGAACAGCTCCTGCCAGCGCTCCGAATGGGACACGTTCGCCATCCCCCGTCGTTCTCCTTGCTTTCCCCATGCACACCTGCGCGACCTGCACGATCGCGGAGCGAGGTTAGCGAAGGTCAACTAGGCGTCCGCGAACACGGAGCGGATCGGTCCCGCAAACAGGCTGGGTGTTCAACACACAGAAACCACCCCCCGCGGGAGCATTGCGACTCAGGTTCAGGTCGCGATGGACAGGTCCTCCAACTCAACGGCCCCGACCCGCTCAAGGCGCGCGACGCGACTCCCGGGCGCACCACCCTCGTCGCACAGTTCACCCATACGGGGGACAGTCGCATCACGGCCCGGTGCACTCCGATCGCGCCGTCCGGACCGCAGGCGCCCCAGCGATGTCCGAGGTCCTCCACCACGTCAGAAGTACCGCACCGGCACCGGGGGACTGTTCCGATGATCACCAAGACGGTTCCACCGATGGAGCAATACGGACACTTTCGCAATGTTGCGAAAACCCGATCAAGATTTCTTGATTTATCAGCTGTATACAGCGATTACGTCACCCGATTGCCGGGCACCACGACCGGCGCCGAGGTCGTTGTTTGGAATATGACGAAAGCACAGCATCCAACAGCAACTACCCCCTGGAATACGGCCGGTTCCCCAGCGCTCGGGCGGGGAGAATGGATCTTCACCCCTGCATCTGTGGAGTGCGCGCCGACGCTCCGCTACGCCGACCGGCAGATCGAACTGAGGTACTCCTCCTCGGTGCTGGGGGATTTTCTGACAGCGATCGGCCAGATCCAGGCCAATTTCCACCGACTCTGGAACGCAGCCCACCCATCGCCCGCCGGACACGGTGACGAGGGGACGGGGCGAAGCGTCCATGTATAACGAGCCCGGCTCGTACGGTTCTGCCGGCGCCCACCCCCACACCGGAGGCTTCACCCCCTGGATGGACCCTTACGCCACCGCACCCCAGGATGCCCACCCGTCGTTGGGCGGCCAGCAGCCGCTCGCTCCACTCGGCCTGGAGGCTCTTGACGCGTCCTGGGACCCCGCCGAAGAACTGGCGGAACTCCTGCAGACCGCGGAGGCGAATCAATCCGGCGCGTTTCCCTACGGCTATGAAGAACCGGCTGGGCCGGAGGACGACGATGCATTCGCCTGGATGACCGAGAGCACGGCCGAACTCCCCCGCCAGCGCCCCGCGCCCGGCCACCGGCGACGCGGCCCTGCGCGAAAACCCGGGCGTACGCCGCTGCAGACCATCAGCCTGTACATCGCCGCACTCGCCGCCGTGATCGTCTCCATGGTCAGCGTTCTCGGGGGCGTGATCGCCTTTGAGCCTCTGCGGCGCGTCGCCGAGCCGGGGACGTCTCCCGGCATGGTCGCGTGGTGGCCGTTCCTGGTGTACGGACCCTGGATGGTCGCCTCGCTGTCCATCCTGCGCGCGTGCATCCACCGGCGCCGAGCTCTGCACTCCTGGATCGTCGTCGTGTTCTTCAGCACGATCGCCACGGCGCTGTGTGTGGCTCAAGCCCCCAAGAGCCTCGCCGACATGGCCTCGGTCGCGCTGCCGCCCATCGCGGCCCTGGCCTGCTTCCAGCAGCTCGTACGCCAGATCACCATGGCCCGGCCTCCCCGCCAGGCGAGTGCGCGCCACCGCACCACGCCGCCGTCGTCGGCCCTGTGGCGGCCCTCTCTCAGGCAGGCGGGCACGAGGACGCGCACCGCACCGGTCGCGTCCAACAGGACGGTCGGTGAGAAGCGAGCCGCCAGGAGCCCGTATCCGCAGCAGCCGACCCATCGCAGCGCGTTCCTTCAGTAATGCCTCCGGCGGCGCCCGGCCGCCGGACGGTTCAGCACTCGGGCGGACGCGCCCGGACGCGGATCGTCGGCTCAGCCACGGCCCGCGACGACCGCGTCCGCCCCGCGCCGCGTCGTCGTCGCGATCGTCGCCGAGCCGACGACGCGCGTCCCGTCGTACAGGACGATCGCCTGGCCGGGCGCCACGCCGCTCACGGGTTCGGCGAAGGTGACCCGGAGCTCCGAGTCCTCGACGAGTTCGGCGCTCACCGACGTCTCGCCGCCGTGGGCGCGCAGCTGCGCCGTGTACGTACCCGGACCGGCCGGGGCAGTGCCGCACCAGCGGGGCTTGATCGCGGTGAGGGCGGTGACCTCGAGGGCCTCGGCGGGGCCGACCGTCACCGTGTTGCTGACGGGCGAGATGTCCAGGACGTAGCGCGGCTTGCCGTCGGGGGCGGGGTGGCCGATGCGCAGGCCCTTGCGCTGGCCGATGGTGAAGCCGTAGGCGCCGTCGTGGCTGCCCAGCTTCGTGCCGGACTCGTCGACGATGTCGCCCTCGGCCTTGCCGAGCCGGCCGGCCAGGAATCCCTGGGTGTCGCCGTCGGCGATGAAGCAGATGTCGTGGCTGTCGGGCTTCTTCGCCACCGCGAGACCGCGGCGCTCGGCCTCCGCGCGGATCTCGTCCTTGGTGGTGAGGGTGTCGCCGAGCGGGAACATCGCGTGGGCGAGCTGCCGCTCGTCGAGCACACCGAGGACGTACGACTGGTCCTTGGCCATGTCGCTCGCGCGGTGCAGCTCGCGGGTGCCGTCCTCCTGGACGACCACGGTGGCGTAGTGGCCCGTGCACACGGCGTCGAAGCCGAGCGCCAGGGCCTTGTCCAGCAGCGCGGCGAACTTGATCTTCTCGTTGCAGCGCAGACAGGGGTTGGGCGTGCGGCCCGCCTCGTACTCCGCGATGAAGTCCTCGACGACGTCCTCGCGGAAGCGCTCGGCGAGGTCCCAGACGTAGAACGGGATGCCGATCACGTCGGCGGCGCGGCGGGCGTCGCGCGAGTCCTCGATGGTGCAGCAGCCGCGCGCTCCGGTGCGGAAGGACTGCGGGTTCGCGGACAGGGCCAGGTGCACCCCGGTGACATCGTGCCCGGCTTCGGCGGCACGGGCGGCGGCGACGGCGGAGTCCACACCGCCGGACATGGCGGCGAGCACACGGAGGGGGCGCTGGGGTGTCTGAGTCATAGCCCTACCAGGGTACGGGGCCACGGGAACCGAAGGCGCGCGAGTAAACGTTCGGGAGGTTGATGCGGGCCGGACGGCGGTGGCGCGGCAGGTGGAGAGGGCTGGCATGGGGAGCAGGGGCAAGGCCGCGCAGGGCGGCGTCGGCCGTCGGGCCGTGCTGATCGGCGGCGGGGCGGCCCTCGTCGGGGTGGGGGTGGCGGCTCGGGACGAGCTGAAGCGTGCCTGGTGGCGGATGCCGGGCATGGAGAAGAAACGGGTGGAGGGGGAGCTCGACCACGCGGGCGCGGCGTGGACGGCGGCGGCCCGGGCGAACTGGCGGCGGGCGGACCGGCCCGACGACTACACGATCGACCGGATCGTGATCCATGTCGTCCAGGGCAGCTATCCGACCGCCCTGAAGGTCTTCAAGGACCCGGGACACGGCGCGGCCACCCACTATGTGGTGGGCAAGGACGGCCGGATCGCCCAGATGATCCGCGAGCTCGACGTCGCGTTCCACGCGGGGAACAGGGACATGAACGAGCGGAGCATCGGGATCGAGCACGAGGGCTTCGTGGACCGGCCCGAGGGCTTCACGGACGCGATGTACACGGCATCGGCGCGGCTCACGGCCGGGATATGCAAGCGGTACGGGATGCCGGTGGACCGGAAGCACATCATCGGCCATGTCGAGGTGCCTGGTACGGACCACACCGATCCCGGTCCGCACTGGGACTGGGACCGGTACATACGGCTGGTGCGCGAGGCCGCTGCCGCTCCGCCGGAGCCCGCGACCACTACCGCGAGCTGAGTCCCGGGGTCGGCCGTGCCCGGCCGCCGGCTGAGCCCGGCGGCCGACCGAGCCGGCCGTCCGAGCCGGCCGTCCGCGGTTCAGCTGAGCCCGGCCGTCCGCGCACGCTCGACCGCCGGGCCGATGACGTTCGCGACCGCCTCGACGTCCGCATCCGTCGAGGTGTGGCCGAGGCTGAAGCGGAGTGTGCCGCGGGCCAGGTCCGGGTCGGTGCCGGCGGCCAGCAGGACATGGCTGGGCTGGGCGACGCCGGCCGTGCACGCGGAGCCGGTGGAGCACTCGATGCCCTGGGCGTCAAGGAGCAGCAGCAGCGAATCGCCCTCGCAGCCGGGGAACATGAAGTGGGCGTTGGCCGGGAGCCGGTTCTCCGGGTCGCCGCCGAGGATCGCGTCCGGTACGGCACTGTGCACGGCCTCGATGAGCCTGTCGCGCAGTCCGCCGATCTCACGGGCGAAGTCGGCGCGCCGCTCGGCGGCGAGCCGACCGGCGACGGCGAAGGCGGCGACGCCGGGCACGTCGAGGGTTCCGGAGCGTACGTGGCGCTCCTGACCGCCGCCGTGCATGACCGGCACCGGACTGTACTCGCGGCCCAGCAGCAGGGCGCCGATTCCGTACGGGCCACCGATCTTGTGGCCGCTCACCGTCATCGCCGCGAGGCCGGACGTGCCGAAGTCGACGTCGAGCTGCCCGAAGGCCTGTACGGCGTCGGAGTGCATCGGAATGCCGAACTCCGCTGCAGTGTCCGCGAGTTCGCGGACCTGCATGACGGTGCCGATCTCATTGTTGGCCCACATGACGGTGACGAGGGCCACGTCGTCCGGGTCGCGCTCGATCGCCTCGCGCAGCGCCTCGGGGTGCACGCGTCCGTACCGGTCGACGGGCAGGTACTCGACGTTCGCGCCCTCGTGCTCGCCGAGCCAGTGCACGGCGTCCAGCACGGCATGGTGCTCGACGGGCGCGGCCAGAACGCGGGTGCGACGCGGGTCGGCGTCGCGGCGCGCCCAGTAGAGGCCCTTGACGGCGAGGTTGTCCGCCTCGGTGCCGCCGGAGGTGAGGACGACCTCGCTGGGTCGCGCCCCGAGCGCCTCGGCGAGCGTCTCACGGGCCTCCTCGACGGTACGGCGGGCTCGGCGGCCCGCGGCGTGCAACGACGAGGCGTTGCCGGTGAGGGCGAGCTGGGCGGTCATCGCCTCGATGGCCTCCGGAAGCATCGGAGTGGTCGCGGCGTGGTCGAGGTAAGCCATGGTGCCCACGATTCTACGAGCCGCCGGACGCCGGGCTTGCGCCGCCGGGGTGCGGACCGGTCGGCCACGGGCGGCACCGGGCCCGGCGCTCACCTGCCGGCCGGTTCGCCCGGTGTTCCCGGGCCGGGCCGTGCTTGTCCGTGAGTCGGGCCGTCAGTGTCCGTGCGTCGGTCCGTGCTTGTCCGTGAGTCGTGCCGTACGTGTCCGTGAGTCGGGCCGTACGTGTCCGTGCGTCGGTCCGTATGTGCTCAGGGGGCGAGCCGTACGGGCACGGACGCGCGCAGGCAGGCAGGCACGGTCACACGCTCCGGCGCGGACGCACCGGCGAACGGACCCGGTTCAGCCGCCGAAGTGCCAGGCGACCGTCCCGTTGCCGCTCAGGAGCACGGCGAGGACGACCAGATCGGCGACGCCGAGGCTCAGGCCGAGCAGGGCACGGCCACGGCGGGCGGTCCCACGGAACAGGGCGAGTCCGGCGAGGACGATCGCGGCGGGGCCGAGGATCACGTTCATCACGAGCAGGCCGACCAGACCGAGCACGAACGCGGCGACGGCCATGCCGTCGGCGTCCCGTGTCGGCCCGGCGAACCGGCGGGCGGAGGGGGCGAGTTCCATGGTCCGGCTCCCGGGAGGTCAGTGGGCGCGGCGGCGTGCGAGCCGCTCACGTACGGCGAAGACGAGCAGCCAGGCGCCGATGACGGCGGCGGCGACGACGGACGCGGGGAGCGGAATCTGAGCCACGGCACCCAGAAGGACTCCCAGGAGAAGGAGCGCGGCGACGAGGGCGATCATCATCAGCCTTTCGCGGAACGAATTGGAGCACAACTGTTCACTGACTAATCAGTCTAGTCTTCCCGGAACCGGAGAACAGTTGTTTACTGAATGTCATGAGTCACACCGTCGGCATCCGCCAGGCCCAGAAGTTGAAGACCCGTCAGGCACTCCTGGACGCGGCACTGCGGCTCCTGGAGGAGCAGAGCCTGAGCAGCCTGGGACTGCGCGAGGTGACCCGGGCCGTCGGGGTGGCACCGGCCGCGTTCTACCGGCACTTCGCGGATCTCGCGGAGCTGGGCGTGGCACTGGTCGAGGAGACCCTCGGCAGCCTCCACGGGCTCATCGGCGAGATCCTGGCGGAGACGGGCGACGCCGAGCTGCGGATCGAGCGCACCGTCGATCTCATCGCCCGTCATGTACGGGAGCAGCCGGCACACTTCCGCTTCATCGCGCGCGAACGGCACGGAGGCGTCGGCCGGGTCCGCGCGGCCATCGCGACCCAACTGCGCCGCTTCACCGAGGAGGTGGCCGAAGCACTCGCCCGGGAGCGGGCCTCCGCGGGCTGGAGCGAGGCGGACGTGCGGATGCTTGCCGGGATGTACGTCGACCACATGGTGATGACCGCGTCTGCCTTCCTGGAGGCCCAGGAGACCAGCGGGGCCAGTGATACCGGTGGAGCGGGCGGGACCGGGGGGAACACCGACGGACTGCCGGTCGAGGAGGACGTCGCCCGAGCAGCCCGCGACCGTCTGCGTCTGGTCTCGCTGGGCCGCCGTCACTGGCTGGAGAACGACGCTGGCCGCGGCCCCCGGGATCGATAGGGGGTGCCGAGGACACGTGGATTCCTGTCACGAAGGCCCATGAGCTCGCGGCCCTGATCCCGGGCGCGGCTGCGGCTGATCGACGGGGCGGGCCATCTCGTCCAGGAGGACGCGCCGGCCGAGCTGACCCGCGGCGATCGGCCGCCACTTCCGTACGGGCTGACTCGGGAAGGAGCCCCCGAGCCGTCCTAGGCAGTCGTCAGCGGCGCCTTGGCCAGCTGGCGGGACTGGGCGACCAGGCGGTCAGCACTGTCCCAGACCTCGGCGTCCTCCTCGAGGAAGCCGCCGGCGAGGTTACGGGTGGTGATGGCGACCCGCAGGGGGCCGGGGGCCGGGCGGCACCGTACGTGGGTGGTGAGCTCGACGGTCGGGGTCCAGCCCTTGAGGCCCAGCTCGAACGAGGTCGGCGGCAGCGCGTCGACCGTGAGCAGCAGCGAGAGCGGGTCGGCGTCGCGGCCGTCGGCGAGCCCGAACCAGCCGCGCATCTCGCCCTTGCCCGAGGGCGCGCCGACGGCCCAGCCGACGGTGGCGGGGTCGAGCTTGATGTTCAGCCGCTCGGTGATCGCCGAGGAGCCGGGGATGGCGGGCGCGGGGCCGTCGGACGGGCCGAGGCAGTGCTCGTACGGCGCGATGGCCGGCGGCTTCGCGGTCGTACGGACATCGTCGGGGAGGCCGTCGAGGTCGCCGTAGGTGGCGAGGACGCGGATGCGCTCGACCTCGGTGCCGTCCTGCGCGTACTGGAAGAGGGAGGCCTGGCCGGTCGAGAGGGTGCGCCCGGTGCGGATCGTCTCGGTGCGGATCACGGCAGGCCCCGGAGCGGACGGGCTGAGGTAGTGCGCCGAGACACTGAAGGGGTCCGGGTGCGGCAGGGCATCGCCGAGGGCACGGCCGAGCAGCGCCAGCAGATAGCCGCCGTTGACGGCGTGGATGATCGTCCAGCCGGCGGAGAGCTCCGCGTCGTACACGCCCGGGACGTCCGGGTCTCGCAGAGCGACAGCGGTGTCGCGGTCGAATTCGCTGTTCCCGATGGTTGCCTGTGCCACCTGTGCCATACCTGAACCGTACAACAGATAACTACTAAGCGGTAGCTTTCTTCGGCGAGTGGGCTCAGGCCTCCTCTGCGGCGGCTGACCGGCGGTTCCAGGCACGCGGCGCCCGCCAGTGCAGGCGCATGGCCAGCAGACGCATCAGGAACGCCGTCAGCACGGCAAGGCCGCTGGTGATGGCGTTGAGCATGTCGAAGCGGATGCACAGGGCGACCATCGTGGCGCCGACCATGGCGGGCACGGCGTACAGGTCACGGTCCCAGCGCAGCAGCGACGGCACCTCGTTGGCGAGCACGTCACGCACCACACCGCCGCCGACGGCGGTGGCGAGGCCGAGGGTCGCGGAGGCGGTCAGGCCCAGGCCGTACTCGTACGCCTTGGTCGTCCCGGTGACGGCGAAGAGGCCGAGGCCGGCGGCGTCGAAGACGTTGACCGACCCCTGGATGCGCTCGACCTCGGGGTGCAGGAAGAAGACGAGCGTGGCGGCCACGAGCGGCATGAGGAAGTAGCCGAGATCCGTGAACGCGGCGGGCGGCACGGCGCCGATGACCAGGTCCCGGAACAGTCCGCCGCCCAGTGCCGTGGCTTCGGCGAGGACGGCGATGCCGAAGACGTCGAAGTTCTTGCGTACGGCGAGAAGAGCGCCGGAGATGGCGAAGACGAAGATCCCCGCGAGGTCGAGCACATGCTGGACGGAGGGCGTGAACAGTTCGTGGAGCACCGCTCAATTGTGCAGGCTGCGCGTCAGGGGCCCGATCCACCCCCGGGGCAGGGGAACGGACCGCGGAACGACCGCCCACGGACCAGGGGCCCGGGGACCGTGGCCGGTCCCCGGGCCCCCCGGGCCCCACGGCTCAGCTCGACTGCTTCGCCGGCGCTTCCGAGACCTCACCGGAGCCGTCGGACTCGCCGGGGTCGTCGGACTCGCCGGATTCACCGGCATCGGCCGCCTCGTCCGGGTCCTCGGAGCCCTCGCGGTCGTCCCGGTCGTCGGACTCGCCGGATTCACCGGCATCGGCCGCCTCGTCCGGGTCCTCGGAGCCCTCGGGGTCGTCCGTGGCCGCCTCCTCGCGGGGCGCCGGAACCGTGGCCTCGGCCTCGGCCGGAAGCGCGTCGTCGTCGGCGTCCCCGCTCGCGTCCTGTGTGGCCGGGTCCTCGCTTGCGTCCTCCCGGACCGCGTCCTCGACGCCCTCCGTCCGGGTCGGGGAGGTCGCCGACGGCACATCCACCTGAGCGTCCTCCACACCCTCGCGCACCGCGGGGACGACCTCGCCCGAGGTGCGGGTGATCTCGCCGGAGGCGATCTCGGCCGCGAAGTGGCACGCCACCTTGTGGCCGGAGCCCAGGTCCCTCAGCTCGGGCCGGTCCGTGGCACACAGCGTGTCCTGCTTCCACGGGCAGCGCGTGTGGAAGCGGCAGCCCGCAGGGGGGTTCGCGGGCGACGGAAGGTCCCCGACCAGCAGGATGCGCTCGCGGTGGTCCTCGACCTCCGGGTCCGGCACCGGCACCGCCGACATCAGGGCCTTGGTGTACGGGTGCTTCGGCTCGGCGTACAGCGCGTCGCTCGGCGCCTCCTCCACCAGCGAGCCCAGGTACATCACGCCGATGACGTCCGAGATGTGCCGGACGACGGCGAGGTCGTGCGCGATGACCAGATAGGTCAGGCCCATCGACTCCTGGAGCTCCTCCAGGAGGTTGATGACCTGGGCCTGGATCGACACGTCCAGCGCGGATACCGGCTCGTCGCAGATGATGACGTCCGGTTCGAGCACCAGCGCCCGGGCGATGCCGATCCGCTGGCGCTGGCCGCCGGAGAACTCGTGCGGGTAGCGGGACAGGGCGTTCGACGGCAGCCCCACCTTCGCCAGGATCTCCTTGATCTTCTCCCGGCGCTCGTCCTGGTTCGCGCCGATCCCGTGCGCGGCCATGCCCTCGCTCAGGATCGACTCGATGTTCTGCCGCGGATTGAGGCTGCCCAGCGGGTCCTGGAAGACCATCTGGAGTCGCCGCCGGAACGACCGCAGCTCCTTCTCGGGGAGCTTCGCCAGGTCCGTACCGTCCAGCACGACCTCGCCGTCGGTGATGTCGACGAGCCGCAGCACCGCCCGCCCGAGCGTGGTCTTGCCGCAGCCGGACTCGCCCACGAGGCCGTACGTCTGGCCCGCCTCGACCGACAGCGAGACGCCGTCGACGGCATAGACGTGGCCGACCGTACGGTCGAAGAGGATGCCCTTCCTGACGGGGAAGTGGACCTTCACTCCGTCGAGTTCGAGCAGGCTCATGCCGAGACCTCCGTCGTGGCCAGGACCGGGTTGACGCAGCGGGCCTGGTGTCCGGCTTCGCGTGGTTCGGTCAGTTCGGGCGTACCGGTCAGGCAGCCCATCTCGTAGCGGTCGCAGCGCGGCGCGAAGGCGCATCCTTCGGTCCAGGCGATCTGGTCGTTGATGGACCCGCGGATGGGGTTGAGGGGCTCGCCGCGCGGGGCGTCGAGCCGCGGGATGGAGCCGAGCAGTCCGTGCGTGTACGGATGCGTCGGGTGCGCGAACAGCTCGCGCCGGCCCGACGACTCGACGACCTTGCCCGCGTACAGCACGTTGACCTCGTCGCACAGACCGGCGACGACACCCAGGTCATGGGTGATCATCAGCAGCGCGGTGCCCTCCTGGTCCACCAGCTCCTTGAGCAGCTCCAGGATCTGCGCCTGGATCGTGACGTCCAGTGCGGTGGTCGGCTCGTCGGCGATGAGCAGTCGCGGTGCGCACGCCACCGCCATGGCGATGAGGGCGCGCTGCCGCATGCCGCCGGAGAGCTGGTGCGGGTACTCCTTGAGCCGGCGCGTCGGGTCGGGGATGCCGACCCGGTCCAGCAGATGCGCGGCCTCCTTGCGGGCGGCCTCGCCCTTCATGCCGCGGTGGCGCTGGAGGATCTCGGTGACCTGCACGCCGATCGGGATGACCGGGTTCAGCGAGGACAGCGGGTCCTGGAAGATCATCGCGAGCTTGCTGCCGCGCAGATCACGGATCTTCGACTGGCTCATCGACAGCAGGTCGCCGCCGTCGAAGTCCGCGCGCCCGCCGAGGGTGACGCCCTTGCGCGGGAGCAGGCCCATCAGGGCCAGCGAGGTGACGGACTTTCCGCAGCCCGATTCGCCGACCAGGCCGACGACCTGGCCCTGGTCCACGGAGAAGGAGACCCCGTTGACGGCCTTGACGTCCTTGCGGCCGCGTCCGCCGAAGGTGACGGTGAGTTCGTCCACAGTGAGCAGTGGCATGACTGACATCAACCTCGCAGCTTCGGGTCGAGGGCTTCGCGCATGGCCTCGCCGAGCAGGGTGAAGCCGAGGGCGGTGATGATGATCCCGACCGCCGGATAGACCGCCATCATGGGCGCGTTGTCGAAGAAGCGCTGCGCCTGGGAGAGCATGACGCCCCACTCGGGGATGGCGGGGTCGGGGTTGCCGAGGCCCAGGTACGACAGCGCCGCGGCCTCGATGATGGCGGTGGCGAGGCTGAGCGTCGCCTGGACGATCACCGGGCTCAGCGAGTTGGGCATGATCTGGGTCATCACGATGCGCCGCTTGCGCACGCCGAGGGCGCGCGCCGCGAGCACGTAGTCGCTGCCGCCCTGCGCGAGCATCGAACCGCGCAGCAGCCGGGCGAAGATCGGCACCTGCACAACGCCGACGGCGATCATCACGGTCGTCAGCGACTGGCCCATCACCGCGGCGATGGAGACCGCCAGGAGCAGCGAGGGCAGCGCCAGCATGATGTCGGTGACACGCATGACGACATCGTCGATGCGCTGTCCCGTGCGCCCGCCGAGGGTGGCCGCCGCACCCGACACGGCGCCGACCACGGCACCGATGATCAGGCCGATGAGCATGGAGACCACACCGACCAGCAGCGTCTGCCGGGCGCCGACGAGCATCCGGGAGAACATGTCGCGGCCCAGGTGGTCCAGGCCGAACCAGTTCTCGCCGCGCGGGCCGACGAACCTGCCCTGGTTGGGGAAGACCTCGCCGCGCCAGGTCTGCTCGGTCGGCGTGAACGGGGCGAACCACGGGCCGACGATCGCGACCACGACGAACGCCCCGATGATCACGGCACCGATGATCGCCATCTTGCTGCCGCGCAGTCGGCGGAACGCCTCGCGCCACAGGCTCGCGCCGCTCGACGACTCGGTCTTCGCCGTGAGCTCGGCGAGCCGGTCGATCTTGGACGTCTTGGTTGTCTGCAGGCTCATCAGTGCACCCGCACCCTCGGATCAATGACGCTGTACGCGAGATCGACCAGCAGGTTGATCAGGACGTACACGGTCGCGATGAACATGATGAAGCCGACGAGCACCGGGTAGTCACGGGCGTCGATCGCCTTGCGGATGAAGTCGCCGATGCCACCGAAGGAGAAGACCGACTCAGTGAGCACGGCACCCGACAGCAGGCTGCCGGTGAGGAGGCCGATCGTGGTGACCACGGGCAGCAGCGCATTGCGCATGATGTGCCGACCGCGGACGACCCTCCGCTCGAGCCCCTTGGACTCGGCAGTGCGGATGTAGTCCTCGCCGAGGACCTCCAGCACGCTGGCCCGGGTCATACGGACGATCACGGCGAGCGGAATGGAGGCAAGGGCGAGCGCCGGCAGCACCAGGTGCATGATCGCGTCCCAGGAGGCGTCGAACTCCCCGGTGAGGACTCCGTCGAGGACGGCGAAACCGGTCACGGAGGTCGCGTCGATTCCGGTGGTCTGGCGGCCGAAGCTGGGGAAGATGCCCAACTCGACGGCGAAGATGCCCTTGAGGAGCAGTGCGAGGAAGAAGACCGGGATGCAGATCCCGACCAGCGATCCGGAGACCGAGGCCACATCGAGCCAGCCGCCGCGCTTGCGCGCCGCGAGGTAGCCGAGCGGGATGCCGACCGCGATGGCGATGATCATGGCGGCAATGCTGAGTTCCACCGTTGCCGGGAAGCGCAGCACGAACTCGTCCCACACCGGCTGGCCGGTCTGGACCGAGGTGCCGAGGTCCAGTTCGAAGAGCCGCTTCAGGAAGCGGCCGTACTGGACGTGGAGCGGCTGGTCGAGTCCCAGCGCCCGGTTGATGCGCGCCACTTCGGCTTCGGTCGCCCGCTCGCCCAGGATCGCTGAGGCGGGTCCGCCGGGCAGCCGGTTCAGCCAGATGAAGAGCAGAACCGACAGGCCGAGCAGGGTGGGTATCAGCTGGAGCAGTCGTCGTACGACGAGTCGCAACACCCCGCATGCCCCTTTCTTACGTGTGTAGTACGAGTGGTACGGCAATGAGATGCGGGTCCGCCCGGCCACCGGTGTTCCGTGGCCGGGCGGACCCCATGCGGTGTGTTACTTGAAGGAGACCTCGGCGAAGTTCTCCTGCGTCAGCGGGGAGACCTTCGGCGGGTTGACGTTCTTGCCGAAGGCGATCGCCGGCGGCGAGGACGAGATCGGGAGACCGGGCAGGTACGCCATGATGGTCTCGTTCGCCTTCTTGTAGAGCTCCGTGCGCTTGGTCGCGTCGGCCTCGACCGATCCGGCCTTCACGTCGGCGAACACCTTGGCGTCCTTGAAGCCCCACTGCTTGTCGTACTCGGCGAACCAGGTGCCGATGAAGTTGTAGCCGTCGTTGAAGTCACCGGTCCAGCCGAGCATGTGCAGGGCGCAGGAGCCGGCCTCGGTGGCGTCCAGGTAGTCCGGGTTCCACTTCATGGGCTTCGGGGTGACCTTGATGCCGGCCTTCTCCAGGTCGGCCTTCATCAGCTCGAACATGTCCTGCGGAGCGGGCATGTACGGGCGGGTGACCTCGGTCGGGTAGCAGAACTCGATCGCGAGGTTGCTCTCCTTGGCGGAGGCGAGCAGCGACTTGGCCTTGGCCGTGTCGAAGGGGTACTTCGTCACGTTCTCCGAGAAGCCGGCGACCGTGTCGGGCATGAACTGCGTCGCGACCTTGCCGCCCTCGGGCAGCTGCGTCTTGACCAGGTTCTCGCGGTCGATGGCGTGCGCGATGGCCTGACGCACCGCCGGCTTCTTCAGCGCCGGGAGCTTCTCCTGGGACATACCGACGTAGAAGAGGTTGAAGACGTCGCGGGTCGGCACGTTGAAGCCGGCGCTCTCGAGCGTCTTGATGTCGGCGGGCGCGACCAGGTCGTATCCGTCGATGTCGCCGGCCTGCAGCGCCTGGCGGCGGCCGTCCTCGGTGTCGATCGTGCGGAAGACGAGGTTCTTCACCTTCGCCTTGTCGCCCCAGTAGTCGTCGAAGCGCTCAAGGGTGACTTCCTTGTTGCCCTTGTTCCACTTCGTGATCTTGTACGGGCCGGTGCCGGCGACCGTGCCGGCCTCCTGGCTGTACTTGGGGTACGTGATCGCGTCGCCCTTGGCGGTCGCGTCCTGCTTCTTGTACTCGGCGAGCGCCTTCGGCGAGTGGATCGCCAGGGCCTGGAGCGAGAAGCCGCCGGGCAGGTTGGCGGAGGTCTCGTTGACCTCGATGACCGCCGTGTTCTCGTCCTTCGCGGTGCAGGACTTGTAGTTGGGCTTCGGCGCTTCCTTGTCCTCGTTCTTCGCGAAGCCGCCCATGATGGTCTGCCAGTAGTACGAGACCGCGCTCGACTGGTACGTGCCCGTCCAGTTGAACCAGTGGTCGTAGTTGGCACAGACCGCGGCCGCGTTGAACGCCTCGCCGTCGTGGAACTTGACGCCCTTGCGCAGGTTGAACGTCCAGACCTTGCCGGCCGGGTCGCTGGACCACTTCTCGGCGAGACCGCCGACAAGCTCGCTGCCGCCCGACTCGTGCTCGAGCAGGGCCTCGAAGGCCTGACGGGTGACGCGGAACGTCTCTCCGTCGCTCGCGAGGGCCGGGTCGAGCGAGCCCGGGTCACCCGGGGCACCGAAGACAAAGGTGTCCTTGGCCCCACCCTTTTCGCCGTCCGTGCCACGCTCACTCGAGCAGCCGGTGGCGATGAGGCCGACCGCAAGGACCGCCGTAATCGCCCGAGCGGCTCGGGACTTGAATATTCGCATGGGTCCACCCCTGGGTCGCCATGTGTGGTCTTGACCGGCCGAACACTACTCACGAGTCCCAGACCAGAGAACAGTCCGCATAGCGGTGATACCGACCTGAGACCCGGACACATGCCAAATCGGGCGGTTGCCGGACATCGCAGCGCTTCGGTTAACTTCCCGGACACAAGACGCTGTTGAGCAGGGGGCCGGCAGGTGGACGAAATGTCGGCCTGCGGTCGTGGGACGGCCGGGCGGGGTGGGTCAGTGGTACTGGCTGGAGGTCCCCCCGGCGAGGCCAGGGGGAGGGTATCCGTACCCGGACTGCTGGGGCGGTGCGCCGTGCGCCTCACGGTCGTAGAACGGGCGGGCATTGGCCCGCAGCCACATCGTCACCGGGTCGTACTCGTCGGACATGGCGACCGTGGAGACGGGGAGCCCGTCGGGAACCGCGGCGATCGACTGCTGCATCATCGTGCGGACGGCGTCGACGGACTGCTGCCCCGTGTCGTAGAGATCGAGACCGATCGCGAGATACGGGGCACCGAGTGCGGGCTGCACCCAGGCTCTGCGCAGGGAGCGGACGGCCGGGGTGCGGTGGGCGTTCTGCGTGAGCAGGGCGTAGAACTGGGGGATCTCGATGGCGGGCTCGGTCAGCCGCAGCGGTCCCGCGGGCATCCGGTCGAGGCCGGTGGCGATCCGGCGCAGGTCGGGCCAGGGGATGCCGACGCCGCCGCCCGGCGCATGCGGATTGAGCCAGATGCCCCAGCGGTCGGGGAAGAGGGCGCGGGCGACGTCGGTGCCCGTGACGACCTCGTGCGCGCGGTTCCAGCCGGAGGCGGCGAGCTCCTGGGCGGAGGTGACACAGGGGGCGTATCCCTGGCCGTCCACCTCCATGTTCCCGTACTGGGCGTCGGGGGAGCCCGCCCGGCCGTGCCAGAGCAGCATCCAGAGCCGGCCTTCGGCGAGGGCGTGCAGCAGCGCCTCGTACGCGTCATAGCGTCCGGGCGTCACCTGGCGCAGCATGTGCTCGACCTGCCCGGCCGCCGCGGTGCCTGACGCACTCACTCTGGGTCCCGCCCCTCTTCGATCCGCCATGGAGTGTGCGGCCGCACCGGGCAAGTGCGGCGGCCACGTCATCAAACCAGCTTAAGCGGCGATACTGACACCGACTTGACGACTACACGTGCGGATGGGCGTGCGAGTGCGGGTGCTGCCGGATGTAGAAGGGCCTCACCCGGTTGAGCATCCAGTCGCCGACAGGGTCCTGGGCGATGTCCAGAAGAACCAGGTTGACCGGCCACTTCACGGCCGCGCGGCCGAGCGCACGGCCAAGGGCGTCCATCGGGGCGGTGCGGTGGTGGCCCTCCCAGGCGGAGAGCTGTACACCGATGAACAGCGTCGGCGCGTCGCCCTCGACGCTGGCGAGGACGCGGCGGGCGGTCTGGACGACGCCGGTCTCCTCGAACTCGCCTGCGGCGGCGGCGAGAAAGTCGATCGGCTCGTCCTGCCAGTCAGGCTCGAACAGCCGCACCCTGCCCCCGCCGGCGCCCCCGTCCAGGGGCGTGCGCCCGCTCCTGCACAACTCGGCGACGGCGGGTGGCGGCAGCGGTACGCCGACGGCGCCGCCGGGATTCACGGCGATCCCGAGCTGCGGGGGGAGGCCGCGGGCGAACTCGATCGCGGGCGCGACGGTGCCGGGCATGTGGTCGCCGACGCACTGCAGGAACTGCTGCTGCGAGCTGTAGACGGGCACGTACGGCGCTCCGTCGATGTCCACCGTCGGCAGGTCGAGGCTGGGGCTGTCGGGTCCGCCGCCGTTGGGCAGTGGCACCCATATGTGGCTCCGCCCGAGCACCTCGACGAGACGGGCGCCGGCGCCCGGATTGCCGAGCGACGCGGCAAGCACCTCTTCGAGTTCATTGGCGGGCCAAGTCGTGTCCACTGCGTTCCCCTGCTTCCCCGCCCGCCCGTTCCGGGCGCGATGTCCTGCGCCAGCAGGGTAACGGTAGCGGGGCGCGGGGCCGCATATCGGACTCCGCCCCACCCCGGCCCTTCCCGCGTCGGGGCTCCGCCCCGAGGCCCCAAGGCTCCTCCCCACGCCCTGCGGGCGTGGGGAGACCGCGGTGAAGCTGGTTTTCGGGGCTCCGCCCCGGGCCGCTCCCCCACGTCCTGGCGGGCGGGAGGTTCCTCCACCGTCGGCCTCCGAAAGAGCCCGACGGGCGTTGGAGAGCGGCGTCCACTCGGCCCGGCTCCGGAGGGCACCGGCTCATCTCAGGCCCGTCCGGCGCCCGAGGTGCCGACAGGCGTCGGGCGGGTCCGGCAGTTGGGCTACCGGCACGTACGGAGCCCGTCCGGCACTTGTGGAC
>NZ_JBEOXF010000002.1:0-215806 GCF_040296405.1 Streptomyces sp. NPDC002133 | reverse complement strand
GCGGACGCCCGGGCCCGCCGGGCGGTACCGGCTCACTCCGAGCCCGCCCGTCGCTTGGGATACCGGCGTACGGAGCCTGTCCGACGCTTGAGGACGGACGCCCGGGCCCGCCGGGCGGTACCGGCTCACTCCGAGCCCGCCCGTCGCTTGGGATACCGGCGTACGGAGCCTGTCCGACGCTTGAGGACGACGCCCCCGCCCACCGGCAGCACCGGACACACCCCGAGCCCGCCCGGCACGTGAGCTACCGGCATGTGCGGAGCCCGTCCCGCACTTGGGGACGGACACCCCGGCCCGGCGGACGGTGCCGGGCGCCGCCCGGGGGCCCGGTTCTGCCCGCCGCGGGCAGGGGAAGGCCCGTCGCAGGCGGCGGCGCCTCAGGGCGTCGGTGTGAAGCCGATGCGGGTCAGCGTCGTCGCCGCGTCGCGGTCGAGGAGGGTGGCGGAGGCGCAGCCCGCGGGGAGGTGGCCGCGCTCCGCGTCGCGGACGAGCCGGGACACGGCATACCGGTGCCGGCTGAATGCGTACGGCGACACGCCACGGCCCCGGTCCCGCTGACCCGCACGGGCGACCGCAGGGCTGACGTCGAGGAGCAGCAGATGCAGCGCCCGCCCGCGCCGCCGTGCCTCGTGGGCCAGCCAGCGACGCACCCAGGACTGGGTGCCGCAGTCGTGGACGACCACACCCGCGCCGGAACGCAGCGCGCGCCACAGCCCGACGTAGTGGGCGACGCGGACCAGCGGGCGGTACACCGCGTACGGCACGAGCCGCGGCATTCGCTCGTCCCAGCGGTCCCGGGTGTCCTGGGAGTCGATCCCGCCACCCTCGGCGGCGCCCCGGATCAGCGTGGACTTGCCGCTCCCGGGCAGCCCGGAGATCACGACCACGTCGCCGGGGGCGAACATCAGGCTCCGCGGGCCGCGCCCCCCACGCTCCCGCAGGTCACGCACCACGGGCGCGGGCATCCCCAGCAGCCCGCGGGCGGGCACGCCGGTCTGCACGCGCACACCTGATGTTGTCGTCATATAGGCACCTGACCGCTGCAACGTCATCGCTCTCCCCCTTGTCGGGTCATCGGGACCCTGCCCAGGAAGCTTAAAGAAAAGGTAATGACCAACAAGTGATTTGCCGATCGGAGCGCCCGTGCAATGATGTCCGCGCAAACTGCATACCGGCCGCTTGAATCCGCGCGGGAGAGTCCTGGCCACTTTGTGCGCCGGGCGCCGAAGGAGCAAGTACCTCCCTTGAATCTCTCAGGCCCCGTACCGCGCGCGATGAGGCAGATCTGAAAAGCGAGTCGCAGGTCCTGTGACTCCACCCAAGGTGCAAGTCGCGATCACCCGCATACGTGGTCGTGATGAACCTCTCAGGTTTCGATGACAGATGGGGAGGATCGTCCTCGCCAGTCATGCCCTGGGAGCCCTATCCATGAGCACCACCCCCCGTCTGACCGCCCTCGATGCGCTGCACCGCTCACTGGGCGCGACCATGACCGATTTCGCCGGCTGGGACATGCCGCTGCGGTACGGCAGTGAGCGTGACGAGCACACCGCCGTCCGCACCAAGGCCGGTCTCTTCGACCTCTCGCACATGGGTGAGATCACCGTCACGGGACCGCAGGCCGCCGCTCTTCTGGACCACGCGCTCGTCGGCAACATCGGCGGGGTCTCGGTCGGCCGCGCCCGCTACACGATGATCTGCCGCGAGGACGGCGGGATCCTGGACGACCTGATCGTCTACCGCCTCGGCGAGGCGGCGTCCCCCGAGTACCTCGTCGTCGCCAACGCCTCGAACGCGCAGATCGTCCTCGACGCCCTCACCGAGCGTGCCCAGGGCTTCGACGCCGTCGTACGCGACGACCGTGACGCCTATGCGCTCATCGCCGTACAGGGACCCGAGTCACCCGGCATCCTCAAGTCGCTCACCGACGCCGACCTGGACGGACTGAAGTACTACGCCGGCCTGCCCGGCACCGTCGCCGGCGTCCCCGCGCTGATCGCCCGCACCGGCTACACGGGTGAGGACGGCTTCGAGCTCTTCGTCGAGCCGCAGCACGCGGAGAAGCTGTGGCAGGCGCTGACCGAGGCCGGTGCGTCCGCCGGGCTCGTGCCCTGCGGCCTGTCCTGCCGCGACACGCTGCGCCTGGAGGCGGGCATGCCGCTGTACGGGCACGAGCTGACCACGGAGCTCACCCCCTTCGACGCGGGCCTCGGCCGGGTCGTGAAGTTCGAGAAGGAGGGTGACTTCGTCGGCCGTACGGCCCTGGAGGCCGCCGCCGAGCGCGCCGCCACGAACCCGCCGCGCAAGCTGGTCGGCCTGATCGCCGAGGGCCGCCGGGTGCCGCGCGCCGGGATGCCCGTCGTCGCGGGCGGCGAGGTCATCGGCGAGATCACCTCGGGCGCACCCTCCCCGACCCTGGGCAAGCCGATCGCCATGGCCTATGTCGACGCGGCGCACGCCACGCCGGGCGCCGAAGGCGTGGGCGTCGACATCCGCGGTACCCATGAGCCGTACGAGGTCGTGGCGCTGCCCTTCTACAAGCGCCAGAAGTAGCCCTCGTAGTTCACTCCAGCAGCCCCCATCAGCAGCACTCCCCCGCGTACAGGAGAATTCAGGCCATGAGCAACCCCCAGCAGCTGCGCTACAGCAAGGAGCACGAGTGGCTGTCGGCCGCCGAGGACGGCGTGTCGACGGTCGGCATCACGGAGCACGCGGCGAACGCACTCGGCGATGTCGTGTACGTCCAGCTTCCGGAGGTCGGTGACACGGTGACCGCGGGCGAGTCCTGCGGCGAGCTGGAGTCGACCAAGTCCGTCAGCGACCTGTACTCCCCGGTGACCGGCGAGGTCGTCGAGGCCAACCAGGACGTGGTGGACGACCCGTCGCTGGTGAACTCCGCCCCGTTCGAGGGCGGCTGGCTGTTCAAGGTGCGCGTGGCGGAGGAGCCGCAGGAACTGCTCTCCGCGGACGAGTACACCGAGTTCGCCAGCTGACCAGACACCCTTAGGGATCGCGTGATGTCGCTTCTCAACACCCCTCTCCACGAGCTCGACCCGGACGTCGCCGCCGCCGTCGACGCCGAGCTCCACCGCCAGCAGTCCACTCTGGAAATGATCGCCTCGGAGAACTTCGCTCCGGTCGCGGTCATGGAGGCCCAGGGCTCCGTCCTCACCAACAAGTACGCCGAGGGCTACCCGGGCCGCCGCTACTACGGCGGCTGCGAGCACGTCGATGTCGTCGAGCAGATCGCCATCGACCGCATCAAGGAGCTCTTCGGCGCCGAGCACGCCAATGTGCAGCCGCACTCGGGCGCCCAGGCCAACGCCGCCGCGATGTTCGCGCTGCTGAAGCCCGGCGACACGATCATGGGTCTGAACCTCGCGCACGGCGGGCATCTGACCCACGGCATGAAGATCAACTTCTCCGGCAAGCTCTACAACGTGGTCGCGTACCACGTCGACGACGCCACCGGCCAGGTCGACATGGCCGAGGTCGAGCGGCTCGCCAAGGAGTCCAAGCCGAAGCTGATCGTCGCCGGCTGGTCCGCGTACCCGCGCCAGCTGGACTTCGCCGCCTTCCGCCGGATCGCGGACGAGGTCGGCGCGTACCTGATGGTCGACATGGCCCACTTCGCGGGCCTGGTCGCGGCGGGTCTGCACCCGAACCCGGTGCCGCACGCCCATGTCGTGACCACGACCACCCACAAGACGCTGGGCGGCCCGCGCGGCGGTGTGATCCTCTGCACGGCCGAGCTCGCGAAGAAGATCAACTCCGCGGTCTTCCCCGGTCAGCAGGGCGGCCCGCTGGAGCACGTGATCGCGGCCAAGGCGGTCTCCTTCAAGGTCGCGGCCTCCGAGGAGTTCAAGGAGCGCCAGCAGCGCACCCTGGAGGGCGCGAAGATCATCGCCGAGCGCCTGGTCCAGGACGACGTGCAGCAGGTGGGCGTCTCGGTCCTGTCCGGCGGCACGGACGTCCACCTGGTCCTCGTCGACCTGCGACACTCGGAGCTGGACGGCCAGCAGGCCGAGGACCGGCTGCACGAGGTCGGCATCACGGTCAACCGCAACGCGATCCCGAACGACCCTCGCCCGCCGATGGTCACCTCGGGCCTGCGGATCGGCACGCCGGCGCTCGCGACCCGTGGTTTCCGGGCCGAGGACTTCCGTGAGGTCGCCGACATCATCGCCGAGGTGCTCAAGGCGCCCTCTCCCTTCGGGGCGGCCGACGGTGAGGCCCTCAAGGCACGCGTCTCGGCGCTCGCCGCGAAGCACCCGCTTTACCCTGGTCTGTAACAGCCTCTGACGGCTGCCGCACCAGCCCGAAGGAAAACAAACGGGGCACCGCACACACTTACCGGGTGAATGCGGTGCCCCGCACCACGTACCGCCCGTTCGTTCTTCTGCACCACCCTGGCGGACAACGGCGTCTACCACCCCTAGGAGTACCCCCGTGGCCATCTCGGTCTTCGACCTGTTCTCGATCGGCATAGGCCCGTCCAGCTCCCACACGGTCGGCCCGATGCGGGCGGCCGCCCTGTTCGCCCGCCGTCTGAAGAACGAGGGCCTGCTGGCCCACACCACCGCGATCCGGGCCGAGCTGTACGGCTCCCTGGGTGCGACCGGCCACGGCCACGGCACCCCGAAGGCGGTCCTCCTGGGCCTGGAGGGGGAGTCCCCCCGCACGGTCGACGTCGAGACCGCCGACGGCCAGGTCGAGCGGATCAAGAGCAGCAAGCGGATCAGCATCCTCGGTGTGCACGAGATCGACTTCGACTTCGACGAGGACCTGGTCCTGCACCGCCGCAAGGCGCTGCCCTACCACGCGAACGGCATGACCCTCTGGGCTTACGACGCCGAGGGCCAGTCGCTGCTGGAGAAGACGTACTACTCGGTCGGCGGCGGCTTCGTCGTCGACGAGGACGCGGTGGGCGAGGACCGGATCAAGCTCGACGACACCGTGCTGAAGTACCCCTTCCGCACCGGTGACGAGCTGCTGCGGCTCTCCCGCGAGACCGGTCTGTCGATCTCCGCGCTGATGCTGGAGAACGAGAAGGCCTGGCGGACCGAGGAGGAGATCCGCGAGGGGCTGCTGGAGATCTGGCGGGTCATGCAGGCCTGCGTCTCGCGCGGCATGTCCCGCGAGGGCATCCTGCCCGGCGGCCTCAAGGTCCGCCGCCGCGCCGCCACCACCGCGCGCAAGCTGCGCTCCGAGGGCGACCCGCAGGCCCTCGCGATGGAGTGGATCACCCTTTACGCGATGGCGGTGAACGAGGAGAACGCGGCGGGCGGCCGCGTCGTCACCGCCCCGACGAACGGCGCCGCGGGCATCATCCCGGCCGTCCTGCACTACTACATGAACTTCGTGCCCGGCGCGGACGAGGACGGGGTGGTCCGCTTCCTGCTCGCGGCCGGTGCGGTCGGCATGCTCTTCAAGGAGAACGCCTCGATCTCCGGCGCCGAGGTCGGCTGCCAGGGCGAGGTCGGCTCGGCCTGCTCCATGGCCGCGGGTGCGCTCGCCGAGGTGCTGGGCGGCTCCCCGGAGCAGGTGGAGAACGCCGCGGAGATCGGCATGGAGCACAACCTGGGCCTGACCTGCGACCCGGTCGGCGGCCTGGTCCAGATCCCGTGCATCGAGCGCAACGGCATGGCGGCGGTGAAGGCCGTCACGGCGGCGCGGATGGCCATGCGCGGCGACGGCAGCCACAAGGTCTCCCTGGACAAGGTCATCAAGACCATGAAGGAGACCGGCGCGGACATGTCCGTGAAGTACAAGGAAACGGCTCGAGGCGGTCTCGCGGTCAACATCATCGAGTGCTGAGGCCGGTCCCCGGTCCTGGACATGGCACGGCCCCCGGCGTGATCGCCGGGGGCCGTGCCATGTCCGCGGGTGGCGTCAGCCCTTGTTCAGGGACGCCCAGAACTCGTCGAAGGTCAGCAGGCCGTCGCCGTTGCCGTCCTTCGCCTTGATGACGGCCTCGGCGACGGGCTCGGTCACGTGGAAGTCGCCCAGCTGCGCCATGACGCTCTTGTACTCGGCGGCCGAGATCATTCCGTCGCCGTTCAGGTCGTACCGCTCGAAGGCCTTGCGCGCCGACTCGATGTCCGCCACTGGACCCACCCCTTCTTCGTGCATTACTGACGGGAGTCAGGTTATCGGCGCGGGCCGGGCGGCATGTCCTGGGGGCGTTGGGAGACCATGGAGGCATGAACGAGGCGCTGGCACGGATCCTGGAGGCGGCGGCGCGCGGCGAGTTCCCGCCGCCGGACGGTACGACCACGGTGATCCCGCAGCCGAATCCCCGGGACGCCGGCGTGCTGGCCTTCACCGCGCACTCCGTGGTGTTCACCGACGAGGATCCCGGGTGGATCCGCGCCGCCCTGACCGCCACGGCCGGCGACCCGCTCGCGGCGAGCATGAACCCCGCGTTCCTGAGCGCGCTGATGGCCAGGACCGGCCGATCCATGAACACGATCGACCTGCTGACGGTCGCCCCGGCCCGCGCGGGCCGTCCTGAGCTCCCGCTGCGTGAGATCCGGGACCAGGCGCATCCCCGCGTGGCGCGCGCCCTCAAGTTCCGTGACGACGTACGCGTCTGGGCCGCGGACGGCGGCGTGCTGGTCCTGGGCCGCGGGGTCGCCGGCCGCTGGGAGGCCGCGGTCGAGGTGGAGCTGGCGGCGCGCGGCGCCGGACTCGGGGTCGAACTCGCGCTGGCCGCGCGCCATCTGGTCCCGGGCGGCGGACACGTGTGGGCGCAGCAGTCGCCGGGGAACGCCCGCAGTGTGCGGACCTTCCAGCAGGCGGGGTTCCGCCCGGTCGGCTCCGAGGCACTCCTGATGGCCGGGTGACGCGGACGCGGTCCCGTCCCTCCGGGCCGGCGGAACGTCCGGGTCAGCGGAACACACCCGTATGGCCGAGCGAGTACCGCCCGGGCTGCGGATAGACCGCGAGGCCGTGAGGGCCGCCGCCGACCGGGATCCGGGCCAGCTGCTCGCCGGTCGTGGTGTCGATGGCGTACACCTCGGAGTGGTAACGCCCGGACAGCCACAGCACCTTGCCGTCGGCGGAGACGCCGCCCATGTCCGGGGAGCCGCCGTCGGGGAGCCGCCACTTCTTGGTGAGGTCGTCCTCGGCGAAGTCGAAGATGGAGATGGTGCCTTCGCCGCGGTTGGTGATGTACATCTCCTCGGAGTCACGGCTGATGTAGAGGCCGTGGGCGCCCTTGCCGGTGGGCAGCAGGGCCGGGGTGGTGAACCGCTCGCCGTCGAGCACCCACACGCCGTGGGCCGTCATGTCGGCGATGTAGAAGGTCTTTCCGTCCGGCGAGATCTTCACGTCCTGCGGCATCGCGCCGTGGAACGGCAGCTTCTGCTGGGCGACCACCTCCATCCGCTCGGTGTCCACCTTGAGCAGTTCGCCGGAGAACTCGCAGGAGACGATGAAGTACCGGCCGTCGGCGGAGAAGTCGGCGTGGTTGACGCCGTAGCAGGACACCGGCTCGGTCTTGGCGATGGCCATGGTGTGCGGATCGCGGAAGACCAGTTCGCGGTCGAGCGATGCCATGACGACGGCGTACCGGCCGTTGGGCGTGAAGTAGAGGTTGTACGGGTCGTGCACGTCGACCGGCTCGCCGGCCCGGCCGGTGGCAGGGTCGATCGGGGTGAGGCTGTGGCCGCGGTTGTTGTTCACCCACAGGGTCTTGAGGTCCCAGGACGGGACGACGTGCTGCGGCTGGACGCCCACCGGGATGGTGTCGACGACCTTGTACGTCTCGGGATCGATGACCGAGACCGTGTTGGAGAGGGTGTTGGGGACGTACACCCGCGACGGGAAGTCCGCGACCACTGGCGACAGCCTGCCGGGACGGTTGGCGGCGTAGACGTCGCTGGGGTCGACGAGCGGCGGCATGCCGGCCAGCCCGGCCGGCACGGCGGACGTCGTCGACGGGACCGGCGGGGCGAGCTCCGTCTCGCGCCGCTCCGCGGGGCCGGTGCAGGCCGCGGCGAGCACGGCGAGTGCGGCGGCGGCGAGAAGCGCCGTGGATCGCTTGGTGGGGTGCGGCATCAGGTCAGCAGCTCCGTGGTCGTCACCGCACGCAGGCCGCGGCGGTCCAGTTCGTCGAGAAGGGCGGGCAGCGCGGCGACCGTGTCCGGGTAGCCGAAGTGCAGGCTCACCACCGAACCGCGCCGGGCCGCGTCGGTGACGGTGCCCGTGATCGCGGGCGCGCCGGGTGCGGTGTGGTCGAGCGAATCGATGTCGTACGAGAGCGTGTGGGGATAGCCGGCCCGGGCGGCGAGGCGCTGGACGAGCGGGGTGGCGTACCGCGTCCGGGAGGGGCGGAACCAGCTGCCGATCGAGCCGGTCAGCCGCCGCAGCCGCTCCGCGCAGCCGGTGATCTCGGCATACGCGTCGGACTCGGCCATCGACGAGATGTCGAGGTGTCGCAGCGTGTGGTTGCCGAGCTCGTGGCCACCGTCGAGGACACGCCGGGCGAGGTCCGGGTGCTCGTCGAGCCAGGTGCCGACGGCGAGCACGGTGATCCGGGCGTCCGCCCGCTCGGCCTCGGAGAGCAGCGCCCGGGCGGTGCCGGGATCGCCCCCGCCGTGGAAGGTGAGGGCGACGGCGGGGCGGTCGCGCGGGCCGTGGGTGATCTCGGCAGGCTGGCCCGGGATGCGGCGGGGGCCGGGCACGGAGGACGACCGGTGCGCGGAGGGCGACGGTGACGCGGCTTCCTCGGGGGCGGCGGGTGGGTGCGGGGCGGGCGGACGGCCGGTCTCCGTGCATCCGGCGGCGAGCACTCCGGCAAGGGCCGTGCCTGCGTGTGCAGCGGCGCGCAGGGCGTCGCGGCGACCGATCCGATTCACGCGATCACGGTAAGTGCGACCAGGCCGAAAGATAACGATTTGCCCACTTCGGGGCCACCACGGGTCGCGACCCGGGATTCGAGGAATCTCCCGAGTCAACTCATACTTATTCGTCGTTTACTAGGTCGGTGGCTCATTTCACCTTGGATTCACCTTCCCGTTGCACCGATATGTAACGAATTGCTCCAGTAGGGACTTTTGGCAGTAAGGCCACCCGTCTGCCATAGTCGGTGCCACGACCCCCATTGACCCGGGCCAGGTCGTCTCAGCGGTCGTGGATCACACCCCCAAGTCCACGGCCGCACGCATGAAGCCCCCTAGGCGCCGCACGACGGCAACAGGGGGCTTTCGTGCCGGCGCCTCGCGCATCCACCACCTCGACACAAACGTGGCCGGTCCGTGCGTCTTCCGTGACCAGGACCAGCGATGATCACTCTTTGTGATCAGAGACATCCTCGCCATCGTCGGCTTGCCCATCCTCATCTGGGCGGTCTACGACGTCACCCGCAAAACACTGCTCCAGCGCAGGGCCAGGTCCGGTATCGACGCCGCCGCCTATGGGCTCGTACCCCGCGAGGAGCTGGACGCGCGGCGGGCCGGGCCGCCGCGGGAGCACGACGACGAGGTCAGCCGGGTCGTCGAGGCGGCCTGGCAGGGCGCGTGGGAGCCTGCCGCGGCGTACCTCACCGATGCCGGGGAGGACTGGGAGCTGCGCTGGGACCGGCTGCAGCTGCTGGCCGAGGTGGCCGCCGAGGACGAGCAGTGGCTGCGGGCGTGGCGCGCGAACCGGCCGGACGACGCGTCCGCCGTCGCCGTGCACGCGGCGGCACTGCTGGGCCGGGCCTGGGAGGCGCGCGGCACCGCATATGCGAACAAGACCTCCGACCAGCAGATGGCGCTGTTCGCGGAGCTGCTGCCGACCGCGATGCACGCGGCGCAGGAGGCGGCCCGGATGGCGCCCCGCGACCCGTCCCCCTGGGTCACGATGGTCACCGCCGCGCGGGGACTGAACCTGCCGCACAAGCAGTTCAGGGAACTGTGGGACGAGCTGGTGGCGCGGGCTCCCCATCACTACGACGCGCACTGGCAGGCTCTGCAGTACTGGTGCGAGAAGTGGCACGGCTCGCAGCCCGACATGTTCGCGTTCGCCGAGCGGGCGATGGAGTCGGCTCCGCCCGGCAGCCTGCTGCCCGCCATGTATCTGCACGCTCTGGACGAGGCGGCGCGACAGCGGGGCAACGCGGTGTACCAGGGCCGCAAGGTGCGGACCAAGGTCACCGAGGTGCGGCAGCGGCTGGCGCTGGTTTCGGCCGACGACCGCGGGCTTCCCGGCGTGCGGCATCTGCTGGCGGCGGCGCTGGTCAAGGGCGGTCGCCATACGGAGGCACTGGAGCAGTTCCGGCTGATCGGACGCTGGTGCGGGGCCGATCCCTGGGCACGCAGCGCCGATCCCGCAAGGGAATTCGACCACTGGCGCACCGTCGCGGCGCTGGGGGCAGGACGGCCGGGCCGATGAGCTCGCGCGCCGCCCGGGTCTGACTCAGCGGTCGGAGACGCGCATCTCGAACCACGTCGTCTTGCCGCGCGGCAGCAGATCGACGCCCCAGCGGTCGGAGAGCTTGTCGACCAGGAAGAGGCCACGACCGCTGGTGTCCAGCTCGTGCACCGGCATCAGACACGGCAGCCCGCGCGAGGGGTCGCGCACCTCGACGCGGATCCAGCCGCGCCGGCGCAGCAGCCGCAGCCCGAAGACCCGTGCGCCGGTGTGCCGCACCGCGTTGCCGACGAGCTCGGAGACGAGCAGGATCGCGTGTTCGGCGACCTGCGGGGAGAGCGCCCACTGGCGCAGCACCACACACTGCGTCAGCCTGCGGGCGGTGGCCGCCGACTCGGGACGGGACGGCAGCCGGACCTCCTCGTCCGTCGGATTCCCGAACAACTCGAGTGCCTTGAGCGCCTGTTCGTCCTCGACGGCCGGCATCCACCGCGCAGCGGTCACACTTCCGCGCTGCCGCGGTTGCTCCGTACCCTCCAGCCCCGCCATGCCCCCCATCATGGCCGCCCAGAGCACCTCGCGTGACCGTTCCGGAGGAATCGGTACCCCGGAATCGGTGATTCCGGGGTACCGGTTTGGCATATGCCAGCGGCAGAACAGAACCCTCCGCAGCCCAGCTGACCTGCGGTGACGCACCGCTTACAAATGATCGCCAAGCGCAGCGGGCAGGATCGCCTTAAGGTTCTCTTAAGGTGCGCTTAAGCCACCCATCGGGTTGACGCGAAGGCCTGAAGTGTCCAACAGGGCCCGCATCAGGGTGACTTCAGAGGAACTTCGCCTTCCCCGGACCCTCCTCGACGAAGCTGCGCATCCCGCGCTCACGGTCCTCGGTCGCGAACAGCCCCGCAAACCAGTTCCGTTCGATCGCCAGACCCGTGTCGATGTCCGTCTCCAGGCCCGCGTCGACGGACTCCTTCGCCGCACGCAGCGCGAGCGCCGGCCCCTGCGCCAGCTTCGCCGCCCAGGCGTGCGCCTGCTCGTACACCTCGGCGGCTGGCACGACCCGGTCGACCAGGCCGATCGCGAGCGCCTCGTCGGCCTTCACATGGCGGCCCGTGAAGATGAGGTCCTTGGCCTTGGACGGGCCGACCAGCCGGGCGAGCCGCTGGGTGCCGCCCGCGCCCGGGATCAGCCCGAGCAAGATCTCCGGCTGGCCCAGCTTGGCGTTGTCGGCGGCGATCCTGTAGTCGGCGCAGAGCGCCAGCTCGCAGCCGCCACCCAGGGCGTAGCCGGTGACGGCAGCGACCACGGGCTTGGGGATACGGGCGACGGCGGTGAACGAGTCCTGCAGGGCCCGGGACCGCTTGACCATCGCGGCGTGGTCCATCACCTGCATCTCCTTGATGTCCGCGCCGGCCGCGAACACCTTCTCGCCGCCGTACAGGATCACGGCCCGCACGTCGTCGCGGTCCGTCGCCTCGGCGGCGAGCTCGCGCAGCCGGTCCTGCGTGGCGATGTCGAGGGCGTTCATCGGGGGGCGGTCGAGGCGGATCGTGCCGACGCCTTCGGAGACTTCCAGAGAAACGGTCATGGCAAGCAGGTTAGTAGGAGGGGGCCCGGGGACGTCCCCCGAGAAGGCGCAGCACGTGGGAGGGCCCGGTGCCGTCCGTCACAGCACCGGGCCCTCCCAAGGGTGTACGTCCTACTTGGACCACTCCGCCCAGGACATGTTCCAGCCGTTCAGGCCGTTGTCCGGGGCGATCTGCTTGTCCTTGGAGTTCTTCACGACCACCACGTCGCCGATGATCGAGTTGCTGTACATCCAGGCCGCCGGGGCGTTCTTGTCCCAGCCGCCGCGCACGTCCCGCAGCCCCACACAGCCGTGGCTGACGTTCGCCGAGCCGAAGGTTCCGGACGAGGCCCAGTAGTTGCCGTGGATGAAGGTGCCGGAGGTGGACAGGCGCATCGCGTGCGGCACGTCCTTGATGTCGTACTCGCCGCCGAAGCCCACGGTGGCGCCGTTCATCCGGGTCACCCGGTACTTCTCGCTGATGACCATCTGGCCGTTGTACGTCGTCGTCGACGGGGCGCCCGCGGTGATCGGGATGGTCTTGATGAGCTTGCCGTCCCGCACGACCTTCATGGTGTGGGCCTTGGCGTCCACGGTGGAGACCTGGCTGCGGCCGATGGTGAAGGAGAACGACTTGGCCTGCTTGCCGTACACCCCGGGCCGGCCCTCGACGCCGTCCAGGTTGAGCTTGACGGTCACCTTCGTGCCCGCCGCCCAGTACTTCTCCGGGCGGAAGTCGAGCCGGTCGTTGCCGAACCAGTGGCCCTCGACCGGGACCGACGGCTCGGCGGTCACCTCGATGGCGTTCTCGACGGCCTCGGGGTCGGTGATGCCACGGGTGAAGTTGATGGAGACCGGCATGCCGACGCCGACGGTGGAGCCGGCCTCGGGCGTGTAGTGGCCGACGAAGGTGTTCTTCGGGACGAGGGTGGTGAAGGTGGTGTCCTTCGCGGACTCACGGCCCTCCGCGTCCTTGGCGACCGCGTGCACCTTGTACTTGGTGGCCGCGGCGAGGTGCGCCAGCGGCTCCCAGGCGGCCCCGTCCGCGGCCACCTTGCCCTCGACCTTGTTGCCCTTGTCGTCCTGGACGGTGACCGCGGTCAGCTTCCCCTTGTCGGCCGTCACCTTGAGGGCGCCGCTGGTGGCCACCGAGGACGCACCGTCCTTGGGGGCGACGGTCACGACCGCCTGCGACGCGGTGGTGCCGACCTTGCCGCTGTCCTTCCGGCCCTTGTCGTCCGTGCCCTTTTCGGTGTCCCCGCCCCCGCATGCCGTCACCAGCAGCAGCAACGCCCCCAGCAGCAGGGCCAGCACACCGGTGCCGCCGCGCCCGCGTGCGCCGCGCATCCCGACCGATGCCCCCGATATCGGCTGCCCGTTCACGATTGGTTTTCTCCCCTCGCACGGCCTGGCCCCGCCACGGCCCGTGGAGCCCGGCGCACGGCCGGGCCACTACCCCCACGCACGCTCCCTGCGCGCCTGGCGATAGATAATCACACCGCGAGCCGTGGCAACTCCCCACGGATGTCACCGTTCAGTCCCAACATGTCCAGGACGGGTGCGGTCCATGCAGGTCAGCGGGGTCAGCTCAGCACCGAACCGGCTTTCCACTCCGCCCAGTCCATGTTCCAGCCGCTCAGACCGTTCCAGGGATCGACCGTCCGGTCAGGGGAATTGACGACTTCCACCACGTCCCCGATCAGAGTCCGGTCGAAGAACCACCCGGCCGGAGCGTCCTGGCTGCCGCCCTGCGCGTCGCGGAGGCCGACACAGCCGTGGCTGACGTTCTTCGTACCGAAGACGGAAGGGTCCGCCCAGTAGTTCCCGTGCAGGAAGGTACCCGAGGTGGTGAGCCGGATCGCGTGCGGCACGTCCTTGATGTCGTACTCGCTCTTGCCCTTCTTGTTCCGGAAGCCGACCGTGGCCCCGTTCATCCGAGTCACGTCGAACATCTCGCTGACCACCATCTTCCCGTTGTACGTGGTCGTTTTCCTCGCCCCGGCCGTGATCGGCAGGGTCGCCAGCAGCTTGCCGTCGCGGCGCACCTCCATCGTGTGGTTGCGTGCGTCGACCGTGGAGATCTGCGAACGGCCCACGGTGAAGGTGGTGGTCTTGCTCTGGAGGCCGAACACGCCCGGCGCGCCCTCCACGTCGCGCAGCCGCAGATCGACGGAGACCTTGGTGCCCGGCTTCCAGTAGTCGCGCGGGCGGAAGTCGAGCCGCTGCCCGTCGAACCAGTGGCCGACGACCTCCACCGGCGGGTCGGCCTTGATGCCGATGGCGCGCTGGACGGCCGCCCGGTTTTCGATCCGCCGGTTGAAGACGAACGAGACGATCATGCCGGTGCCGACGGTGGACCGGTTCTCCGGATTGAAGTAGCCGATGAAGTGGTGCTCGGGAACCAGGGTCGTGAAGGTGGTGTGCCGGGCCGAGCGGCGGCCGTGGGCGTCGAGAGCGACCGCGTCGATCCGGTACTTCGCCGCCAGCGCGAGGCGGGTGCCGGGATCGGGCCGCCAGCTCAGCCCGTCCACCGCGATCCTGCCGGGAATCTCGGCCGGCTGGGCGTCCTCGATCCGGGTGACCCTGACGCGTTCCAGCCGCCCACTGGGCAGCTTCACCTCCAGCTTCCCGTCGGCCGTCACACGTCTCGCCCCGTTCTCGGGGGTGATCCTGATGACGTCTTCGGCCGATCGCGGCTTACTGCCGAGATCCAGCTCACCGCCGGTGCAGCCGGTCAGCCCGGCCAGGATTCCAGTCCAGACGAGGGCGGCGGCCAGCGTGGCCCTCGTCCGCTTCACCGCGTTGCTCACAGAGTCCACCTCGTGGGGTCGCAGAGACACAGCTCGTCCCGCCCAACGACCATCCCCCTCGCAGGGGTACGTGAGCGCGGGTCATGTTGGGAGTAGCACAGCGCGGGCAGAACAGGTGGGAGGACCACGCGCGGGGCGCCGCGGCCGGGACGCCGCGCGCCGCAGCCCGCGGGGCCCGACGAGCCGCGGGAGGCCGACACGTGTCGAGCGCAGCCGAGCAGGAGGCAGTGCGGGAAGGGGGGTTGTCGTCCCCTGAAGTGGGGCGGCGCCCCGCGCTGAACGGACGGCGCAGGGAGGCCGGCGTCCAGGGGCAGGGCCCCGAGGTCTGGCCGGGGGCGCCGACACCGCTGGGTGCCCGCTTCCGGGTGGGGCCCGACGGGGTCGCGGGCACCAACTTCGCGCTGTGGGCGGGCGGGGCGGAAGCGGTCGAGCTGTGCCTGTTCGACGAGGCGGGCCTCGAGACCCGGGCGCCGCTGACCGAACTGACGCACGAGATCTGGCACGGCTTCGTACCGGGCGTACGGCCCGGCCGGCGGTACGGCTTCCGGGTGCACGGCCGCTGGGACCCCTGGACCGGCGCCCGCTGGAACCCCGCGAAGCTGCTCCTCGACCCGTACGCCCGGGCCGTCGACGGCGACTTCACGCTGCCCCCCGAGGTGTACGGGCATGTGCGCGACTGGCCGCAGCAGCATGTCGCCGACACCGTGCGCGACGACCGCGACTCGGCACCGTTCGTCCCGAAGGGCGTCGTCGTCCACGACGACGCCCCCGACGACGAGTGGGCCGACGACCGGCGGCCCAAGACTCCGTGGGCCGACTCGGTCATCTACGAGCTGCACGTGCGCGGCTTCACGAAGCTGCACCCGGACGTCCCCGAGGAGCTGCGGGGTACGTACGCGGGCCTCGCGCACCCGGCCGCGATCGGCCATCTCGTGCGCCTCGGGGTCACGGCGGTCGAGCTGCTGCCGGTCCATCAGTTCGCCCACGAGGACCATCTGCTGCGGCGCAGGCTGAAGAACTACTGGGGCTACAACTCGATCGGCTACTTCGCACCGCACGCGGCCTACAGTGCGTCGGGGACGGCCGGCCAGCAGGTCGGCGAGTTCAAACGGATGGTGCGGGCGCTGCACGCGGCGGGCATCGAGGTCATCCTCGACGTCGTCTACAACCACACGGCGGAGGCGGGCGAGCTGGGCCCGACGCTGTCGCTGCGGGGCATCGACAACCGCGGCTACTACCGCCTCCAGTCCGACGCCCGCCGGTACGCGGACTACACCGGCTGCGGGAACACGCTGCACGTCGTCCAGCCCCATGTCCTGCGGCTGATCACCGACTCGCTGCGCTACTGGGTCACCGAGATGGGCGTCGACGGCTTCCGCTTCGACCTCGCGGCGGCGCTCGCCCGGTCGATGCACGACGTCGACATGCTCTCGCCCTTCCTCGCGGTGATCGCCCAGGACCCGGTGCTGCGCCGCGTGAAGCTGATCGCCGAGCCGTGGGACGTGGGCAACGGGGGCTACCAGGTCGGTGCGTTCCCGCCGCTGTGGACGGAGTGGAACGACCGCTACCGGGATGCCGTGAGGGACTTCTGGCGCGGCGCGCTGCCCGACGTACGGGACCTCGGCTACCGGCTCTCGGGCTCCAGCGACCTGTACGCGTGGGGCGGGCGGCGGCCGTACGCGTCGGTCAACTTCATCACCGCCCATGACGGCTTCACCCTGCGCGACCTGGTCTCGTACGAGCGCAAGCACAACGAGGCGAACGGCGAGGGCAACAGGGACGGCACGAACGACAACCGGGCCTGGAACTGCGGCGTCGAGGGCGAGACGGACGACCCGCGGATCAACGCGCTGCGGCGCCGGCAGATCCGCAATCTCCTCACGACGCTGCTGCTGTCCACCGGCGTGCCGATGCTCGTCGCGGGCGACGAGATGGGCCGCACGCAGGGCGGCAACAACAACGCGTACTGCCAGGACAACGAGGTCGGCTGGCTCGACTGGTCGCTGCTCGACCGGCCGGGGCCGAGCGGGCTGCTGGCGCTGACGTCCCGGCTGCTGGCACTGCGCAGCGCGCATCCGGTCCTGCGGCGCAGGGCGTTCTTCTCCGGGCGCCCGCAGACGGCCGACGGGCTGCGGGACCTGGCGTGGTTCACCCCTCGGGGTGCGGAGATGACGGAGCAGGACTGGTACGCGCCGGCGTCGACGGTCGCGCTCTATCTCTCGGGCCGGGACATCCCGGGCCGGGACGCGCGGGGGGCACAGGTCACGGACGACAGCTTTCTGACGGTGCTGCACGCGGGGAGCAGACCGGTGCCGTTCCGGCTGCCGGGTCCGCCGTGGGCGGAGGCGTACGAGCTGGTCGTGGACACCTCGCTGGAGGATCAGGCGACCGTGCCGGGCACGCTGCACCGGGGCGGCGAGACGGTGACGGTGCCGGCGCGGGCGGTGTGGCTGCTGCGGGTGTGCGACGAGCCGGAACCGCGCGAACGATGACCGCGCGAGCGGCCGCATCCGGGGAGCGGCCCTCGCGCAGACGGCCCGGCGGACGCGTCGGCGTACGCGGGCCCCTGCTCGCGGGGGCGGACGCCCGCGCGCCCGGTCAGCCCAGGATTCCCCGGTCGTAGCCGGCCGCAACCGCCGCCGCGCGGTCCTTGACCGCCAGCTTGGCGTAGATGTGGGTGAGATGGGTCTTCACCGTGGCCTCGCTGATGAACAGTTCGGCGGCGATCTCCCGGTTCGAGGTGCCCCTGGCGACCAGGGCGAGGACCTCGCGTTCCCGGGCGCTGAGGGGTTCGTCGCGCGGGGCCGGGTTGCGGACGCGGGAGACCAGTCGGGAGGCGACCGCCGGGGAGAGGACCGTACGTCCGTCGGCGGCTGCCCGGACCGCGGTGAACAGCTCCTCGCGTGGGGCGTCCTTGAGGAGATAGCCGGTCGCGCCCGCCTCGATCGCGGGGATGGTGTCCGCGTCGGTGTCGTACGTGGTGAGGACGAGGACCCTGGCGCGGGCACCGCGGCGGGCGAGTTCCGCGATGGCCTCGACCCCGCCGCCGCCGGGCATCCGCAGGTCCATGAGGACGACATCGGGGTCGAGCCGTTCGGCGAGCGCGACCCCGGCGGCGCCGTCGGCGGCCTCGCCGAGCACGGCGAATCCGGGCGCCGACTCGAACATGCCGCGCAGCCCGTCCCGTACGACGGGATGGTCGTCGACGATCAGCACGGAGATGGTCTGTTCAGCCATGGCGCACCAACGGTACGCGAGCCGAGACCGCCGTACCGCCGCCCGGCTCGGATTCGACGGTGACCGAGCCGGCGATACGGGCGGCGCGTGCGCGCATACCGTCCAGGCCGAAACCGCTCGTGCCGGTGCGGGCGGGCAGGGCACGGGGATCGAAGCCGCGCCCGTCGTCGCGGACGTCGAGCGTCACTTCGTCGCCCATGTACGACAGGGTCACCCCGGCCCGGTCCGCGCGGGCGTGCCGGTCGGTGTTGGCGAGCGCTTCCTGCGCGATCCGCAGCAGTGTCGCGGCGACCTCGTCGTGCAGCGGCTCCACGGCCCCGGTGAGGATGAAACGGGCCGCCACCCCGCTGCGCTCCGACCATTCGGCGACGGTCTTCTCCAGCGCCACGGGCAACTCGTCGTGGGCGAGGGCGGACGGGGCGAGGTTCTGCACCGAACGGCGGGCCTCGCCCAGGCTGTGCCGGGCGAGGGCGGCGGCCCGCTCCGCGTGCGTGCGGGCGACATGCGAATCGTCGGTGCCGGTGACCACCTGCAGTTGGGCGATGATGCCGGTCAGTCCCTGCGCGAGGGTGTCGTGGATCTCGGCGGCGAGCCGTCGCCTTTCGTCGGCTACGCCCGCCTCCCTGGCCTGGACGACGAGTTGGGCGTGCAGCCCCGCGTTCTCCTCCAGGGCCTGCTCCAGACGGGCGTTGATGCGCTCCAGCTCGACGATGGTGGCGGCCTTCTGCTGCGCGCTCTCGGCCTCCTCGACCGCGATCCGGGCGAAGACGAGCGAAAGGCAGGCGTTGAGGGCGAACAGCGCGCCGAACGCCACCCAGTTCATCGCCGACGCCGGCGGCAGCCCCCCGGACTGCGAGCCCGCCATCGTCACGGCGGTGGCGACCAGCCCGGCGCGGACCCAGCGGCGCGGCAGCAGGATGCCGGCGTCGAAGTAGCCGAGAACCGCGTAGACGGCGAAGAACGGGTTGAGCCAGGTGAGCGCGAACGCGAGGACGGTACGGACGGCGTAGTAGATCCGCGCGGGTACGGCGAACTCGGGCATCCCGGGCCGGGTTCGGCTCCACCACAGCTCCAGGGCGAGTGCCACCGGCAGCAGGACGAGTGCCACGTACCGTTCGGTGCCGGGCGTCAGCGACGGCGCGGTGGCGGCCGCGATCGGGGCGGAGAGGCCGAGCAGGGCGTACGGACCGTGGCGGAAGAACTGCTCCCAGCGCTGTTCGGCGGTGGTCATGCGCCCAGTGTCCCCCGTGCGCCGGGAAAGGCTCACTCCCATCGGAACCAGCGGACCGCGACACCGGTCAGCAGCGCCGTCCACAGCGCGGTGACCCCGATGGCGGTCCAGCTCGGCCAGCCGCCCGCCGCCGCCCGGTCCAGTGCCTCGGACGCCGCGCCGAACGGGGTGAACCGGACGATGTCCCGGAGCATGTCGGGCATGGCCTGCACCGGCACCCACACCCCGGCGGTGAACATCGCCGGGAAGAAGACGACGGAGCCGATCGCCGTCGCGATCTTCTGTGTGCGGGAGACCGCGCACACGGTCGCGCCGAGCGCCAGCGCCCCCGCCGTGGTGAGGACGAGGGCGAGGAGGTAGCCGCCGGGCTGCCCGGGCAGGGCCACGCCGAAGGCGATCCGCCCGACGGCGACGGCGAGCAGCGCCGAGAGCAGCGCGGCGGCTCCGTGGAGCACGAGCTGCGCGGTGAGCAGCGCGGCCGGCCGCACCGGTGTGACCGACATCCGACGCAGGATGCCGCGTTCCCGGTAGCCGGTGAGGACGGGCGGCATGGCCTGCAGGCCGGCCATGATCATGGCGAGGAGCACGGCGACGGGGACGTACAGATCGACCACGCGGCGGCCGCCGATGTCGTCGGACGCCTCCCGGAAGGAGGGGATGAGGCCGATGACCGTGAGCAGGACGGAGGGGAAGACGAGGATCCAGAAGAGGCTGCCGGGTTCACGGGTGAAGAGCCGGGTCTCGGTCCTCAGGACGGCGGTTGCGGGGGACGGCATGTCAGGTCTTCTCCTCAGTGAGGTCGAGGAACGCGTCGTCGAGCGTGGCCTCGGTGACGCGCAGCTGATGGGCGGTGATGCGGTGGCGTGCGAGGAGCGTGATCACGGCGTTCGCGGTCTCGTCGGTGCCGTGGACGACCACCCGGCCGGCCCGGGTCTCGACGTCGGCCGCCTGGGGCAGCGCGGCCAGCTCGCGTGCGTCGAGCGGCTGTGACGGGGTGAACGAGATGACGGTGGCGCCGCTGGTGCGCCGGATCAGTCCCGACGGGGTGTCGAGCGCTGCGATCCTGCCCTTGTCGATGACGGCGATCCGGTCGCAGAGCCGCTGTGCCTCCTCCATGAAGTGGGTGACGAGAAGGACGGTGACGCCGCCGGCCCGGACCTCCTCGATCAGGCTCCAGGTGTCGCGGCGGGCGCGGGGATCGAGTCCGGTGGTGAGCTCGTCGAGGACGACGACGCGCGGGTTGCCGATCAGCGCGAGCGCGATGAACAGCCGCTGCTTCTGGCCGCCGGAAAGCTTGGCGAAGCAGGTGGTGAGCTTCTCGGTGAGGCCGAGACGTTCCGCGAGGGGCCGCCAGTCGGCGGGCTGCGGGTAGAACGCGGCGTACAGCTCCAGGGCCTCGCGCACCGTCAGCTTCGGCTGCAGTTCGCTCTCCTGGAGCTGCGCGCCGAGGAGGCGTGTGACGCGTTCGTGGTCGGCCGCCGGGTCGAGTCCTGCGACGCGGACCGTGCCCGCGTCGGGCAGCCGCAGCCCCTCGACGCATTCGACGGTCGTGGTCTTGCCCGCGCCGTTGGGGCCGAGGATCCCGAAGATCTCGCCTTCCTCGACGCCGAAGGTCACCCCGTCCACGGCCGCCCGGCCGCCGTAGGACTTGCGCAGTCCGTTCACTTCGACAATCGCCATGCGTACGAGAGTGCTGTCAGGCGCCCCGGCGCGGTATCGGCCGACGCGCTCGAAGGCGCATCGGCCGATCGGTTGACGGACTCGTACGACCCTCGCCGCCGTGGCCACCGTCACCGAAAACTCGGTGGGCCGGTGTCAGTGGTGAACCGTAGGCTCGCCCCTGATGCCCAGAACAGATTCAGTCACCAAGGATGACCGGTCCGCCGTTCGCTCGCTGCTGCGGCTGTGGCCCTATGTCCGGCCCGTACGGGCCCGGCTGTTCACGGCGGCGTTCGTCGCCGTCGTCGCGTCCTGTCTGAGCCTGGTGATCCCCCTGGTCCTGAAGTGGATGGTGGACGGGCCGGTCGCGGAGCGGGACACCGGCGGGGTGTGGCTCGGGGCGCTGTATCTCCTGCTGCTCGGCATCGCGGAGGCGGTGCTGTTCGGGTTCCGGCGCTGGCTGGTGGCGCGACCGCTGGCCGGGGTCGAGGCCGCGATGCGGGCGGATCTGTTCCGGCATCTGCAGCGGATGCCGGTGGCGTTCCACGACCGGTGGGCGTCGGGGCAGCTGCTGTCGCGCGGGACGACGGATCTGATGCTCCTGCGGATGTTCCTCGCGTTTCCGCTGACGTTCCTGCTGGTCAATGGCGTGACGATCCTCGTCGGCGCGGGGATCATGCTGGCCCAGCAGTGGACGCTCGGGCTGATCCTGCTGGCGCCGGTCGCTCCGCTCGTGTTCGTGATCGCCAGGTTCGAGGCGCGCTACTCGACGGTCGCGCGGACGGCACAGGACCAGGTCGGCGATCTGACGACCGTCGTCGAGGAGAGCGTGCTCGGCATCCGCATCATCAAGGGCTTCGGCCGCCACCGCAGCCAGGCGAAGGCCTTCCGCGCACTGACCGAGCGGCTGCGTGGCACGGAGCTGGTCAAGGCCCGACTGCTCGCGGGCATCTTCGGCATCATCATGATCGTCCCCGAACTCGCGATCGGCGCGGCGCTGGTCGCCGGCACGATGCAGGTGGCGGACGGAAGCCTGTCGGCCGGCACGCTCGTCGCCTTCCTCTCGACGGCCCTCGCCCTGCGCTGGCCGGTGGACGCGATGGGATTCCTGCTCGCGATGAGCCAGGAGGCGGCGACGGCGACGGACCGGTACTTCGAGGTCCTGGACGCGGAAGAGGAACGGGAGGAGGGCACCGTCTCCTCCGGAACCCGTCACGCCGGGTCCGCCCCGCGTGGCGACGGGCTGCGGTTCGAGGGCGTCGAGTTCCGCTTCCCCGACGCGCCAGCGGGCGCGGAACCGGTGCTCAAGGGCATCGAGCTGCACATCCGCCGCGGAGAGACCATGGCCCTCGTCGGGGGCACGGGCAGCGGCAAGACGACGCTGACGGCGCTCGTACCCCGGCTGTACGAGGTGACCGGCGGACGGATCACGTTGGACGGGCGGGACATCGCCGCGATGCCCCGCGAGGAGCTGCGCCTGCTGGTGTCGATGGCGTTCGAGGAGCCGACGCTCTTCTCGGCGAGCGTCGGGGAGAACGTGCGGATGGGCGCCGAGAGCTCCGGGGAAGAGGAGGTGCGGCGGGCGCTGGACGTGGCGCAGGCCGGGTTCGTGTCGACGCTGCCGCAGGGCGTCCACACCCAGGTCGGAGAGCAGGGCCTCAGCCTCTCCGGCGGTCAGCGGCAGCGGCTCGCACTCGCCCGCGCGGTCGTCGGACGGCCGCGGTTCCTGGTTCTCGACGACCCGCTGTCCGCGCTCGACGTGCACACGGAAGCGCTCGTGGAGGCCGCGCTGCGTCGTGTCCTGGAGGACACCACCGCCCTCGTCGTGGCGCACCGGCCGTCCACGGTCCTGCTCGCCGACCGGGTCGCACTGCTGTCGGGCGGCCGTATCGCCGCCGTCGGCACCCATCACGAACTGCTGCGGGACAACGCCGAGTACGCCTGGCTGATGTCGGGCGGTCATGCCGAGGAGCGAGCCCGATGACGCCATCGACGGCCACGACACCGCAGCCGGACGCCGAGGACGCCGCGGCCGGCGGTTCCGCCGAGGACGCCCGTGCGGACGCAGGGAGCACCGGCGCGCGACGCACGGACACGGGAGGCGATCCCTTCGACCGCGACGCGCTCCCTGCTGCCGACGGCGCCACCGGAGCGCTGCTGCGGTCCCTGCTGGCACCCCGCCGCGCCCGCGTCGTCCTCGCCGCGCTCCTTCTGCTCCTGCAGCAGGCCGCGGCGCAGGCGGGCCCGCTGCTCGTCGCGTACGCCATCGACAGCGGCGTGCCCGCGCTGCGCCGCGGCGACCACGGGCCGCTCGTGGTGGTCGGCGCGGGGTACGCAGTGTGCGCGATCGCGTCCGGCGCGTTCCAGTACGCGTTCATCCGCGCCGCCGCCCGCGTCAACCAGGACGTCCTGCTCGATCTGCGCGGCCGCATCTTCCGGCATGCCCAGGCGCTCAGCGTGGACTTCCACGAGCGGTACACCTCCGGGCGGCTGATCTCCCGTTCCACCACGGATGTCGAGTCGCTGCGCGAACTCCTCAGTGAGGGGCTCCAGGAGCTCATCGCCGTGATCCTCGCCTTCGTCTACATCTCGGCGATGCTGCTCTGGCTGGATCTGGGCATCGGCGGACTCGCCGTCCTCAGCTTCGTGCCGCTGTACCTGCTCGTACGGCTCTACCAGCGCCGCGCGGGCGTCGTGTTCGCCGAGCGGTCCACCGCGATCGCCGCCGTCATCGTGAAGTTCGCGGAGACGATGAACGGTATCCGGCCGGTGCGCGCCTTCCGCCGTGAGCGCGCGAACGACGAGCGCTTCCGGACGCTGAACGACCGGCACGCCCGCAGCAACGGCGACGCGCTGCTGGAGATGGCACGCTATGTCGTCGGCTCCCGTCTGGTGGCCAACACCGCCGTCGCCGGGATCGTCCTGTGGGGCGCGTACCGGGTGACCGAGGGGACGCTGGCGCTCGGCGTGCTCGCGGCCGCTGTGCTGTATCTGCGGCGGCTGTACGACCCGATCGACCGGCTCGGCATGTTCCTCAACTCGTACCAGTCGGCGGGCGCGTCGCTGGAGAAGATCGCCGGCCTGCTGGCGCAGACGCCGTCCGTGCCGGAGCCCGACCGCCCCGCGCGGCTGCACGCACGCTCCGACGCCGCCGGCCCCGGGCGGGAGGTGGTGTTCCAGGACGTCCGGTTCGCCTACCGCACCGGCGGCGAGGTGCTCCCCCGCTTCGGTCTGACGATCCCGGCAGGCCAGACGGTCGCGGTCGTCGGCTCGACCGGCGCGGGCAAGTCCACGCTCGCGAAGCTGCTGGCCCGCTTCTACGACCCGACGGACGGGCGCGTCCTGCTCGACGGCGTCGACCTGCGCGAGCTGGCCACGCCCGAACTGCGTCGCGGGGTGGTGATGGTGACCCAGGAGGCGTTCCTGTTCTCCGGCACGGTCGCGGAGAACATCGCGATCGGGCGGCCCGACGCGACCCGTGAGGACATCGAGCAGGCCGCCAAGGCGATCGGCGCGCACGACTTCATCCGCGCTCTGCCGGACGGCTACGACACGGACGTGCGCAAACGCGGCGGCCGGATCTCGGCGGGCCAGCGCCAGCTCGTCGCGTTCGCCCGGGCGCTGCTCGCCGACCCGGCGGTGCTGATCCTCGACGAGGCGACGAGCTCGCTGGACATTCCGGGTGAGCGCGCGGTGCAGCGGGCGATGGACACGGTGCTGCGCGGCCGTACGGCGGTGGTCATCGCCCACCGGCTGTCGACGGTGGAGATCGCCGACCGGGTGCTGGTGATGGAGCACGGCCGGATCGTGGAGGACGGCACTCCGGCCGAACTCACCCGCGGCACGGGGCGGTTCGCGGGACTGCACCGGGCGTGGCAGGAGAGCCTGGTCTGACGGGTGACCGCCGCGCCGGCCCGTGCGGGTGAAGGGCTCAGGCTCCGGCCTGTGCCCCTGATGGGCCCGGCGTGGCGAGCCTCGCACCCGGACATCGGCGCGGGGCTCGGCTTCGGACGAGGCGATCATCAGCACCGACGGCACCCCGTCGATCCGTGACGGGGCATCAACGGTTCGCTCCGGGAGGTCCTCGTGCCAGGTGTCGGACGGCGAGCGGCGGCAGGGCTCGCGGGACCGGCGATACCGGCCGTGCCGGCCGGTATCGCCGGCGCGACGGCCCGTCCCGCCCCGGCGCATCCTCGCCACCGGCCCGACGGGCAGTCGCCCGTGGTGTGGTGAGGTGGGGACCATGACGACGAGCGACGCGATCGTGGTGCCGGAGCTGTTCGTGGGCTATCCCGGAGTCGCCTTCGGCGGCTATGTGGCGGGGGTGCTGGCGGAGCGGTCCGGTGCGAAGACGGTACGGGTGGACTTCCGCGGACCGGTGCCGGTGGAGGTGCCCGTGCGGATCGCCGGAACGGTGGGCGGTGGCGCGGAGTTGGGAGACGGTGCGCGGCCGTTGGCGACGGCGGTCCCCGCCGAGCTGCGGGTCGATGCGCCCGGCACGCCGTCGTGGGGCGAGGCGGTGGCCGCGGCCGAGGCGTTCCGGTCGGCGCCGCCCGCCGGTCTCGTCGACTGCTTCGGGTGCGGCCTGGACCGTGCGCCCGACCGCGGTCTGCGCCAGCACTGCACGCCCGTGCCCGGCCGGGCACTGGTGGCCTGCGGCTGGGTGCCGGACCCTGCGCTCGCCGACACGGAAGGGCTCCTGCCGGCCGAGCTGGTGTGGGGCGCGCTGGACTGCCCCGGCAACTGGGCGGGCCGTCTGCTCGGCACCCAGCGCCCGGGCGCCGTCACCGCCGCCCTCACCGGGACGCTGCTGCGCCCCGTGACCGCGGGCGAACCGCACATCTCGTACGCCTGGCTCCAGGACGAGTCGGGGCGCAAGCACACGATGGGCGTCGCCCTGGCCTCGGCGGACGGCGAACTGTGCGCCCTCGCCGAGGCGTTGTGGGTGGACCCCAGGCCCACGGCCTGACCCCGGCCGGACCGCACGCCCCGGGACACGGGCCGTCGGCCGACGGGCGGACGGCACGGATCGAGCCAGAGTCCGCAGCGGTCCTCCCGGGTGGCGCGTACCCTCCGCCCACTTCTCCGCCCGACCGGGACGACGCCGTTCCGGATCCCGGCGCGCCCTTCACCTTCAGGCCCGCCCGCCTCCTCGATGGCGTCACGGTGGCGATCGGCCAAACGTCCGCTCAACGAACATGACTTTTCGGGGAACGGACGGTTTCCGGCCAACTTATTGACGCGCTCCTGACATAGGCGCTCATTGCTGCCACTCTTCCCACGATCCCCGCACCACATGCTCCGCACCCGCTCCGTCGCTCTGCCCGGGTGGCCCACCCAGCTGCCCGTAACCCCCCTCGCAGAAGGAGTCCGTGTGAGACCCACCCCCAGACGTCGCCGTCGTGCCACCGCGACCGGTGCTCTGCTCGCAGCCGCGGCCATGCTCGCCGTCGGAGTCCAGTCCGGTTCCGCCACCGCGGCCGACGACGCCCCGGCCGCCGCACCGAAGAAGCAGGCCGCAACGGCCGCCGACCCGGGCGCGCTGCCCGCGCAGCTCAGCCCCGCGCAGCGGGCCGAGCTGATACGCGAGGCCAACGCCACGAAGGCCGCCACCGCTGCCGAACTCGGCCTCGGAGCCCAGGAGAAGCTCGTCGTCCGCGATGTCGTCCAGGACCGGGACGGCACCACGCACACCCGCTACGAGCGCACCTACGCGGGCCTGCCCGTGCTCGGCGGCGACCTGGTCGTCGCCGAGACGAAGGCCGGGAGCACCGAGTCCGTCACCAAGGCATCCCCCGCCGCGCTCGAGAACGTCGACACCAGTGCCGACGTCGCGCCCGCCGCCGCCGAGCAGCAGGCGGTCGCCGCCGCCAGGGCCGAGGGCTCGAAGAAGAGCGCCGCCGACCGGGCCCCGCGCAAGGTCGTCTGGATGGCCCAGGGCAAGCCGATGCTCGCGTACGAGACCGTCGTCGGAGGCCTCCAGCACGACGGGACCCCGAACGAGCTGCACGTCGTCACCGACGCCACCACCGGCAAGAAGCTCTACGAGTGGCAGGCGATCCACAACGGCACCGGCAACACCATGTACAGCGGCCAGGTCACGCTCGGCACCGCGCCGTCGTACACGCTGACCGACACCGGCCGCGGCAACCACAGGACGTACAACCTCAACCGCGGCACCTCCGGCACCGGCACGCTGTTCGCCGGCTCCGACGACACCTGGGGCGACGGCACCCCGCAGAACCTGGAGACCGCGGGCGCCGACGCACACTACGGCGCGGCCCTCACCTGGGACTACTACAAGAACGTGCACGGCCGCAGCGGCATACGCGGCGACGGCGTCGGCGCGTACTCCCGCGTCCACTACGGCAACGCGTACGTCAACGCCTTCTGGTCCGACAGCTGCTTCTGCATGACCTACGGAGACGGCTCCGGCAACACCAAGCCGCTCACCTCCATCGACGTGGCCGCGCACGAGATGACGCACGGCGTCACCTCCAACACCGCCGGCCTGGTCTACAGCGGCGAGTCGGGCGGCCTCAACGAGGCGACGTCCGACATCTTCGCGGCGGCCGTCGAGTTCTACGCCAACAACCCCCAGGACGTCGGCGACTACCTCGTCGGCGAGAAGATCGACATCCGGGGCAACGGCACCCCGCTGCGCTACATGGACAAGCCGAGCAAGGACGGCTCCTCCAAGGACGCGTGGTACTCGGGCATCGGCGGCATCGACGTGCACTACTCGTCCGGCCCGGCGAACCACTGGTACTACCTGCTCTCCGAGGGCAGCGGCGCCAAGACCGTCAACGGCGTGAACTACGACTCGCCGACGTCGGACGGTCTGCCGGTCACCGGCATCGGCCGTGACAAGGCGTCGCTGATCTGGTTCAAGGCGCTGACGACGAAGTTCAACTCGAGCACGAACTACGCGGGCGCGCGCACCGGCACGCTCGCCGTCGCGAGCGAGCTGTACGGGGCGAGCAGTGCCGAGTACAAGGCCGTCGCGGACGCCTGGGCCGGGGTCAACGTCGGCTCCCGGCCCGGCGGCGACACGGGCACATCGTTCGAGAACGCCGCGGACGTCGCGATCCCGGACAACGGCGCGGCGGTCACGTCGTCGGTCACCGTCTCGGGCCGCACCGGCAATGCGCCGGCCACGCTCAAGGTCGGCGTCGACATCGTCCACACCTGGCGCGGTGACCTGGTCATCGATCTGCTGGCCCCGGACGGCACGGCGTACCGCCTGAAGAACTCCAGCGGCAGCGACTCCGCGGACAACGTCGTGGAGACGTACACGGTGAACGCGTCGAGCGAGGTCGCGAACGGCGTGTGGAAGCTGAAGGTCCAGGATGTGGCGGCGCTGGACACCGGGTACATCAACAGCTTCAAGCTGACGTTCCCGTAAGGCGCACGCGTCACCACGGGCCGCCCTGGGGGATGGAGACGCTCCCCCAGGGCGGCCGCACGTGTCCTCCGGCCCCTCCGCCAGGTTCGCGGGTCCGCTGCCAGGACCCGCCGCGGGGAAGGGATGGGACACGGTGGACGAGCAGCAGCTCGTCGACGAGCCCGTCGCGCAGGTACTGCCGGATGGTGGCCGGGCCTCCGCCGAGGCGCACGTCCTTGCCCTCGGCCGCCTCGAACGCCCGACGGAGAGCGGTCTCGGCGGGCTCGTCGGTGAAGTGGAAGGCCGTCCCGCCCTCCGTCGGCAGCGACGGCCGCAGGTGGTGGGTGTGGACGAACACATCGTGGTGGCAGCGGCGGTTCCCCGTGCACTGATGCCGGTGCGACCCCGAACAGCGGGCGGAGGCGGGAGCGTGACGCCGTCCGTGGAACCCGGGCCCGCTCCATGAACACGGGCCCCCGCCCAACTGCCGCAACGGTGTCAGCGCATCAGCACTCCCGCCCTCTCACCCGTCGTCTCCGTCGGCAGCGCAACGAGCCCGAGATCGGCGCCGGACGGAAGCAGCGGGTGCGAGGGCAGCACCCGGACGGTGTAGCCGAAGGGGCCGGTACGGTCCAGGGCGAGCGGGCCCTCGTAGATCCAGCGGCCCGACTCGTCCGGTCCGTCGTCGGCGGGTTTCAGCGGGAAGGCCTGGGCGTCGGCGATCGCGTCGTCGGAGTCGACGCGGCCGGCCACCGCCTGCACCTCCACGTCGTCCGGCTGGAGTGCGCCGAGCCTGACGCTGACCCGCAGGGCGAGCGTCGAGCCCAGCTCCGCGGTCCCGAGCGCCGCGCCCGCCTCGACATGGTCGACGGCGACGCCCGGCCAGGCCGCGCGCACCCGGGACTTCCAGGCCGCCAGCCCCCGGGCCGCGTCCGCGTCCAGTGCGAGGACGCGGTGGGCGCGGGCGGCCGGGGCGTACAGCCGGTCCACGTACTCCCGCACCATCCGGTCCGCGAGCACCTTCGGGCCGAGCGTCGTGAGGGTACGGCGGACCATCTCGATCCAGCGGCCGGGCAGCCCGTCGCGGTCCTGGTCGTAGAAGAGCGGCGCGATGCGCTCCTCGATCAGCCCGTACAGGGCCGCGGCCTCCAGCTCGTCGCGGCGGTCGTCGTCATGGGCCGCCGAGCCGTCGGCCGTGGGGACGGCCCAGCCGAAGTCGGGCTCGTACCACTCGTCCCACCAGCCGTCCAGGACGGACAGGTTGAGACAGCCGTTGAGCGCCGCCTTCATCCCGCTCGTGCCGCACGCCTCCAGCGGCCTGAGCGGGTTGTTGAGCCACACGTCGCAGCCGGGGTAGAGCGTGCGCGCCATCGCGATCCCGTAGTCGGGGAGGAAGACGATGCGGTGGCGCACCCGCGGATCGTCCGCGAACCGCACCAGCTCCTGGATGAGCCGCTTCCCGCCGTCGTCCGCCGGATGGGCCTTGCCCGCGACGACGATCTGCACCGGCCGGGTGGGGTGCAGCAGCAGCTCCATCAGCCGGTCTCGGTCCCGGAGCATCAGCGTGAGACGTTTGTACGCGGGGACGCGGCGGGCGAAGCCGATGGTGAGGATCCCGGGGTCGAGGACCCCGTCGATCCAGCCGAGCTCCGCGGCGTTCGCCCCGCGCTGCCGCCACGACACGTACAGCCGCTTCCGTACCTCCCGTACCAGCTGTCCGCGCAGCTCGTGGCGCAGCTCCCACAGCTCGGCGTCGGGCGTCACCCCCACGGCGTCCCCCAGGCTGCCGATCTCGGGCGCCACCCAGGTCGGGGCGTGCACCCCGTTGGTGACGGAGGTGATGGGCACCTCGGGCGCGTCGAAGCCCGGCCACAGGCCGGCGAACATCCGGCGGCTGACCGCGCCGTGGAGCGTCGAGACGCCGTTGGCGCGCTGGGCGAGGCGCAGACCCATCACGGCCATGTTGAAGACGTTCGGCTCGCCGCCCGGATAGCTCTCCATGCCGAGCTGCAGCACCCGTGCGGCGTCGACTCCGGGCAGTTCGCCGTCGTCGCCGAAGTGGCGGGCGACGAGCTCGCGGTCGAATCGGTCGATACCGGCCGGGACGGGGGTGTGCGTCGTGAACACGGTCCCGGCCCTGACGGCCTCAAGTGCCGCGTCGAAGTCCAGACCGTACGGGGCCAGTTCCCGGATGCGCTCGAGACCGAGGAATCCGGCGTGGCCCTCGTTGGTGTGGAACACCTCGGGCTCGGGGTGGCCCGTCAGCCGGCAGAATGTGCGGACCGCACGCACTCCCCCGATGCCCAGGAGCATCTCCTGCAGCAGGCGGTGCTCGCTGCCGCCGCCGTAGAGCCGGTCGGTGACGTCGCGCTCGCCCGGGGCGTTCTCCTCGACGTCCGAGTCGAGGAGCAGCAGCGGTACGCGGCCGACCTGGGCCTGCCAGACACGGGCGCGCAGCGAACGGCCGCCGGGGAGGGCGAGGACGACCTGGGCCGGACTGCCGTCGGCCTCGCGGAGGAGGGTCAGGGGCAGCTCGTCGGGGTCGAGGACGGGATAGTGCTCCTGCTGCCAGCCGTCGCGCGAGAGGGACTGGCGGAAGTACCCGTGGCGGTAGAGGAGTCCGACGCCGACGAGGGGGACGCCGAGGTCGCTCGCGGCCTTGAGGTGGTCGCCGGCCAGTATGCCGAGGCCGCCGGAGTACTGCGGCAGTGCGGCGGTGATGCCGAACTCGGGCGAGAAGTAGGCGACGGCGGCGGGCAGCGGCTCGTCGTCGGCCTGCTGCTCCTGGTACCAGCGGCGCCCGCGCAGATAGTGGTCGAGGTCGCCGGCGGCGTCCGCGAGCCGGTGCAGAAATCCGTGGTCGCGGGCGAGCCCGGCGAGCCGCCCGGCGGACACGGCGCCGAGGAGCCGCACCGGGTCGCCCCCGGCCTCGCGCCACCCCTCGGGGTCGACGGCGCGGAAGAGCTCTCGGGTCCCGGAATGCCAGGACCAGCGCAGGTTGCGGGCCAGCTCGCTGAGGGGGGCGAGGGGTTCGGGGAGGACGGGGCGGACGGCGAATCGACGAATGGCCTTCACAGGTCCCACCTTCGCAGCGGAGGTACGCATCCGGGGACGCACAACGCTGGGCGCCGGGCCGGATGTCGCCTTCGCCTCCGACGGTAGTGGGGCGGCGGCATCCTCAACCACGGCGCGAGAAGGGGGCGCACGGGCCCTTGCGCCGTCCTGGGCACGTGCGGCGGGCCCACGCGGCGGAGCCGCAGCGTCGGCACGGCCCCCACCCTGCCCTTCCCGGAGGGGGCGCTTCGCCCTCTGCCCGTACCGGGGCTCCGCCCCGAACCCGCGCTCCTGAGACGCCGGAGGGGCTGAATTCAGGCCGTCCGGCGTTCGAGAACGGACACTCGGGCCCACGGGCCGGTACCGGGGGCTGGGGGTGTGCGCCCCGGGTACGCGCGTCACGTCGTACGGCGAGCCCAGGTTCACCGACTCCGCGTCGAAGGCACCGGTCGCCGCGTGCGCGGCGTGGAAGGCGCGCCACGGCGGAAGGCTGTACGGGACGGAATCGGCGAGGAACGCGTCGTACCGCGGGTCGCTCCGCTCGCTCTGCCACAGCGTCAGATCGACCAGCCAGAGCGGCACCTGGGCGGCGGCCGGGCCGAGGTGGTCGCGGCCGCCGACGGACATCTCCTCGAAGTTGGGGCGGAGCACCTGCGCGAAGAAGACAAGTGCCGACGGACAGCGGTGGTCCGGCCGGTCGTGTCCCACGGGGCCCGGGCGCCTGCGGCGGGCCCCTTCGGCGGAGCCGCGAATCGGCACAGTCCCCGCCCTTCCCCTGGCGAGCGGCGCGAGTCCGCGGCTGATGGCGGACGACGGCGCACACGCTTCCGCTCAAGCCTGCGCCGGTCGACGAGTGGGGGTCGCGCCAACCCCGGCAGATCTGGGCGGACGCCGGGACGAACGCGCCGTCCACGGACTGAGGACACCAGGTCCCGTCACCACCCACCGGCCCGCACCCGGGGGAACGACTCCGGGGCGGGCCGTGCGGGTTCGGGGGCCCGCACCGCGAGAGGGGGGGCGCGCGGGTGGCCGTCCGCCCCGCTACCTCCTAGTAGTTAACCGAGCACCGGATTGCCCCCCGGCACTGCGTGGGAAGGCTCCCCCGGTACCCACCGGCGCGCACGCATCCACACGCAGCTATTCGAGTGAACGCGGACAGGAGCGGCCATGCCCGCAGCCCGCCAGTCGTCGACGGAGCAGTTACAAAGAACACCCACACCCCGCGCAGCGGATCCGCCCGCTCAACCCGCCACGCCCGCACAGCCCTCAGGTGATGCCGTGAACCCGCACATTGGCCGCATTCCCGTCCTGGACCTACGCCCGCTCGTCGACTGCGGCAGAAGGCCCGCGAAAGCCGTGGCCGGCGAAACCCTTCCGATCTCCGCCACCGTCTTCCGAGAAGGCCATGACGCGGTGGCCGCCAACGTCGTCCTGCGCGACCCGAGCGGCAGGCCCGGCCCCTGGACGCCGATGCGCGAGCTCGCGCCCGGCACGGACCGCTGGGGCGCCGATGTGACCCCCGACTCCGAGGGCCACTGGACCTACAGCGTCGAGGCGTGGAGCGATCCGGTGGCCACCTGGCGCCACCACGCCGGGATCAAGGTCCCGGCCGGGATCGACACCGCGCTGGTCCTCGCCGAGGGGGCCGAGCTCCATGAGCGCGCAGCCGCCGGCGTACCGAAGAACGACGGCCGCGAAGCGGTGCTCGCCGCGGCGGACGCGCTCCGCGACGGGACGCGGACGCCCGCCGACCGGCTGGCCTCCGCGCTCGCCCCGGAGACGGTCGCCGCGCTCGACCGCCATCCGCTGCGCGAACTGGTCACCGCCTCGCCGCCGTTGCCGCTCCAGGTCGAGCGCACCCGTGCGCTGTTCGGCTCCTGGTACGAGTTCTTCCCGCGCTCCGAGGGCGCCACGGTCGAGGGCGGAAAACCCGTCTCCGGCACCTTCAGGACCGCGGCGCAGCGGCTGCCCGCTATCGCCGCGATGGGCTTCGACGTGGTGTATCTGCCACCGATCCACCCCATCGGCCGCACCTTCCGCAAGGGCCCCAACAACACGCTCGAGGCGAGCCCGCACGACGTCGGCGTGCCCTGGGCGATCGGCTCGCCCGAGGGCGGCCACGACGCGGTCCACCCGGACCTCGGCACCCTCGACGACTTCGACGCGTTCGTGCACTGCGCGCGGGACCTGCGGATGGAGGTCGCACTCGACTTCGCGCTGCAGTGCTCCCCGGACCACCCATGGGTGGAGAAGCACCCCGAGTGGTTCCACCACCGCGCCGACGGCACCATTGCCTACGCCGAGAACCCGCCGAAGAAGTACCAGGACATCTATCCGATCGCCTTCGACACGGACATGCGAGGGCTGGTCACGGAGACCCTGCGGGTGCTGCGCCACTGGATGGACCACGGTGTGCGGATCTTCCGTGTCGACAATCCGCACACCAAGCCGGTCGTCTTCTGGGAGACGGTGATCGGGGAGATCAACCGCACCGACCCGGATGTGATCTTCCTGGCCGAGGCGTTCACGCGCCCCGCGATGATGCACACGCTCGGCGCGATCGGCTTCCAGCAGTCGTACACGTACTTCACCTGGCGCAACACCAGACACGAGCTGACGGAGTATCTGACGGAGCTGTCCGGCGACGCCGCCGCGTACATGCGCCCCAATCTCTTCGTGAACACGCCCGACATCCTGCACGCCTATCTCCAGGAGGGGGGCCGCCCGGCGTTCGAGGCCCGGGCGGTGCTGGCCGCGACCCTCTCCCCCGCCTGGGGCGTGTACGCGGGGTACGAGCTGTGCGAGAACACCCCGCTGAAGCAGGGCAGTGAGGAGTACCTGGACTCGGAGAAGTACCAACTGCGTCCCCGTGACTGGGAGTCGGCGGAACGCACGGGGCGCAGCATCGCCCCGCTGATCACGGCGCTCAACCGGATCAGGCGCCGCCACCCGGCGCTCCAGCAGCTGCGGAATCTCCATTTCCACCACGTCGACAACGACGCGGTGATCGCGTACAGCAAGCGCTCGGGACCGGATGTCGTCCTGATGGTCGTCAACCTCGACCCCCACCACACCCAGGAGGCCACGGTCTCGTTGGACATGCCGGTGCTCGGCCTGGACCGGCACGAGACCGTACCGGTGCGCGACGAGCTCACCGGCGAGACCTATCACTGGGGCAGGGCCGTGTATGTGCGCCTCGAGCCGGGCGTCACGCCTGCGCACATCGTCGTCCTGCGACCGTCCCCGCCGATCGGAGGGTCACCCACATCATGATCGTCAACGAGCCCGTCCACGACCTCTTCGAGGACACCCCCGCCAAGGACCGGGATCCCGACTGGTTCAAACGCGCCGTGTTCTACGAAGTGCTCGTACGGTCGTTCCAGGACAGCAACGGCGACGGCATCGGTGACCTGAAGGGCATCACCGCCAAGCTGGACTATCTGCAGTGGCTGGGCGTCGACTGCCTGTGGCTTCCGCCGTTCTTCAAGTCCCCGCTCCGCGACGGCGGTTACGACGTGTCCGACTACACGTCCGTGCTCCCCGACTTCGGCGACCTCGCCGACTTCGTGGAGTTCGTCGACGCCGCCCATCAGCGCGGCATGCGGGTCGTCATCGACTTCGTCATGAACCACACCAGCGACCAGCACCCGTGGTTCCAGGAGTCCCGCAAGGATCCGAACGGGCCGTACGGCGACTACTACGTCTGGGCCGACGACGACAAGCAGTTCCAGGACGCGCGGATCATCTTCGTCGACACGGAGACCTCCAACTGGACCTTCGACCCGGTCCGCAAGCAGTACTACTGGCACCGCTTCTTCTCTCACCAGCCGGACCTCAACTACGAGAACCCGGCGGTGCAGGAGGAGATCGTCTCCGCCCTTCGCTTCTGGCTGGACCTCGGCATCGACGGCTTCCGGCTGGACGCCGTGCCCTACCTCTACCAGGAGGAGGGAACCAACTGCGAAAACCTCCCGGCGACACACGAGTTCCTCAAGCGCGTCCGCAAGGAGATCGACACCCACTACCCGGACACGGTGCTGCTGGCCGAGGCCAACCAGTGGCCCGAGGACGTCGTCGACTACTTCGGCGACTTCCCGGCGGGCGGCGACGAGTGCCACATGGCGTTCCACTTCCCGGTGATGCCCAGGATCTTCATGGCGGTTCGGAGGGAGTCCCGCTACCCGGTCTCCGAAATCCTCGCCAAGACCCCGGAGATCCCCCAGAACTGCCAATGGGGCATCTTCCTGCGCAACCATGACGAGCTGACGCTCGAAATGGTCACCGACGAAGAGCGCGACTACATGTACGCGGAGTACGCCAAGGATCCGCGGATGCGCGCCAACATCGGCATCCGGCGCCGGCTCGCACCGCTACTCGACAACGACCGGAACCAGATCGAGCTGTTCACGGCTCTGCTGCTGTCACTGCCGGGCTCGCCGATCCTGTACTACGGCGACGAGATCGGCATGGGCGACAACATCTGGCTGGGCGACCGGGACGCCGTACGGACCCCGATGCAGTGGACCCCGGACCGCAACGCCGGCTTCTCGTCCTGCGATCCGGGCCGACTCTATCTGCCGACCATCATGGACCCGGTCTACGGCTACCAGGTCGCCAATGTCGAGGCGTCGATGGCGTCGCCGTCGTCGCTGCTGCACTGGACCCGGCGGATGATCGAGATCCGCAAGCAGAACCGCGCGTTCGGACTCGGCTCGTTCACCGAACTGCCGTCGTCGAACCCGGCGGTGCTGGCGTTCCTGCGGGAGTACAAGGACGACCTGGTCCTGTGCGTCAACAACTTCTCGCGGTTCGCGCAGCCGACGGAGCTGGATCTGCAGAGCTTCAACGGCCGTCATCCGGTGGAGCTGATCGGCGGGGTGCGCTTCCCGGCGATCGGTGAGTGGCCGTATCTGCTGACGCTGGCGGGGCACGGCTTCTACTGGTTCCGGCTGCGCAAGGAGGCTGTGTCCCCCGAGGCCGTGGTGAACGGCGCCGTGCGGAAGGGCGCCACGGTGAGCTCCGCCATGAGCTCCGCGAAAGCCCCCGCAAAGGCCTCCGCGGGCAACTCGGCGAAGAACTCCGCGAAGGGCCCCACGCCGAAGCGGGCGTGATCCGGCACATGCCATGTCGTGTGCGGGGCGGTTGTGACCGCCCCGCACGGGGCACGCTCACCGTCATATCGAGGCTCATGTCGGGACTCGTACCAAGGCTCGGGTCGAGGATGGCCCGAGGCCGTACGGACCATCCTCACCCGACACTCCCCCTGCCTGCGGCAGGGGGACCCCCACGCACTGCCCGGACAGCTATATTTGCCATAATCCGGGACACTCTTCGCATCCTGTGGTGTGCCCGGGGAAAGGACGCGATGCCATGTCGGAGGCTGCATCCACCCGGACCCCGGTGGCACTGCTTCCCTCGCTCACACCGCTGCTGCACCAATGGCTGCCCCGGCAGCGCTGGTTCGCGGGCAAGGGACGCCCGGTCGCCGGTTTCTCCCTGGTCTCGGCGGCCGAGCTGCTTCCGGTCGACTCGACGGGGCCCGGTCTGCTGCACCTGCTGGTCCGCGTCCAGCAGCCGGGGCCGGCGGGCGGGAAGGGCGGAGGAGGCAAACGGGACGACGGCCGGCCGGCCGACTGCTACCAGCTTCTCCTCGGCGTGCGGACCACACTGCCGCCCCACCTCGCCACCGCGCTGATCGGCCGCGTCACCGACGGCCCGCTGGCCGGCCGGACCGTCTACGAAGGTCTGCACGACCCCCGGCTCGCCGCCCTGCTCCTGGAGCGGCTGCGCACGCCAGGCAGGTTCGGCACCCTCCGCTTCGACCGGACCGAGCCCGTGCGGGGCGGGCTGCAGGCCCGCATCCTGGACGCCGAGCAGTCCAACTCCTCGCTGGTGTTCGGCGATGCGTACATCCTCAAGATCTTCCGTCGGGTGTATCCGGGCACCAATCCCGATCTGGAGCTGCCGCTCGCCCTCGCCAGGGCGGGCTGCGACCGGGTGCCCGCGCCCGTCGCCTGGTACGAGTCGGCCACACCCGAGCCCGCGACACTGGGCGTCCTGCAGCCGTATCTGCGCGGCACACAGGACGGCTGGCAGCTGGCGCTGAAGGCACTCGCCGCGGACCGCGACTTCACCGCGGACGCGCGCGCCCTCGGGCAGGCGACGGCGGAGGTGCACACCGCACTGGCCGCGGCGCTGCCGACGATGACGCTCAGCCGGGCACAGACCGAGCATCTGGCGACCGCCATGAACGAACGGCTCGACGCCGCGGTCCGGGCCGTGCCCGCGCTGCTGCCGTACGTACGCGGACTGCGCACCGCCTTCGACGCGATCGCCGAGGCGGGCCTCGACGGCGGCGGACACGCCCAGCGCATCCACGGCGATCTGCACCTCGGCCAGACCCTGCGCACCCCGGGCGGGGACTGGTCGGTCATCGACTTCGAGGGCGAGCCCGCACGCCCGCTCGTCGAGCGCCGCCGGATGCAGCCGCCCGTCCGTGACATCGCCGGGATACTCCGCTCCTTCGACTACGCCGCCCGCTCGCACCGCCCCTGGAACCCGGCCTGGGCCGCGCGCTGCCGAGCGGCCTACTGCGAGGGGTACGCCGAGGCCTCGGGCAGCGACCCACGGGCCGTGCCGGAGCTGCTGCGCGCCTACGAGACGGACAAGGCGGTGTACGAGGTCGTCTACGAGGCCCGGCACCGCCCGGACTGGCTCCCGGTGCCCATGTCCGCGATCCAGCGCCTCGCAGGCCCGACCGGCTGACACCCACCCCGCCCCTTCCCGAACTGGGGCGAGCCCCAGAGCACCGACCCGCGAACCCACCCGCCAAGGAGGCCGCCCCCGTGACCCCCCGCACCCCGTCCGCACAGCCGCCCGACGACCGCCCCTCGCCCCGCGCCAGGGCCACCCGGGAACCCCACGTACCCGCAGCGGCCCGGAAGGCGCCCGGGGCCACCCATGGCGTACGCCCCGCACGGCCGCTGGACGACACCGACCGCGAGCGGCTGCTCGGCGGCTCGCACCACGATCCGCACGCGCTGCTCGGCGCCCACTCGATGCGCGGCGGGGTCGTGTTCCGGGTACTGCGCCCCCATGCGGAGTCGGTGACGGTGCTGGCCAAGGGACTGCGCGCCGACCTGCACGACGACGGCGACGGGTTCTTCTCGGCCGTGCTGCCGCTGCGCAAGGAGCCGGAGTACTCGCTCCAGGTCGCCTACGAGGACGCGACGATCGAGTTCGCGGATCCGTACCGCTTCCTGCCCTCACTCGGCGAACTCGATCTGCACCTGATCGGCGAGGGCCGGCACGAGGAGCTGTGGCAGGCCCTCGGCGCCCACCCGATGATCCACCAGGGTGTGACCGGCACCCGCTTCACGGTCTGGGCGCCGAACGCCCGCGGGGTCAGGGTCATCGGGGACTTCAACTACTGGGACGGCACCGCCCACCCGCTGCGCTCGCTCGGCTCGTCCGGGGTGTGGGAGCTGTTCGTGCCCGGGGTCGGCGAGGGGGCACTGTACAAGTTCGACATCACCCGCCCCGACGGCTCGCACACGGTCCGCGCCGACCCGATGGCCCGCCGCACCGAGGTGCCGCCCGCGAACGCCTCCGTCGTCGCCGAGTCCCACCATGTGTGGCACGACGGCGAGTGGATGGCGCACCGCGGCGACCGTGCGGTGCACGAGGACCCGTTCTCCGTGTACGAGGTGCATCTGCCGTCGTGGCGACCGGGTCTGACATACCGCCAGCTGGCCGCCCAACTCCCCGCCTACGTCAAGGACCTGGGCTTCACACACGTGGAGCTGATGCCGGTCGCCGAGCATCCCTTCGGCGGCTCGTGGGGCTATCAGGTCACCGGCTTCTACGCACCGACGGCCCGCATGGGCACCCCCGACGACTTCCGCCACCTGATCGACGCCCTGCACCGGGCCGGCATCGGGGTGATCATGGACTGGGTCCCGGCGCACTTCCCGCGCGACGACTGGGCGCTGGCGGAGTTCGACGGGCGCCCGTTGTACGAGCACTCCGACCCGGCCAGGGCCGCGCACCCCGACTGGGGCACCCTCGAATTCGACTACGGCCGCAAGGAGGTCCGCAACTTCCTCGTCGCCAACGCGGTCTACTGGTGCGAGGAGTTCCACATCGACGGGCTGCGGGTGGACGCCGTCGCCTCCATGCTCTATCTCGACTACTCGCGTGAGCACGGCGAATGGAGTCCGAACGAGCACGGCGGCCGTGAGAACCTGGACGCCGTCGCCTTCCTGCAGGAGATGAACGCGACCGTCTACCGGCGCTGCCCGGGGGTCGTGACGATCGCCGAGGAGTCCACGGCCTGGGACGGCGTCACCCGGGCCACCCACCATGTCGGCCCCGGCGGCTTCGGTGGTCTCGGCTTCGGCCTGAAGTGGAACATGGGCTGGATGCACGACTCGCTCGGCTACGTCGAGCACGAGCCGGTGCACCGCAAGTTCCACCACAACGAGATGACCTTCTCGATGGTGTACGCGTACAGCGAGAACTACGTCCTGCCGATCTCGCACGACGAGGTCGTGCACGGCAAGCGGGCACTGGTGTCGAAGATGCCCGGCGACTGGTGGCAGCAGCGCGCCAACCACCGGGCGTACCTCGGCTTCATGTGGGCGCACCCGGGCAAGCAGCTCCTGTTCATGGGGCAGGAGTTCGCCCAGGGCGCCGAGTGGTCCGAGGGCCACGGCCCCGACTGGTGGCTGCTGGACCCGTCGTACGAGGCCGAGCCGGACCACCGGGGTGTGCGGGACCTGGTGCGCGAGCTGAACGGCGTGTACGCGGTGACGCCCGCGCTGTGGCAGCGCGACACCGTCCCCGAGGGCTTCGCCTGGGTCGACGGCGGGGCCGCCGAGGACAACGTCTTCGCCTTCCTGCGCTTCGACGCGCAGGGGGCACCGCTGCTGGCGGTGTCCCACTTCTCTCCGGTGGTGCGGCACGAGTACCGGCTGGGCGTACCGTCCGAGGTGCCCGCCTGGACGGAGGTGCTGAACACGGACGCGGCACGGTACGGCGGCAGCGACGTCCTCAACCCGGACCCGCTGAAGCCGGAGTCCGTCGCCGCCCACGGCCACCGTACGAGCGTCCAGCTCACGTTGCCGCCGCTGGCGACGGTGTGGCTGAAACCGGCCTGACGGCGGGGTTCACCCGGGGCCGGGCCGGGCCACCCGGCCCGGCCCCGGGGTGGCTCAGCCCGTCGGGTCGAGCGCCGCGGGCAGCTCGCCCGTGTGGACGAGGCCCAGGCGCTGGGTGGCCCGGGTCAGCGCCACGTACAGGTCGCTGTCCCCGAACCGGGCGGGCTCGACGACGATCACCGAGTCGAACTCGAGGCCCTTGGCCTGGCGGGGATCGAGCAGGACGACGGGCCGGGTCAGATCGACGGGTCCGCCGCCCAGCGCAGCGAGCGCGCCGTGGAGTTCGCGCGGGGCGATCACGGCCAGTCGGCCTTCCCGCGGGGTCTCACGGGCAACCGCGGCCAGGACCGTACCGGCGAGCTCGCCCTCGCTCGTCCGCTCGGTCCAGGGCCCGACGCCCGTCGAACGCACCGAGCGCGGAGGCCGGAAGCCGGGGTACGTCGCGCGGCGGGCGGCGGCCGCGAGGTCCATGAACTCGGCGGGCGTACGGTAGTTGACGCCGAGTCTGGCGTGCTTCCAGCGATCGCCGACGTGCGGTTCGAGGATCTCCTGCCAGGAGCGGCTGCCGGCCGCGTCACCCGTCTGCGCCGGGTCGCCGACCAGGGTCATCGACCGGGTCGGGACGCGCCGCATCAGCAGCCGCCAGGCCATCGCCGACAGCTCCTGCGCCTCGTCGACGATGATGTGCCCGAAGGCCCAGGTCCGGTCGGCGGCGGCGCGCTCGGCGGCGCTGCGGTGGTCGGCCTCCTCGTGCCGGTCGGCGAACCGCTCGGCGTCGATGATGTCGTGCGCGGCGAGGACCTCCGAGTCGTCGTCCTCCTTGTCCTCGAACTCGTAGGTGCGGGAGGCGTACGAGACGTCGAGGACGCCCTGCGCATACGCGATCCGCCGGGACCGCTCGGCCTCGGCGGCGGCCCGGGCGGCCGAGTCGTCCTCGCCGAGGAGTTCGGCGGCCTCGTCGAGGAGCGGCACGTCGGCCGCGGTCCACGGTCCGCCCACGCGGCGGATCAACTCCGCCTCGTCCTCGGACAGATGCGCCGGCTCGGCCAGGTAGTCCGCGAGGAATTCCTGCGGGGTGAGATGGGGCCACAGCGACGCGATCGCGGCGTGCACGTCGGCGCTGGCGGCGACGCCCTTGCCGAGCTGGGCGATGTCGTCGGGACCGAGGAAGTTCGGGCCGCCGTAGGGGTCCTCGCCGATGCGGTCGGCGAGCTGGGTGGTGAGGTCGTCGATGACGTGGAAGGCGAAGTACGGGCGCGCGAGGTTGTGGGGCAGCCCGGTTTCGCGGGCCTTGTGGCGCGCCTCGACCGCGAGGTCCCAGTCGAGGATCAGCTCCCCGTCGTCGTGCGGGATGACGATCGGTTCGCCCTTCTCGGGCACCTCCTGCCGGTCCCGTACGGCTTCGGCGAGTACGCCCGCCATCCCGGCCCGCCCCTTGACCGCGGCGGCCGCCGGGGTGTCGGTGCCGGTGGCGTGGACGCCGGGGAACAGCTCGCCGACCGTCGCCAGCAGCACGCCCGTCTCGCCGAGCGAGGGCAGCACCTCGCCGATGTACCCCAGGAAGGCGGGGTTCGGCCCCACGATCAGCACGGCCCGCTTGGCCAGCTGCTCCCGGTGCGCGTACAGCAGATACGCGGCCCGGTGCAGCGCGACGGCGGTCTTCCCGGTCCCCGGCCCGCCCTCGACGACGAGGACGCCTTGCTGCGGGGAGCGGATGATGTGGTCCTGCTCGGCCTGGATCGTGGAGACGATGTCCGCCATGCGGCCGGTGCGGGCGCTGTTGAGGGCGGCGAGCAGCACTTCGTCGGCGTCGTGCGACTCGTACCCGGTGCGGGTGGTGTCGTTGAGATCCATGATCTCGTCGTGCAGGGCCGTGACCGTGCGCCCCTGGGTGGTGATGTGCCGGCGCCTGCGCAGCCCCATCGGCTCGTACCCGGTCGCGAGATAGAACGGCCGCGCGACCCGTGCCCGCCAGTCGATGAGGAGCGGCGTCCGCTCGGCGTCGTCGCGCCTGATTCCCGTGCGGCCGATGTGGTACGTCACTCCGTCGCGCCGGTCGATGCGCCCGAAGACCAGTCCGGTGTCGGCGGCGTTCAGCGCGGCGAGCGTCGCCGAGTGCTCGATGACGGCGACATCGCGCTCCACGCGCGCCTGGCGCCCGTTCCCGGTCCGCTCGACCGCGCCCTGGACCGCGGTCTCGGCCTCCGCTCTGAGCTGGTCGAGGCGGTCATGGACGAGGGAGACGAATTGCTGCTCCTTCTGCAATTCCTCGGTTGACAATTCAGCTCCAGGCGCGATAGAGTACTTTTATTGAGCTTTTCCGTGCGATCTTCTACGCTCGAACACGGAACTATTAAATATACGCGAGGAAATACCCCGGCCGTCAATTCGGACCGGGGTTTCTTGTGTTCGCCGGGGCGCCTGGGCGCGGCCTGCGCAGCCGCGTCGGGCACGGCACGCAGCCGTACGGGGATGCTCCGCCGCTCCTCGGCAGCGCCCGCGTCGTCCGCATCGCCCAAGGAGTTCGGCGAGCTCCGACTCCGGCGCGAGGATCCGGTCGATCGCCCGCACACCCAGCGCCGGGAGATCCCCGGGCAGCACCGGAACGGGCTCCTCCGGTCCATGGACGGGATCGACCGGCTGCCCACCCGGCAGCCCGGCCGCGGCGAGCGCCGCGGCGGCCAGGGCCTCGTCCGCATCGGGGGCCTCGACGTGCTCCCCCCTGCGCCACCTGGAGCAGCGCGGCCCGTATGTGCCCCGCCCCGGCCGCCGGCTCCAGGTCGTCCGGTGTACCCCCGCCGCCGCCCCGGCGTCGGGGCGTACGTCTCGCCCGTGAACGGTTCCCGGACGGGAGTTCGCGCGCACGCGGCTCGGAAGTGTGGTGCGAGGCGAGGTGACCAGGGCAGTACCTTCGGGGTGTTCGTGCGCGTACCCGACGGTATGGAAGGTCTCGTACGCAGCAGCGAACCGGGCGGCCGGGAGCCGGGGCCCGACGACGAGGTCGACGTCGAGATCACCGCGATCAACGTCCACCGGCGCCGGGTCACCCGCGAGCTGCGGCCCGATGTGGCGGCCGGCTAGAGCACGTCCTCCAGCTCCTGCAGGAGCTTCCGCTTCGGCCGTGCCCCCACCATCGACTTCACCGGCTCGCCGTCGCGGAACACGATCAGCGTCGGCATCGACAGCACCCCGTACCGCATGGTGACCTCGGGGTTCGTGTCGGCGTCGAGCTGGACGACCTTCAGCCTGCCGGCCTCCTCGGCGGCGACCGCGCTCAGCACGGGCGCGAGCTGGCGGCACGGGCCGCACCAGTCGGCGGTGAACTCCACCAGGACCGGGCGATCCGCCCCCAGCACCTCCGCGTCGAAGTCCGCGTCCGTCACTGCGGCGACGCCTTCTGCCTGAATCATCCGCCTCAACCTCCGAGTTCGCACTGTGGGTCCGGGCCGCCCGGCAGTTCCGCCTCGGCCCTGACGAGCTGCGCACCGACCTGGTCCCGGACGGCCTGGAGCCGGCCGATCAGCTCGTCGAGCTCGGCGAGCTTGCGCCGGTACACGGCGAGGGATGCGGGACAGGCGTCGCCGGCCGGGTGGCCGGCGCGCAGGCACTCCACGAAGGGTCGGGTCTCCTCCAGTTCGAAGCCGAAGTCCTGCAGGGTCCGGATCTGCTGGAGCAGCCGCACATCGCCCTCGTCGTACGTGCGGTAGCCGTTCACCGCACGCCGCGCGGGCAGAAGCCCACGGGACTCGTAGTAGCGCAGAGTGCGGGTCGTCGTCCCGGCCCGCTCCGCCAGCTCGCCGATTCGCATGCGTACGACCGTAAGCCTTGACGCCGACGTCAAGGAAAGCCGCCGGCCCTCGGGCACTTCGGTCGGCCGCGTGCGGACGGAGGACGGGTCCGCTTCATCAGGTCAGCGGCGGGTGAGCGCCGTGATCCAGTTGGTGGTCCAGGCCGTACCTCCGTCAACGGAGAACGCCTGCTCCCAGCGGGCCGTCGTGTCCGTGATGCCCGACCGGACGAAGTGCCCCCGCACCGGCCTGCCCGCACAGGTGTCGTCCCCGTGGAACACACCGCGGCCGTCCGCCTCGAACCGGCCGGTGACCGGCGGGAACAGCACGCCGGTCCGGCTGCTGGACCAGGACAGCGACCACTCCTCGCGCGCGGTGTCGTGGAGCCGCAGGGTCAGGCCCCTGGGACCCGGGGTCGGGAACTCGATCTCGTCGAAGTTGGCGCCGCCGGCGGAGTGACGCGAGGCGTGGGTGTGGCCGGGGAACTCCTCCCAGCCGCTCTCGGGGTCGAGGAAGTCGGTGAGACGGCGGTTGTCGACGTGCCGGCGTCCGGTGAGGAAGGCGCCGGCACCGGTCCGCTGTGAGCCGGGGCCGGACGGGCCCCACATGCCGCCGCCGGTCCGCGCGAACCCGACGCCGGGGCCCGTCCTTCACCACCAGCGCGTGCCGTCAACGCGAGGCGTCGTCACGCCCCTTCGGCGACGGTCCTGTACGTGCTCGCCCAGTCGTCCGCCGCGTGCCCCTTGGCGATCGTCCGGTCCGCGACCGCCTTGATGGACTCCAGGTGGGAGACGTCGAGTCCGCGGTGGCGCGCCGCGTGGAGGATGTGCTCGACGCCCGCGGCCATCATGCCGAGGTTGGCCTGGACGCCCGGGTAGCTGTCCGCGTCGATGTTGGCCGCGAAGGACTCCGCGATGGGCGGGAGGATGTGGACGATGGCGCCGAGGAACGGGGTGATGTCGGCTGCCTTGACCCCGTCGGCCTTGGCCAGCGCGTACGCGTGGACCAGGCCCGAGATGCTTCCGTAGAAGAAGTCCAGCAGGGAGAGGTCGTACAGCGCGGCCAGACCGGGGTCGGTGCCGACGAAGACGGTGTTGCCGCCGAGAGCCTTGAGCGTGGACTCGTGGCGCTCGAAAGCCTGCTGGGAGCCGGAGTGGAAGAGCAGCGCGTCGGGGGTGCCGATCACGGGCGTGGGGACCATGACCGCGCCGTCCAGATAGGCGATGGAGCGCTCGGCCGCCCAGGCCGCGGTCTCGCGGCAGCGCTCGGGGGTGTCCGAGGTCAGGTTGACCAGGACGCGGCCCTGGAGCGCGTCCGCCAGGGGCTCGAGGATCGCGTGCGCGGCGTCGTAGTCGACGACGCAGACGACGGTCAGCTCGCCGGCGCGGACCGCCTCTTCGGCGGTGGCCGCGCGGACCGCGCCGCGGGCGACGAGGTCGTCGCCCTTGCCGGGGGTGCGGTTCCAGACGGTGGTGGGGTGGCCGGCGTCGAGGAGGGCTCCGGCGAGGGCCTGGCCCATCGCGCCGAGGCCGATGACGGTGACGGGGGCGGCGGATGCGGTGGTCGCGGTGTTCTCGGTAGGCATACGGATCATGCTTGTGCGCCGCGCACAACCCCACAAGTACCGACAAAAAAGTCAGGTACTCACCTACAGGTGAACATCGAGGTCAACGACCCGTCGACGGTGGCAGGGGCAGCAACGGCTTCCGCCCCCCGGGTGAGGACAGCACGATCGACGTCGTCGTCCGGCCGAGCGAGGACGTCTGCTCCAGGACGTCCTCCAGATGCTCCGTGTCCGTCACGGCGACCTTCAGGATCCAGCAGTCCTCGCCGACGACGTGGTGCGCCTCGATCACCTCCGGCCGGCCGAGCAGCTCCAGCGTCCTCGGGTGCTTCAGCGTGTAGCCGCCGTGCGGGTTCACGCGGATGTAGGCCTGGATGCCGTAGCCGAGCCTGGCCGGAGCCACCTGGGCGCCGTAGCCCGTGATCGCGCCGCACGCCTCCAGCCGGCGCAGCCGCTCGGTGACGGCGGCCGGGCTCAGTTGCACCCGCCGGCCGAGCTCGCTCAGTTTGATGCGGCCGTCGGTCTGGACGAGTTCGAGAATCCGGCGGTCCACCTGGTCGAATGCGGCTGCCGACGTTTCGTCGGCGGTGGCGCGCAGATGCCGTGGTTCTTTCGGTGCGGCGGCCGGAACTCCCAAGTCTCCCCCTTCAGGACGCGGCCCGTCAACGTAACACTGGTGGTCCCGGCGGGAAACGCCGGAAATTCGAGGGGGTCGGAATGCGGGACGTGTGTGTCATCGGCGGCAATCGCTATTTCGGGAAGCGGCTGATCATGCGGCTGCTGAATTCGGGAGCGCACGTCACCGTCGTCAATCGCGGCTCCTCCGCTCCGCCTGCCGGATCCGTTCATCTCGTCGCGGACCGCGACGACGAGGCGGCCCTGGCGGCGGCTCTCGGCTCGCGCACCTTCGACGTGGTCGTCGACCAGGTCTGCTACACCCCGCGCCAGGCGGCGGTCGCCCGGCGGGTCTTCGCCGGCCGCACCGGCCGCTATGTGATGACGTCGACCGTCGAGGTCTACGAACACGAGGACTCGGCGGAGCCGGTCGGCGAGGAGGCCGTCGACCCCCGCAAGGTGGCGGTGGACCTCGCACTGCCCTGGGACGACGCGGAGTTCCGCGACGCGCACTACGGCGAGGGGAAGCGGCAGGCGGAGGCGGTGTTCGCGTGCGATCCCGCCTTCCCTTACGTGGCCGTGCGCGTCGCCCATGTCCTCGGCGGCGACGACGACTTCACCGGCCGGCTGGACCACTACGCCGAGCACATCCGCAAGGGCGAGCCGATCGCCGTGCCCGTCGTGAACCACTCCGCGACCTATGTGTACGTCGAGGAGATCGCCGCGTTCCTGGAGTGGGCGGCGGGTGCGGAGTTCACGGGTCCGGTGAACGCGGCGGCGCACGGGCGGCTCACGACGGCGGACATCTGTGCGGCGGTGGCCGACGCCGTCGGCGGCGGCGCAGCTGCGGAGTTCCGTGCGGTGGAGTCCGGCGAGGTTTCGCCGTTCTCCTTCGCCCGCTCGTACGGCATGGACAACTCCCGTGCCGAGCGGCTCGGTTTCCGCTTCGGCCGGAGCACACAGTGGCTCGCGCAGGCCGTCACCGAGACCGTGGGCGCGCGCACAGCCGGGACCGGGGAGGTGCGGTGAGGGCGGCCAGGCGTCGGATCGGCAGCGCCGCGGCCGGTGGTGTCGAGGTCGGCGCGATCGGGCTCGGTGCGATGCCGCTCTCGATCGAGGGTCACCCCGACGAGGCGCGGGCGGTGGCCACCATCCATGCGGCGCTCGACGCGGGCACGACGCTGATCGACACGGCCGACTCCTACCACCCGCCCGGCGAGCGGCCGGGCGCCGGTGAGCTGCTGATCGCCCGGGCCCTCGCCGCGTACGGCGGGGACACCGGCGACGTGCTCGTCGCGACCAAGGGAGGGCGCGGGCGCACCGCCGACGGCGACTGGTCGGTCCACGGCGACCCGCGCCATCTCAAGCGGGCCGCCGAAGCCTCCGCCCGGCGGCTGGGTGTCGAGACGATCGGGCTCTATCAGCTCCACAAGCCGGACCCGGCCGTTCCGTACGCCGAGTCGCTCGGTGCGATCGGGGAGTTGCTGAACGCCGGCACGATCCGGCTGGCCGGGATCTCCAACGTCGACGCGGCGCAGATCCGGCAGGCCAGGGAGATCCTCGGCGACCGGCTCGTGTCGGTGCAGAACCGCTACTCGCCCGCGGTGCGCGACAGCGAGGCGGAGCTGCGGCTCTGCGAGGAGCTGGGGCTGGCCTTCATGCCGTGGAGCCCGCTGGGCGGAATCTCGCGCAGCTCGCTGGACGGAGCGTCGGCGCAGGGCGTGGACCCGGAGTTCGCGGGCTTCCACCGGGTGGCCCGGGAGCGGGAAGTGAGTCCTCAGCAGGTGGCACTCGCCTGGCTGCTGGCGAGGTCGCCCGCGGTGATCCCGATCCCCGGGGCGAGCAGGCCACGGTCGGCCAGGGATTCGGCGGCGGCCGCCGGTCTCGTACTGACCGAGGAGGAGGTGCGGCTGCTCGCGGCGGCGTGAGCCGGCGGCCACGCCGCACGCTGCGCGGGCGGGCCGGCGTGTGCACACGAGTGGTCTCTGTGGCAGCAGCGGCCCCACCGGCCGCTGCTGCCAACTGCCGTCCGTGTTCGGGAAGTTAAGGGAGCCAAGCCATTGACGGCTGCCCTGGCTCCATCTACAAAACCTTTGAGAGCGCTCTCAAGCCCCCCTCGGCACCATCCACTCCGGAGGTGTTCCTTGAGCACGAGCCGCATCAGACGCACCCCCCTGTTCAGCGCACTCCTCGCCATGGCTGTCGCACTCGCCGGTCTCCTCGCCGTCAGCGGGGCGGGAACGGCGCGCGGGGCCGTACCACCCGCGCCCGGCTGGAATCTGCAGTGGAGCGACGACTTCACCGGGCCCGACCGGGCCCTGCCGTCCTCCGCCGACTGGCAGATCGACACCGGCCACGCCTATCCCGGCGGCCCCGCCAACTGGGGCACCGGCGAGATCCAGAACTACACCTCCAGCCCCGACAACCTCAGCCTCGACGGCGGCGGCAATCTGCGCATCACCCCGCTGCGGGACGGCGCGGGCAATTGGACCTCCGCCCGGATCGAGACCCGCCGCGCCGACTTCAAGGCCCCGGCCGGCGGCACGCTGCGCATCGAGGGCCGGATCCAGATGCCGAACGTGACCGGTGACGCCGCGCTGGGCTACTGGCCGGCCTTCTGGGCACTCGGCGCGCCCTACCGGGGCAACTACTGGAACTGGCCGGGCATCGGCGAGTTCGACATCATGGAGAACGTCAACGGCATCAACTCCGTGTGGGGCGTCCTGCACTGCGGAGTGAACCCGGGCGGCCCCTGCAACGAGACGACGGGCATCGGCGCCAGCCGCACCTGCCCGGGCGCGAGCTGCCAGTCGGCCTTCCACACGTACCGCTTCGAGTGGGACCGGTCCGTCTCCCCCAACGAGCTGCGCTGGTACGTGGACGACCAGCTCTTCCACAGCGTGAACCAGAGCCGGTTCGACGCCGGCACCTGGGCCGGCATGACCGAGCACGCCGGCTACTTCATCCTCCTCAACGTCGCGATCGGCGGCGCCTTCCCGGACGCGCTGGCCGGAAAGACCCCGACCGCCGCGACGGTCCCCGGCCGCCCGATGCTCGTCGACTACGTCGCCGTCTGGACGCGGGGCGGTGGTGGCACGACCCCGCCGCCGACCGACCCGCCGCCGTCGGGCTCCTCGCAGGTCTATCTGCGCACGGGCGGCGGCGCCGGCGACGCGGCCGCGTCGTCCTCCACGGTCACCCTCACGTCCGCGGGCGGCGCGAACCACGACGGCACTCCGCACAACCCGCAGGTGTTCACGTCCGGCCCCGTCACGCGGACGTACGACGGCGGCTCGACCCAGTTCGACCTGTTCGTGGACGCGGGGACATCGGTCGCCAACGGACAGCAGGTGAAGGTGAGTTACGACCGTACGGGCGACGGGACCTGGGACCGTACGGAGACGTACCACTACTTCGCCACCGATCCCGTGCCCGGATACGAGCACTACACACAGGCGAGAGGCCTGCAGTCGGCCACGGGTACGCACGGCAACCTGACGGGCGGCAAGGTGCGGGTCGAGGTGTGGAGTGCCATCGGCAACGGCGGCAGCACGCTCGGCATCGGCAACCAGTCCGTCGTCGGAATCCCCTTCGGCTGATGAGGAGTCGGCGGTGAATCCTCTGTTACGCCGAGTGCTGGCGGGCGCGGCCGCCGTGCTGTTCCTGGCCACGGCGGGGTGTGCGACGGACCGGGACACCCGCTCCGGGCACACCGGCCGCGCGGCGCACGCCGGACACTCGTACACGTACACCAAGGCCCAGCAGGCGGCGATCGTCGCACAGGCGGCGGCCCCGCTGCGCGGAAGCGAGTTCCGCGCGGACTGCTTCTCCAGCCACCGCCGGGGCGACGACCCGATCGTCTTCCCCGGCCAGGCGGGCCGCTCCCACATCCATGAGTTCTACGGGAACAGAACGGCGAACGCCTCGTCGACGCTCCAGTCGCTGAGCGCGGGCACCACCAACTGCACCCCGCAGACGGATCTCTCCTCCTACTGGACCCCCACCCTCTACCAGAACGGAGTCCCCGTGGCCCCCGAGCGGGTCACCGTCTACTACCAGGGCATCACGGACCACACCCGGGCCGTCGCCCACCCGCGCGGACTGCGGTACGTCGTCGGCAACGCCCTGGCCACATCGCCGGACCAGAATCCGGCCGCCCGCTGGTCCTGCGTCGGCCGGACCGAGTCCAGCCGCGACTTCATGAACTGCCCGCCCGGCACCAAGCTCGAGAACTATCTCGACTTCCCCACCTGCTGGGACGGGAAGAACCTGGACAGCGCCAACCACCGCGACCACATGGCCTACGCGACCGGGCCGACCTGCCCGGCCGGTCACCCCGTGGTCGTGCCCCGCCTGGAACTGCTGATCACCTGGCCGGTGACCGGCGGCGGTCTCACCCTGGCGGGCACCCGGAACGGCACGAACGTGACCGACGCGCCCGGCTACACCTTCCACGGCGACTTCTTCAACGCCTGGGACCAGGCGGAGCTGGAGCGCCGGGTGCGCGACTGCATCGTCGCGGGCTACATCTGCGGGACGGACGGCACACCGATCCAGCAGTGAACCGATGAGCCGTCGGCGTACGCAGCACGGCGCGCGGCGAGGGCCTGTCGATCACGACGCCCTCGCCGCGCGCTCGCGGCACTCGGGGCCGGCTCACGCACCCGGAGGGCGGAATTCGACCGACTTCCTGGCTGCGATGTCGATGTCCTCCACGCTGATCAGCGGGACGACCCTGGACTGCACGGCTCCGGTGGCACGGACGGTCATGGCGGTGGAGACCATGCAGATGTCGTCGGGCATGTCGATGACGCAGTAGAGATCGTCGTCGCCGAAGGCGAAGTACATCCAGTCGAGGGTGCCTCCGCACGAACTGATGGCCTGCTCCACGGCCTGCCGGCGGCCCGTGCCGCCTTCCTTGAGCAGGCCCTTGGTTCCCTCTGCGGTGTAACTGGCCTGGACGAGGTACTTCGGCATGCGCCTCTCCCGTTGTTCCGGTGCGCCGCCGGATGCGGCCACGGTCTCACCTTTGGGCATCCGTGGTCCCGCGGCCATCCAGAAACCCCCGCCCGTGGTCCCCCGGCGCTCGCCCTCACGCCGGAAACCGTATGAGGCACGTCGGATACGACACTCGTCCCGCGCTCGGCCCCGGGGTTGGATGCACGGCATGAGCATGGACATCAGCAGCGAAGAGACCCATCCGCAGCACGTCGGTCGTCCGGAGCACGCCGGGCATCCCGATCCTGCCGGTCGTCGCGATCCCGCCGGACATCCGGAGCCCGCGGGCACCCGCTCCCGTACGCACACCTGGGGCGCGCCGGTGCGGGCGACCGCCGACGTGCCGGGGATGACGGGCCGCGAGATCCTCCGGGCCGCGATCGACGGCCGTTTCCCCGCCGCGCCGATCATGAGCACGCTCGGCTTCCGCTTCGTGGAGGTCGGCGACGGGCTCGCGGTCTTCGAGACCGAGCACGGCGAGCACCTCTACAACCCGATGGGCAGTGTGCACGGCGGCTATCTCGCCGCGGTGATGGACGCCGCACTCGGCTCGGCGGTGATGAGCCGGCTGCCCGCGGGGTCCACGTACACCACGACGCAGCTCAATCTGCATCTGGTCCGGCCGGTCTTCGCGGACACCGCGCCGCTGCGGGTCACAGGAACGGCCCTGCACGTCGGGCGTACGACGGCGACGGCCGAGGCGCGGGTCGTGGGGATCGAGGACGGGAAGCTGTACGCGCACGGGACGACGACCTGCGCCGTGTTCTCGTTCCCGGCCGGCTGAGCACGGGTGCGGGCCCCGGCTCGGTGCCGGGGCCCGCTGGGTGGGGATGGGCGGTCAGACCTTCGTGGCGGCCAGCTCGCCCTTCTGGTCCTCCCGCGGCTCGGGTACGTCCACGGCGCCGCCGGCCGGGGCGTGGTCGTCGACGAGGGTCTGCTCGTCGAACGGCACCCGTCCGGCGAGGACCTCGGCGACCCGCGCCTTGTCGATCTCCTTGGTCCAGGTGCCGACGAGGACGGTCGCGACCGCGTTGCCGGCGAAGTTGGTGAGGGCGCGGGCCTCACTCATGAAGCGGTCGATGCCGACGATGAGGCCGACGCCGTCGACGAGCTCGGGGCGGTGCGACTGCAGGCCGCCCGCCAGGGTCGCCAGACCCGCACCGGTGACGCCTGCGGCACCCTTCGAAGCGATGATCATGAAGACGAGCAGCGAGATCTGCTCGCCGACCGAGAGCGGGGTGCCCATCGCCTCCGCCACGAAGAGCGAGCCCATCGTCAGATAGATCGCGGTGCCGTCCAGGTTGAAGGAATAGCCCGTCGGGACGGTGATGCCGACGACGGGCCTGGAGACGCCCAAGTGCTCCATCTTCGCGATGAGCCGCGGCAGCGCGGACTCGGAGGACGAGGTGGACAGGATGAGCAGGAACTCGCGGCCCAGGTACTTCAGCAGCGCGAACAGATTCACCCCGGCGACCAGACGCAGCAGCGCGCCCAGGATCAGGAAGACGAACAGCGCACACGTGACATAGAAACCGATCATGATGACCGCGAGGGACTTCAGCGCGTCGACCCCGGTCTCTCCGACCACCGCCGCGATCGCACCGAAGGCGCCCACCGGAGCCAGCCACATGATCATCGCGAGGATGCGGAAGACGAGCCGCTGGATGTGCCCGATGCCGCGCAGGATCGGCTCACCGCTCGAGCCCATGGCCTGCAGCGCGAAGCCCGCCAGCAGCGCAACGAGCAGGGTCTGCAGCACCTCGCCCTCGGTGAAGGCCGACACCAGGGTGGTCGGGATGACCCCGAGAAGGAAGTCCACGGTGCTCTCGTGCGCCCCCGCCGCCTGCTTCTCGCCCGCTGCCTTCACGGCCTCGGTGAGGTGGAGACTGGAGCCCGGGTCCAGCAGGTTGCCGACAAGCAGGCCGATGGCGAGCGCCACCGTCGACATGACCAGGAAGTAGCCGAGCGCGAGGCCGCCGACCGCGCCGACCTTGGCGGCCTTGCGGACCGAGCCGACACCGAGCACGATCGTGCAGAAGATGATCGGGGAGATCATCATCTTGATCAGGTTCACGAAGCCGGTGCCGAGCGGTTTGAGCTCGACGGCGACACCGGGTGCGGCGAAGCCCACCACGATGCCGAGGGCGACGGCACCGATGACGGCGAGATACAGATAATGGGTGCGGTCCCGCTTTGCGGCTGCTGGTGGGGTTGCCACGGGGATTCCTCCTCGGCCTGACGAACATCCACGTCCCGGCGGATGCCCTCGATGCGGCGACTATTCATCAGCCTGTGACCCCGGTCACCGTTACGTACGTTTCGTTCACACGAAATCGGCCAGGCAGACTTACGGCATGCACGTTCCCCGCTTCCGCAGCCTCGCCGGCCAGCTCTTCGCGATGCAGGTCGTGCTGGTCGCCGCTGTCGTGGCCGGGTTCGCGTTCTTCACGTACGTCACCGACCGCACGCAGGCCGAGGACACCGCACGGCGGCAGGTGACGGCGGCCGCGACGGCGGTGGCCGACTCCCCGTCGGTGGTGGCGGCGGTGCGGACCCCCGATCCGACGGCGGTGCTGCAGCCGTATGCCGAGAGGGTGCGGAAGGACACGGGGGTCACCTTCGTGGTGATCATGGCGCCGGACGGGACGCGGTGGACCCATCCGGAGCCGGACGAGATCGGCCGCACATATCTGGGCCACATCGACGAGGCGCTGAGCGGGCGCACGTACTCGGAGACGTACACGGGGACGCTGGGGCCTTCGGTGCGGACGGTGGCGCCCGTGCGGGACGGCGGCCGGATCGTCGCGCTCGTGAGCGCGGGCATCACCATCGACAGAATCAGCGAGCAGGTGCGGCAGCAGGTGACCGCGCTGCTCGGGATGGCCGGCGCGGCGCTGGTGCTCGGCGGAGTCGGTACGTACGTGAGCAACGCGCGCCTGCGGCGGCATACGCACGGGATGAACGCGGCGGAGCTGAGCGCCATGCACGACTACCACCAGGCCGCGTTGCACGCGGTGCGCGAGGGACTGGTGATGCTGGACTGGCAGCGCCGGATCGCCCTGATCAACGACGGTGCACGGGAGTTGCTCGGCCTGGACGCGGACGCCGTGGGCAAGGGCGTCGGCGAACTGGGGCTGCCGCCCGGGCTCACGGGCGCGCTGCTGGCAAGCGAGCCGCGCATCGACGAGCTGCATCTGACTGCGGACCGGGTGCTGGTCGTCTCCACGCAGCCGGTGGTCGGCGGCGAACGCCGGGGTACGGTCGTGACCCTGCGGGACCACACCGAGCTCCAGTCCCTCACGGGCGAGCTGGACTCCGAACGCGGCTTCACCCAGGCCCTGCGCGCCCAGGCCCACGAGGCGGCGAACCGCCTCCACACCGTCGTCTCCCTCATCGAACTGGGCCGCGTGGACGAAGCGGTCCAGTTCGCAACGGCCGAGCTGGAGCTGGCCCAGGCCCTCACGGACCGCGTCGTCACGGCGGTCGCCGAACCGGTCCTCGCCGCCCTTCTGCTGGGCAAGGCCGCCCAGGCCAACGAAAGCGGCGTCGAACTCGTCCTCACCGACGACAGCCGCCTCGACGACGGAGTCCTCCCGCCGTGGCTCCCCCAGCGCGATCTCGTCACGATCCTCGGCAACCTGATCGACAACGCGGTCGAGGCGGCGTCGGGCACGGGCGGCGTGCCTGCGCAACGTGCCGCCGGGACGGCCCGTGCCCGGGTCACGGTCACCGTCCGCACCGACGAGGACGAGCTCGTCCTGCGCGTCGCCGACACCGGCCCGGGCGTGCGCGCCGGCGACGTGGACGCCGTGTTCCAGCGGGGGTGGTCGACCAGAGGCCCCGGGCGCGGCCTGGGACTGGCGCTGGTGCGCCAGGCCGCGCATCGTGGCCGGGGGACGGTGGAAGTGGCCCAAGGCCCTGACGGTGGCGCGGAGTTCACGGTGCGGCTGCGGCTGCGTGCCACGGAGGTGAGCATATGAACCGGCCGGGGATCCGGGCTCTGCCCCCCGGAAGACACTGCACCGTGCGGATGCCGCTGCGTGCCACGGAGGTGATCGTGTGACCCCGACCGCCGGACAGCCCCAGGGCCCTGACGACGGCATCCGCGTGCTGGTCGTCGAGGACGACCCCGTCGCCGCCGACGCACACGCTCTCTACGTCGGGCGCGTGCCGGGGTTCGCCGTCGCCGGGGTGGCGCGCTCGCGCGCCGAGGCGCACCGGGCGCTCGAGCGGACGCCAGTCGATCTGATCCTGCTCGATCTGTATCTGCCCGACGGGCACGGGCTCCAGCTGCTGCGAGCGCTGCGCGCCACGGGCCACTCCGCGGACGTCATCGCCGTCACGTCCGCCCGCGACCTGGCGGTCGTCCGCGAGGGCGTGTCGCTCGGGGTCGTCCAGTACGTCCTCAAGCCTTTCACCTTCGCCACGCTCCGTGACCGCCTCACCCGGTACGCCGAGTTCCGCGCGAGCGCCGGCGAGGCGTCGGGCCAGGACGAAGTGGACCGGGCGCTCGCGACGCTCCGTACGCCTCAGCCCGCCGCGCTCCCCAAGGGCCTCAGCGGTCCCACGCTCGAAGCCGTGACCCGCACGCTCCGCGACGCCCCGGCGGGGCTCACCGCGGCCGAGGCCGGGGCGGCCGTCGGGATCTCGCGGATCACCGCGCGCCGCTATCTGGAGCACCTGGTCACCGAGGGCAGGGCGGACCGCAGTCCTCAGTACGGCCAGATAGGCCGCCCCGAGCTCCAGTACCGGTGGGTTCCGTCGGGGCGCTGAAACCATCGGCGGGCGTCCGCCACCGGTACGTACCGATCGGTACGTTACGCGTGTCGACCGGTGCGTCTCCGGGGACGGAATATGCTCGACCGGCTTTCTGGACGTTTCTACGAGTGGTGACGTTGGGTGAACGCACCGTAGTCATCACGTCCTCCCGCCTCTTACCGTGTGCCGGTGCACTCCACCCCGCCCTTCAACGCCCCTGCCGCCCGCCGACTGCGCGAGGCGCTGGGGATGGCTCCCGGCCATGTTGCGTACGGCCTCCAGGCCCAGTACGGACTCCAGATCGCCCCGGACATCGTGGTCGCCTGGGAACGTGGGCTGCTGGCGCCGAACTCACAGGAGCTGACGGCGCTGGCCGGGGTGCTGTGGTGTGCGCCCGGTGACCTGCTGGGACCGGCGAGGACCCTGCGCGAGCACCGGATGGCGCGGGCCATGACCGTGGAGGACCTGGCCCGCCGGGTGGGCGTGGACGTGTCCTCGTACCGGCGGATGGAGGACACGAACCGCTGGCGGGGCAACGAACGCCAGACCGCCGCTCTCGCCGAGAACCTCTCCCTCTCCCCGCGCGAGCTGCTCACCGCCACCGGCCGCGACGACGAGCTCGCGGAGCTGCTGCGGAGCGCGGCGACGACGCGGTGGCAGGCATACGTACGCCCCGTCGCAAAACTGCTGCCGATGCCGAAGCGGGAACTCGAGGACGTCCTGCAACGGCTCCACGAGGACTATCACGCGCGCATGGTGACGACGTCCAGCTGGGGCGCGTCGGGCGGCTCGGGCGAGTCGGGCCGGGAATTCCTCGACGGGGTGGTCGACCACTTCTGGGCCCTGGCCCCGGGGTAGCGCGTGCCGCCGAGCCGAGTCCGGGAACCGCGGCGAGCGTTTCCCGACCCGCAATTCGACCGCCCGGCGTTCGAGGACGGACGGACTCGCGGCCCACCGATTCCATGGGACACGTCACCGGCGGCGGACCACAGATGCGGGCGCACCCCGCACCGGCGTCAGAACACCGACTCCGCCTCGAACACCCGGTCTTCCGGCACCGTCTTCAGCTGTGACACCGCCTCCGCCAGCGGCACCAGCGCGACCTGCGTGCCCCGCAGCGCGGTCATCCTGCCGAACTCGCCGCGGTGCGCCGCCTCCACCGCGTGCCAGCCGAAGCGGGTCGCGAGGACCCGGTCGTACGCGGTGGGGACGCCGCCGCGCTGGACGTGGCCGAGGATGACCGGCCGCGCCTCTTTGCCCAGGCGCCGCTCGAGCTCGACGGCGAGCCGGTTGCCGATGCCGGCGAAGCGCTCATGGCCGTACTGGTCGATCTCGCCCTTCTCGTACGGCATCGACCCCTCGGCCGGGTGCGCACCCTCCGCGACGCAGACGACCGCGAACTTCTTGCCGCGCGCGAAGCGTTCCTCGACCATCTTCACCAGGTCGTCGACCTCGAAGGGGCGCTCCGGCAGACAGATTCCGTGCGCGCCGCCCGCCATTCCGGACTCCAGCGCGATCCAGCCCGCGTGCCGGCCCATCACCTCGACGACCATGACCCGCTGGTGGGACTCGGCGGTGGTCTTGAGTCGGTCGATGGCCTCGGTGGCGACCGTGACCGCGGTGTCGAAGCCGAAGGTGCGGTCGGTGGCGGAGATGTCGTTGTCGATCGTCTTGGGTACGCCGACGACGGGCATACCGGCGTCGGCCAGCATCCGGGCTGCGGTCAGCGTGCCCTCGCCGCCGATGGGGATGAGTGCGTCCAGGTTGTAGCGGCGGGCCAACTCCTCGCAGTTCTCGGCGGCTTCGCGCAGCCGGGCGCGCTCGAGCCGGGCGGAGCCGAGGATCGTGCCGCCGCGGGCGAGGATGCCGCTCACGGCATTGAGGTCGAGCGGGCGGTAGTTGCCGTCGAGCAGGCCCTTGAATCCGTCCTCGAAGCCGATGACTTCGTCGCCGTGGCCCGTCAGGGCACGGTGCACGACCGACCGGATCACGGCGTTCAGGCCGGGGCAGTCGCCGCCTGCGGTGAGCACTCCGATGCGCATCGTGCTGTGTCTCCTGCTCGCTGGTGATACATGTGAGCGATTTCGATTCTCACACGCCAGGTCTGGACCGCGCCCTCCGGGCACCTCCCCTGGACAGCGGGGGCACGCGGCGGGCGCTCTACCCAGCCCCAGAGGTATTGTCAAGGGGGCAACGCCACCCTATCGGGGTTTTTCGAGCTCGCGAGCATGACGCCGAGCGGCGCTCGGGCCCGGAGCCCAGCCCTGGCGGGCGCGCACGCCGCGCCGCATGACCCACCGCACACACCACACACACCACACAGGATGGGAGAGCACGCGTGACGCGCAGCGTGTACGTGACCGGGATCGACCGGGGGGACGGTCGCCAGGTGGTCGAGCTGGGAGTCATGGAACTCCTGACCCGCCAGGTGGACCGGGTGGGCGTGTTCCGGCCACTGGTGCACGACGGACCCGACCGTCTGTTCGATCTGCTGCGCGCCCGCTACCGGCTCTCGCAGGACCCGTCGACCGTCTACGGCATGGACTACCACGACGCCGCGGCGCTCCAGGCCGAGCAGGGCACCGACGAACTGGTGTCCCGCCTCGTCGACCGCTTCCTCGCGGTGGCGCGCGACTACGAGGTCGTCCTCGTCCTCGGCACGGACTTCCACGCGACCCAACTCCCCGACGAGCTGGCCCTGAACGCACGGCTGGCCAACGAGTTCGGCGCCTCCGTCATCCCCGTGGTGGGCGGCAAGGGCCAGGCCGCCGAGTCCGTACGCGCCGAGACCCGCAACGCCCATCGCGCCTATGAAGTGCTGGGCTGCGACATCCTCGCGATGGTCGTGAACCGGGTGGCGCCCGAGGACCGGGAAGTGATCGCCGAGCGGCTCGCGGCCCGCCTGCGGGTCCCCTGCTACGTCCTGCCGGACGAGCCCGCGCTCGCCGCGCCCACGGTCGCCCAGATCTCCCACGCCCTGGGGGCCACCGTGCTGCTCGGGGACGACTCCGGGCTCGCCCGGGACGCGCTGGACTTCGTCTTCGGCGGCGCCATGCTGCCGAACCTCCTGAAGGCCCTGACCCCCGGCTGCATGGTCGTCACCCCAGGTGACCGCGCCGACCTGGTGGTCGGCGCGCTCGCCGCACACTCCGCGGGCACCCCGCCCATCGCGGGCCTGCTGCTCACCCTCGACGAGCGTCCCGCCGACTCGATCCTCACCCTGGCGTCCCGGCTCGCGCCGGGCACCCCGGTGATCTCGGTGCCCGGCGGCTCCTTCCCCACCGCGGCCGAACTCTTCGCGATGGAGGGCAAGCTGAACGCGGCGACCCCGCGCAAGGCGGAGACCGCGCTCGGCCTCTTCGAGCGCCACGTCGACACGGCGGGGCTGCTCGCACGGGTCGAGGTCGCACGTACCGGCCGGGTCACGCCGATGATGTTCGAGCACGACCTGCTGGACCAGGCCCGCGCCGACCGCCGCCGCGTCGTGCTGCCCGAGGGCACGGAGGAGCGGGTGCTGCAGGCCGCCGACGTACTGCTGCGCCGCGACGTCTGCGATCTGACCCTGCTCGGCGACTCCGACGTCATCCGCAAGAAGGCCGCCGACCTCGGCATCGACCTCGCCGCCGTCCAGCTGATCGACCCCGCGACCTCCGAGCTGCGCCAGCGCTTCGCCGAGCGGTACGCCGAGATGCGCGCCCACAAGGGCGTCTCGGTGGAACTGGCGTACGACGTCGTCTCGGACGTGAACTACTTCGGCACGCTGATGGTCCAGGAGGGCCTGGCCGACGGCATGGTGTCCGGCTCGGTGCACTCGACGGCCGCGACGATCCGCCCCGCGTTCGAGATCATCAAGACGAAGCCGGACGCCTCGATCGTGTCGTCCGTCTTCTTCATGTGCCTCGCCGACAAGGTGCTGGTGTACGGCGACTGCGCGGTCAACCCGGACCCGGACGCCGAGCAGCTCGCCGACATCGCCGCGCAGTCGGCGGCCACGGCGGCCCGCTTCGGGGTCGAGCCGCGGATCGCGATGCTGTCGTACTCCACCGGCACCTCGGGCTCCGGCGCGGACGTCGACAAGGTGCGCGAGGCCACGAAGCTGGTGCGTGAGCGGCATCCCGAGTTGAAGATCGAGGGCCCGATCCAGTACGACGCCGCGGTCGCACCGTCCGTCGCGGCGACCAAGATGCCGGACTCGGAGGTGGCGGGCCAGGCGACCGTGCTGATCTTCCCGGACCTCAACACCGGCAACAACACCTACAAGGCCGTGCAGCGTTCGGCCGGCGCCGTGGCCGTCGGACCGGTGCTGCAGGGTCTGCGCAAGCCGGTCAACGACCTGTCGCGCGGCGCGCTGGTCAGCGACATCGTCAACACGGTCGCGATCACCGCGATCCAGTCCCAGGCTCAGGAGCTCCCCGTATGACCGCCACGCGCGTTCTCGTCCTCAACTCCGGCTCCTCCTCGGTGAAGTACCAGCTGCTGGACATGCGCGACAGCGCGCGGCTGGCCGTCGGCCTGGTCGAGCGGATCGGCGAGGAGACGTCCAGGCTCGTGCACACCCCGCTGACCGGTGGGGGCGCGAAGCGGGAGCGTACGGGCCCGATCGCGGACCACGACGCGGCGCTGAAGGCGGTCGCCGAGGAGCTGACGCAGGACGGGCTCGGCCTCGACTCCCCCGAGCTGGCGGCGATCGGCCACCGGGTGGTGCACGGCGGACTGAAGTTCACCGAGCCCACCGTGATCACCGACGAGGTGATGGCGGAGATCGAGCGCCTCGTCCCGGTGGCGCCCCTGCACAACCCGGCGAACATCACGGGCATCCGTACCGCCCAGGCGCTGCGCCCCGACCTTGCCCAGGTCGCGGTGTTCGACACGGCGTTCCACACGACGATGCCGGAGTACGCGGCGCGGTACGCGATCGACGTCGAGACGGCGGACCGGCACCGGATCCGCCGCTACGGCTTCCACGGCACCTCGCACGCGTACGTCTCGCGCCGGACCGCCGCGCTGCTCGGCAGGGCCCCGGAGGACGTCAACGTCATCGTGCTGCACCTGGGCAACGGCGCGTCGGCGTCGGCGGTCGCGGGCGGCCGCTGTGTGGACACGTCGATGGGACTGACCCCGCTTGAGGGGCTGGTCATGGGCACGCGCTCGGGCGACATCGACCCCGCGGTCACCTTCCACCTCAAGCGGGTGGCGGGGATGTCCGAGGACGATGTGGACGTCCTGCTGAACAAGAAGAGCGGCCTGGTGGGGCTGTGCGGTGACAACGACATGCGGGAGATCCGCCGCCGTATCGACGAGGGCGACGAGCGGGCGCGGCTCGCCTTCGAGATCTACGTCCACCGGCTGAAGAAGTACATCGGCGCCTACTACGCGGTTCTCGGCCGGGTCGACGCGGTCGCGTTCACCGCGGGCGTCGGTGAGAACGCGGCTCCGGTGCGGGAGGCCGCCATCGCCGGGCTGGAGGAGCTGGGGCTTGTGGTGGACGCGGACCTCAACGCCGTACGGTCGGACGAGCCACGGATCGTCTCGCCGCGGGGCGCGCGGGTGGCGGTGGCGGTGGTGCCGACGGACGAGGAACTGGAGATCGCGCAGCAGACCTTCGCACTGGTCGGCGAAACCCTCGCCTGAGCGGCGGTCCGCCCATTTGTATTTTCCGCCAGCTGGAATATTCCGCGTAGAAACAAACCGATAGGATCCGCCTTATGCGCCGTTCCAAAATCGTCTGCACACTGGGCCCCGCCGTCGACTCCTACGAGCAGCTGAAAGCGCTCATCGAGGCCGGCATGAACGTGGCCCGATTCAACATGAGCCACGGGACCCAGGCAGAGCACCAGGAGCGGTACGACCGTCTCCGCAGGGCGGTGGCGGAGACCGGCCGCCCCGTGGGTGTGCTCGCCGACCTCCAGGGCCCGAAGATCCGGCTGGAGACCTTCGCCGAGGGGCCGGTCGAGCTGGTCCGCGGGGACGAGTTCACGATCACCACCGAGGACGTCCCCGGTGACAAGTCCATCTGCGGTACGACGTACAAGGGTCTGCCCGGTGATGTCGACAAGGGCGACCAGATCCTCATCAACGACGGCAACGTCGAACTCCGGGTCACCGAGGTCGACGGCACCGGGGTCAGGACCATCGTGATCGAGGGCGGGGTCATCTCCGACCACAAGGGCATCAACCTGCCCGGTACGGCGGTCAATGTCCCGGCCCTGTCCGAGAAGGACGTCGAGGACCTGCGCTTCGCGCTGCGGATGGGCTGCGACATGGTCGCGCTCTCCTTCGTCCGCGACGCCAACGACGTCAAGGACGTCCACAAGGTGATGGACGAGGAGGGCCACCGGGTCCCGGTCATCGCCAAGGTGGAGAAGCCGCAGGCCGTCGCCAACATGGCGGATGTCGTCATGGCCTTCGACGGCGTGATGGTGGCCCGCGGCGACCTGGCAGTCGAGTACCCGCTGGAGCGGGTCCCGATGGTGCAGAAGCGCCTCATCGAGCTGTGCCGCCGCAACGCCAAGCCGGTGATCGTGGCGACCCAGATGATGGAGTCGATGATCACCAACTCCCGCCCGACCCGCGCCGAGGCGTCCGACGTCGCCAACGCGATCCTGGACGGCGCGGACGCGGTCATGCTGTCGGCGGAGTCCAGCGTGGGCGCGTACCCGATCGAGACGGTCAAGACGATGTCCAAGATCGTCTCTGCCGCGGAGGAGGAGCTCCTCTCCAAGGGCCTCCAGCCCCTGGTCCCGGGCAAGAAGCCGCGCACCCAGGGCGGTTCGGTCGCCCGCGCGGCCTGCGAGATCGCCGACTTCCTCGACGGCCGCGCCCTGGTCGCCTTCACCCAGTCCGGCGACACGGCTCGCCGGCTCTCCCGCTACCGGGCCCAGCAGCCGATCGTGGCCTTCACCACGGAGGAGTCGACCCGCAACCAGCTCACCCTGAGCTGGGGCGTCGAGCCCTTCATCGCCCCGTTCGTGGAGACCACGGACGCGATGGTCGACTTCGTCGACGCGGCCCTGCTGAAGCTCCAGCGCTTCAACGGGGGCGACACCATGATCATCACCGCGGGCTCCCCTCCGGGAGTCCCGGGCACCACGAACATGGTGCGGGTGCACCACCTGGGCAGCGGCGACAAGCCCGCCTGAGCCGCGCCCCTTTGAGTCCATGGGCCGTACTCCCTGGGGGAGTACGGCCCATGGTGGTTCGGGCAGCCGGCCGCTCGTTCAGAGTGCGGCGGGGTCGATCTCGCCGCTGGGGTCGATCTCACGGCCCGCCGAGTCCCGGACCCGCATGAAGCCATCGCCTTCCTGGGTCAGGACCAGGGCGTGGCGATGGTGTTCCACCGAGCACGGCTCCTCGGAATCGGCGAACTCGACGTCGATCCGGTCCCCCGCGGCGACGACGTGCACGCCGCCGAGGATTTCGAAGTGGACCGTGAGCTCGTGCTCGCGGCCGGCGTAAAAGCGGATCTTCCGCATCGGACGGTGTCCCGGGGGTCGAGGGCGACGGACGCTGACGGCTTTGCTCACGGCTGCGGGCTGACGGCTGTGGGCCGCACCCCCGTAGCGAGGGTGCGGCCCACAGTCTTTTCCGCGGCTCCCGGAAAATCAGCCGGCGTTGCCACCGGTGAAGTAGTTGTGCAGCCCCGGCACGCTCAGCGTGCCGCCGAACTGGCCGGCCTGCTTGATCTTCACGTCAGTGAAGATCGCGAAGGGAACGTCCAGCGGCGGCGGGGTCTGCGGGCTGAAGGTGACCGGGATGAGCCCGAAGAGGTTGCCCTTCAGCTCCTCCGTGTACATGGTCACCGTGCCGCCCCGGATCGTGGACGTGGAACCCCCGGCCGCCTCGACGTGCGCGGTGGTTCCGTTCGGGCCCTCGACCAGCTGGTGCAGGTCCTTGATGTCCACCGAGGCCGCCGTGAACTTCAGCGCCTTCTTGATCTTGCCGCTGCCGGTCTCGACCTCGACGATGCCGTGGTACTTGAGCCCGCTCAGCGTGAGCCTGGAGCTCTCCAGCCGCCAGGGGGCGTCCGGCAGCAGGGGGATGCCCGGCTCCAGGTCGGCGGCGGCCAGTGCCTCCGGGTCAGGGGTGGGGCACGGGAAGCGCGGCTTGCCGTCCGCGCCTTCCGGGATGTCCTCGTCCTTGACCGGGTCCAGGCCCTTGACCTTGTCGTCGAGCTCCTCGACCTCGGCGCCGGCCTTCTCGGCCGCGTCCTTGATGGCGTCCTTGGTCTTGTCCACCGTGCCGCCGACCGGGTCCTCCGCAGGCTCCGTCGGCTTGGACGGGGTCCCCTCGGCCGGCTTCGACGGCTCCTCGGTGGGCTCCTCGGTGGGCTCCGCCGTGTCGCTCGGCGTCGGCGTGGCCGTCGCGGTGGCCGTCGGCTCCTTGTCCGGGCCGTCGAGCAGGTCCTTGATCGCGTCGCCGACACCCAGCGGGTCGAGCGGGTTCTTGGTCTCGCTCGGCGTGGGGTCGGCGGTCGGCGCCGACTGACCGGCCGGCTCGGACGCCGAGGGGGACGCACCGGGCTCCGGCTCGTCACCGGCATCGCCGGACGGGCTCGCGGACGGCTCCTCCGAAGGCTCGTCGGACGGCTTGTCCGAGGGGTCGGACGCGTCGTCAGAAGGCTTCGGCGACTCCGAGGCGGACGGCGACTCCTCCGTCTCCTGCGGCTCGTCCGAGCGGGTCACGCACGGTCCGGGGGCGAACGGGATGTCCTTCTCGTCGGCGAGCGCCAGCTTGGGCGTGAGTCCCATGCCGACGAAGACCGCCGTGGGCATCGCCGCGATGGCCATGGCCTTGCCCGCGGGTATCTGCAGCTTGGTGAACAGCGACTTCCTCGGGGCCGCGTGACGCGGGCCCTTTCTCAGGCGGGGGTCGCCATCGGCCGCGATCAGTGATTCCTCGTCACCCCGCACTGTTCCTCCCGCCGTCGGCAGTCGTCTTCGTCATCTTCACGGTGTCCGAGAACTGCGGGCCGGGTACCAGCGGACCGTCGGCCTCATGGCCCGGCTCCGGGGCGGGCGAAGCCGGCTCCGCGGTGGCCTCGGCCGGCTCTGCGGGCTTCCCCGGCGCCCAGGAGATGGAGAGTGCGCCACCGATCAGCGAGAACAGGAAGCCGATCCCAAAGCCTCCGAAGTTGGAGACCGGGAGGGAGACCAGCGCCAGCAGAATCGCGGCGACACCGGCGAAGACCCGCACAATATGGTGGAACCACATGGTCAGCCCCAGCGTCACCAGCAGGACGCCGATGATCAGCGAACCCGCACCCGCCGTGGTGGCCATGGCCAGCGTCATGTGGCCGATCTTGAGGCTTGCATACGGCAAGTAGGCAATCGGTACGCCGCCGAGCATGGTGAACAGGCCGGCCCAGAAGGGCCGCTGGCCCCGCCAGTCGCGAAAACGCCGCTTGATGACGCGGAGGTAGTGCTCGTCGTTCTGCCCCGGTGACTCGGCGCTCATGGAAAACAGCTCCCTGGAACCGGTGTTGCTGTGAAAAGGAGTGAGGGTCGGGCGGGCGGGGCCGCGGAAGGCGCTCCCCGCCCGCCCGGGCGGGTGCTTAGTAGCACTCCTTGACGCCCTTGTGCAGCTTCATGCTGAGACCGCTCAGCTTGAAGGTGCCGGCGGTGGTCGCCCACGCCGTCTGCTTGACGTTGGTCAGCTTGGCCTTCTTGGCCCGCTGGGCGAAGCCGTAGGGGTTCGCCTGCGTGCCCGGCTGGATGCCCGGCTTGTTGGCCTTGTCGCCCGCCGCGACGCCGATGTCGATGTTGCTGAACTCGGCGTCGGCCTCGAGCTCTGCGACGTCCAGGTAGAGGTTCGTCGCATCGACGGGCGTACCCTTGCCACCGGCCTTCAGCTCCAGGCTGACGCTGCCGAAGAACGGCACGTCGGGAGTGACGACCGACTGGCACATGTTGGTGATCGTCGCGTGGCTGAACGACGACACCGCGACCGGGTGGGCGGTCTTGTTGCCCTTGAGGTCGGTGCCCGTCGCGAGGCTTCCGTACTGGAAGAAGTCCTCACCGTTCAGCTCACTGGCCGTCACCTTGAAGCTCTGGCCGGAAACGCTGAACGACGCCGCCAGCGCACCCTGGGCCAGGCCGACGCCTATCGCGGCCGTGGCGGCCACGGACGGCACCATGACGACCGCGAACCGCTTCCATCTGGTCCCACCACGAACCTGGGACATATCTGTTCCTCCTTCTCGGACGTACATCTCCGGTACGGACCGAGGAGGTCCGTCCTGGGATGGGAGAAGTGCTACGTCCTCGGGAAGGAGAGCGCCGTGAGAACAGGCGCGAGCCGCGTCCGCATCACCGGCGATCACCCCCGAGCGACAACCACTGGCCACGCCTTCGCGCAACCGCAATGGACAGGCCCTGCCAGGTCGGGCAGGAACCCCCCTGTCCTCGGCCGACGCCTCTGCCGCCGGCCCACTCGGTGGGGACCCAGGACCGCGGACGCGGCTGGCTGCCGGGCTGGTGCGGTAATGGACCGAGCGTCGCCGATCGTGGTGCATTACGCGCCGGGACACAAGGGGGTTCGTTACTGGCTAGTAACGGACGGATAACCACGGCACGACGGGGTGACATCACCCGACGACGCAGGGTGCCCCGAGCCGGGTCGAAAAGTCAGCAGATTGCCGCTGAAAATCGGACAGAACAACGAGGTTGATTTACTCCAAGTAACAGCGGCCGCGTTTACCAAGTTTTGGTAAAGCGCGGCCGCTGTTTGTCACTCTGTCGCCAAATCCGCCGCCTGCACCGGCGACGTGAACCCGTCAGAACAGCACGCGCGCAAGCGCCGTACGCGCAGCCGTCACCCGCGGGTCGTCCGGACCGATCACCTCGAAGAGCTCCAGCAGCCGCAGCCGGGCGGCGTTGCGGTCCTCGCCCGCCGTGCGCCGCACGGTGTCGACGAGCCGGCCGAAAGCGTCCTCGACATGCCCGCCGACCAGATCGAGGTCGGCGGCGGCGATCTGCGCCTGGACGTCGTCGGGCCTGTCGGCGGCCTCCTTGCGCACCGCCGACGGGTCCATGTCCTGGACCCGGGCGAGCAGTTCGGCCTGTGCGAGGCCGAGCTTGGCCTCCGTATTGCCCGGGTCGTCGGAGAGCACGTTCTTGTACGCCTGGACGGCGCCGCCGAGGTCGCCCGCGTCCAGCGCCCGGACGGCCGCTTCGAGCAGCGCGTCGTACGGCCCCGCCGGGACGGGCGCGGGACCCGCGTCCGCCTCCTCGGCGTCCGCGTCGACGGTGATACCGGTGAGGCCGAAGCGCTCCTCGGAGACCTGGATCAGCTGGTCGAGGGTCTCCCGGATCTGCTGTTCCGGCGCCAGGCCCTGGAAGAGCGGCAGCGCCTGGCCGGCGACCACCGCGAAGACAGCCGGGATGCCCTGGATCCCGAACTGCTGCATCAGCATCTGGTTGGCTTCGACGTCGATCTTGGCGAGCACGAAACGGCCGTTGTATTCACGGGCGAGCCGCTCCAGCACGGGGCTCAGCTGCTTGCAGGGCTCGCACCACTCGGCCCAGAAGTCGATGACGACCGGCACTTCGGCCGAGCGCTGGAGGACGTCGCGCTCGAAGCCCGCCTCGTCGACGTCGATCACCAGACTGGAGGGGGGTACGGCACCGCCGCCGCCCTGCCGGGCGGCCTCGGCACGCGCCTGCTCCGCCTTGGCTTTGGCCTCGCCGGCCGCCTTCACCGCGGCAAGGTCGACGACGCCGTTCATGGACATGTTCCTAGGCTGCATGAGTACATCCTCCCCCCTCCGCGCGCACGAGTGAAAAACCCGACGGAAGGACGCCGACCGCGGGTGGTGCGTACTGCGATGCGTACTGTGGCGCCGGGTCCCCACCTGGCACCTGTGGTTGTCGCTCAGCTTCACGCTTTCGCTACGAGTCGTAGCGTAACTCGATTGCCACGGGGGCGGGAAGGAACACCCGGTGAACTGCCTCACAGCGCATCACCTACTGGCCGGTATGGTCGCCGTCATGTGTAGCCGCACGCGTCCGAAATCGACCCGCACCGGCCGCCCCCGCAGCGCCGAGGCGGACGCCGCCATCCTCGACGCGACCAGGGCGGCCCTGGTCGAGCTGGGCTGGTCCAAGCTCACGATGGGCGATGTCGCGACCCGGGCCGGGGTGGCCAAAACCACGCTCTACCGGCGCTGGGCCGGCAAGAACGAACTCGTCGTGGACGCCGTCGCCGTCCTGTTCGACGAACTGGAGCTTCCCGACCGGGGCTCGCTCGCGGCGGACATCGAGGGTGTGGTGCTGCAGTTCGCGGAGCTGCTGCAGCGGCCCGAGGCCAGGACCGCGCTGATGGCGGTGGTCGCCGAGTCGACGCGCGACGAGCCGCTGCGCGAGCGGATCCGGGTCTCGATCGTGGACCGCCAGAAGCGGCTGGTCCTCGAGGGCCGGGCGCGGGCCCAGGCGCGCGGCGAACTGCCGACGGAGACCGACCCGGAGGCGGCCGCCGCCACCGCCGACCTGATCTTCGACGTGATCGCGGGCGCGGTGGTGCACCGGGCGCTGGTGAGCTGCGAACCCGTCGACGAGGACTGGGTCCGCCGCTTCACCGCGGTGCTGCTGGGAGGGCTCGGCGCGAAGGTCGAGGGATGAGCCGCACCCTGGTCGGCGGCGCAGGCGCGGCGGCCGACTCGCCCTTCGGACGGTCTCCGAGGCGCGTCGCTGCAGCCGCGCGGCAGGGGTGCCGGCGCCCGGCACCGCCCGGTGGGCCCGAGCGTCCGTCCGCGAACGCAGGACGGGCTTGCCGGTCAACCGACGGACGGCCCGGAGGCCGAGCGGCGGACAGGTTCGACTTCGCCTCAGCGGGAGGCGGGTTCAGCGGGCTTCGGCTTGCCCGGCCAGGTCACCTTGGGAAGCTTCTCCGCCTCCTCCGGCGGCAGCAGCCCGGCTCCGATGAGCGCGGCGCGGGCCGCCATCCGTCCGGCCGTCTTGAAGCCGTACTCCGACGAGTCCACTTCGTGGTGGCGGCCGTCGGTGAGCCTCACGCGGGCGGCCACACCGTCGAGGCCCTCCCGCAGGCCGGCCCGGATCGCCGGAACGTACTCCGCCGCCAGCAGCTCCTCGGGCACCGTGTTCACGAACTCCGGCTCACCGCTCTCCCCGGGCGGCTCGAAGTCCGCGGTGAGGCGCGCGAAGGGCCCGCAGGCGCCGACGCACTGGATGCGGACGCGTACGTCACGCACGGGAACGGGAAGACCGGCCATCCCGCCACCGTAGGGCTGGGAGGCCGGTCCTTCCACCGGGTTTCGGGTGGACGCCGGGTCAGAAGCCCGGCGGCTCCGTGTAGGTACCCCACTCGTCCCGCAGCGCGCCGCAGATCTCGCCGAGCGTCGCCTCGGCACGCACCGCGTCGAGCATCGGCTCGATCATGTTGGAACCGTCGCGGGCCGCTGCCAGCATCGCGTCCAGCGAGGCCCGTACGCGCGCGTCGTCGCGCCGCGACTTGCGCTCGCCGAGGATGCGGACCTGCTCCCACTCCACCTCGTGGCTGACGCGGAGGATCTCCAGGTCGCCGGTGACCGAGCCGTGGTGGACATTGACACCGACGACCCGCTTGTCGCCCTTCTCCAGCGACTGCTGGTAGCGGAACGCCGACTCGGCGATCTCGCCGGTGAACCAGCCGTCCTCGATGCCGCGCAGAATGCCGGACGTCATCGGCCCGATGGGGTGCTGCCCGTCGGGGTGGGCGCGCAGCCCGCGCTCCTTGATCTGGTCGAAGATCTTCTCGGCGTCGGCCTCGATGCGGTCGGTGAGCTGCTCGATGTACCAGGAACCGCCCAGCGGGTCGGCCACGTTGGCGACGCCGGTCTCCTCCATGAGCACCTGCTGCGTGCGCAGGGCGATCTCGGCGGCCTGCTCGGACGGCAGGGCGAGGGTCTCGTCCAGAGCGTTGGTGTGCAGCGAGTTGGTGCCGCCGAGCACGGCCGCGAGGGCCTCCACGGCGGTCCGTACGACGTTGTTGTACGGCTGCTGGGCCGTCAGCGAGACCCCGGCGGTCTGGGTGTGGAAGCGCAGCCACTGCGCCTTGTCGGTCTTCGCGCCGTACACGTCCTTCATCCAGCGCGCCCAGATGCGGCGGGCCGCACGGAACTTGGCGATCTCCTCGAAGAAGTCGACGTGCGCGTCGAAGAAGAAGGAGAGACCGGGTGCGAAGACATCGACGTCCAGGCCCCGGCTCAGGCCGAGTTCGACGTATCCGAAGCCGTCAGCGAGCGTGTACGCCAGCTCCTGCGCGGCCGTCGCGCCCGCCTCGCGGATGTGGTAGCCGGAGACGGAGAGCGGCTTGTACGCGGGGATGGAGCGGGCGCAGTGCTCCATCAGGTCGCCGATCAGGCGCAGATGGGGCTCGGGCTGGAAGAGCCACTCCTTCTGCGCGATGTACTCCTTGAAGATGTCCGTCTGCAGCGTGCCGTTGAGCACGCCCGGGTCGATGCCCTGCCGCTCGGCGGCGACGAGGTACATGCAGAAGACCGGGACAGCCGGTCCGCTGATGGTCATGGAGGTGGTGACGTCGCCGAGCGGGATGCCCTTGAAGAGGACGTCCATGTCGGCGGCGGAGTCGATGGCGACACCGCAGTGGCCGACCTCGCCGAGCGAGCGCGGCTCGTCGGAGTCGCGGCCCATCAGTGTCGGCATGTCGAAGGCGACACTGAGCCCGCCGCCGCCGGCGGCCAGGATCATCTTGTACCGCTCGTTGGTCTGCTCGGCGTTGCCGAAGCCGGCGAACTGGCGGATGGTCCAGGTGCGGCCGCGGTAGCCCGTCGGGTACAGGCCGCGCGTGAACGGATACTCACCGGGCCAGCCGATCCGCTCGAAGCCCCCGTAGGTGTCGCCGGGCCTGGGCCCGTAGACCGGCTCGACCGGATCACCGGAGAGCGTGGTGAAGTCGGCGTTCCGCTTCTTTGCGGTGTCGTACCGGGCCTGCCAGCGACGGCGGCCCTCCTCGATGGCGTCAGCGTCCATACCTTCGAATTTACTAGGACGTCCTAGTAAATGTCGATGGCAAACCGCCGTACGTACCCGTACGGCGGTGGATTCATGCCTTGGCGACCGCCGGAACCTGCCCGCTGACCAGCGGCTCGACCGTACGTGTGACCTTGCGCTCCACGAGGAAAGCCGCGAAGGGGATCGTCCCGGAGAGCAGCACCCACAGCAGCTTGCCGAACGACCACTTGGCCTTGGAGCCCAGATCGAAGGCGAAGATCAGGTAGATGATGTAGAGGATGCCGTGGGCCTGGGAGACCGCGAAGGTGACGTCCTCGCCCATGTCGAAGCCGTACTTGAACACCATGCAGGTGCACAGCACGAGCAGCATCACGGCGGTGACATAGGCCATCACCCGGTAGCGGGTCAGCACGCTCTTCTTCATGCCGACGAGGTTAACCATCCGGTTTGGGCGATCTTCCGGCGGGTCGGGAGACGTGGGTCACGTCAGCCCGGGCCGCGCCGCACCGGGTCACTTCTCGTCGAAGTCGTGCGCGGCGATGCGCAGGGGCCGCAGCAGCGCGAAGATCTCCCCGCACTCCTCGGAGTCGTACGCCCCGAGCCCGAAGTCCATCTCCATCAGATCGCGGGTGGCCGCCTCGACGACCTCGCGGCCCTTCTCGGTGATCGACGCCAGGGTCCCGCGTCCGTCGTTCGGGTTGGGGCGCTTGGCGACCAGGCCGGACCTCACCAAGCGGTCCACCGTGTTCGTCACGGACGTCGGATGCACCATCAGGCGCTCGCCGATCTTGGACATCGGCAGCTCACCGGCCTTGGAGAAGGTGAGCAGCACCAGCGCCTCGTACCGCGCGAAGGTCAGTCCGTACGGCTTGACGACGGCGTCGACCTCGGCGAGCAGGATCTGTTGCGCCCGCATGATCGAGGTGATCGCGGACATCGAGGGCACGGGGCCCCAACGCTGCCGCCAGAGCTCGTCGGCTCGGGCGATGGGGTCGAAGGGAAGGCTGAGCGGCTTCGGCACGGCACCGACCTTACCCACTGGTCATATACCGGTCAGCCCCGTCTCGAACTTCGGTCCGACGGGAGACGAGGACCCTGCGGAAGTCAGCGGCGGACCGTGCGCCGCAGCCGGTGCCGCACGGCTCGCTGCGCGACCGGTCCCAGCTCGATCAAGCATGACGAAAGAGCCCCCGGCCACGGGCCAGGGGCTCTCCGGTGCTGCGGCTCAGGCGGACAGATGGCGCTCCACCGTCTCGACCTTGCTGGTCAGCCCGTCCGTGACGCCGGGCCTGATGTCCGCCTTCAGGACGAGGGAGACGCGCGGCGCGCGGGCCTCGACGGCGGCGACTGCGCGCTTGACGACGTCCATGACCTCGTCCCACTCGCCCTCCACGGAGGTGAACATGGCGTCCGTGCGATTGGGCAGCCCGGACTCGCGGACGACGCGCACGGCGTCGGCGACGTACTCGCCGACGTCCTCGCCGACGCCCAGCGGGGTGACGGAGAAGGCGACGATCACGCGCTCACCGTGCCCTCGCGGCGGGCGCGGGCGGCGATGACCGCGTCCTCGGCGGCGCGCTTGAGCTTGCGCTCGGCGACGAAGCCGCCGAAGGGCAGCACGGACAGGACCAAGTAGAGCGCGGCCGTCCCGAACGTCCACTTCGTACGGTTCCAGGCGTCCAGCCAGAAGATCACGTACAGGACGAAGAGCACGCCGTGGATCGCGCCCATGACCGGGACGGCGTTGAACTCCGTCGTGCGCTTGAGGACCGAGCAGACGAGCAGCACGAGGAACGACACGGCCTCCGGCGCGGAGACGAGTCGGAGGCGGTGGAGGGAGGAGGCGGTCTTGATGTCCACGAAAGGCACCTTCGGTGGAGGGGCTGGCGGTCTTGTGAACGCACGCACAAGCGCTGCCATTGTGGCACCGCGCTTGCCCTGGTCTTTACCCGGGTGGCTTCGGGGTCGGGTCAGGGTCGGGATCGTTCCGAGGGGCCTGTCCCAAAACGTCCCCCGCCCAGTACCGTCACCCCGTGGCAATGTTCCGACTTCAAGGCAGCAAGGTGCTCGCCGTCGACATGACCGGGGACACCGTCAAGGCGAAGAACGGGTCGATGGTCGCGTACGACGGCCAGATGGCGTTCAAGAAACTGTCCGGCGGCGGTGAGGGCATCCGGGGCATGGTGACCCGCCGCCTCACCGGCGAACAGATGACCATGATGGAGGTGAAGGGCCAGGGCACGTGCTACTTCGCCGACCGCGCGTCCGAGATCAACCTCGTCTCGCTGCACGGCGACAAGCTGTACGTCGAGTCGAGCAATCTCCTGTGCACGGACGGCGGGCTGCGCACGGGCACCAGCTTCACCGGCCTGCGCGGCGGCGCGACCGGCAACGGACTGTTCACGACGACCCTCGAGGGCACGGGCCAGGCGGCGATCATGTCGGACGGGCCTGCCGTGGTGCTGCGCGTCACCCCCCAGTACCCGCTCGCGGTCGACCCCGGCGCGTACATCGCGCACCAGGGCAACGTCCAGCAGAGCTTCCAGTCCGGTGTGACCTTCCGCACGCTGCTCGGCGAGGGCGGCGGTGAGGCGTTCCAGATCCGGTTCGAGGGCGACGGGCTCGTGTACGTACAGCCGAGCGAGCGCAACACGATCGCAGGGGACGTGTGACATGCCCTTCCGTGAGATCAACTCGAAGGTGGTCGAGGCGACGGTCGTCCCCGGCCAGAAGATGTACAGCCAGCGCGGCGCGATGCTCGCGTACAAGGGCGAGGTGTCCTTCACGCCGAACATGGCGGGCGGCCAGGGCGGCCTGATGTCGATGATCGGCCGGCGCGTGGCCGACGAGGCGACCCCGCTGATGACGGTCGAGGGCAGCGGCACGGTGATGTTCGGCCACGGCGGCCACCACATCCAGGTGATCAATCTGACCGGCGACACCCTCTGCGTCGAGGCCGACCGGCTGCTCGCCTTCGACGGCACGCTGCAGCAGGGCACGATGTTCATGGGCTCGCAGGGCGGGGTCATGGGCATGGTGCGCGGCCAGGTCACCGGCCAGGGCCTGTTCACCACGACGCTGAAGGGGCACGGCGCGGTCGCGGTCATGGCGCACGGCGGGGTGATCGAGCTGCCGATCACTCCCGGCCGGCCGGTCCATGTCGACCCGCAGGCGTACGTCGCGCACCACGGCGACGTGCGGAACAAGCTCTCCACCGCGCTGGGCTGGCGCGACATGGTGGGGCGCGGCTCGGGCGAGGCGTTCCAGCTGGAGCTGAGCGGCAGTGGTGCGGTGTACGTCCAGGCGTCGGAGGAGAAGCTGTGAGCACGCCGGTGATTTTCGACCCGATGACCCTGCCGAGCGACGACAACGTCAACGCCTACACCTTCTGCGTGGAGCTCAAGGGCTCCCAGTGGTTCCTGCAGAAGGGCAAGATGATCGCCTACTACGGCCGGATCGAGTTCAACGGCATCGGGCACGGCCGCCTCGACCGGCTGATGCGTACGAGCTTCCACTCGCCGCTGCACGCGAGCGACTGGGTGGTGGCCGAGGGCAGCGGCAAGATGCTGCTCGCCGACCGGGCGTTCGACGTGAACTCGTACGACCTGGAGGACGGCAATCTGACGATCCGGTCAGGGAACCTGCTGGCGTACCAGCCGTCGCTGGCGCTGAAGCAGTCGATCGTGCCGGGCTTTCTGACGCTGATCGGCACGGGCAAGTTCGTGGCGGCGTCGAACGGTCCGGTGGTCTTCATGGAGCCGCCGATCCGGGTGGACCCGCAGGCGCTGGTCGGCTGGGCGGACTGCCCGTCGCCGTGCCACCACTACGACCACGGCTACATGAGCGGCGTCATGGGCGGCCTGCGACAGCTCGCGGGGATCGGCGGGGCATCGGGCGAGGAGCACCAGTTCGAGTTCGTGGGCGCGGGGACGGTACTCCTCCAGTCCACGGAGACGCTCATGCCCGAGCAGGCGACGGGCACCGTCCCGCACGCGGACGGAGTGCCGGGCGGGGGTCACGGAGGTCACGCGACACCCGGTCAGCACGGGTCCTCCCCGCGCCTTCCCGGCCAGCTTGGGGACCTCCAGCGTCGCTTCGGGCTGTGAGCGGTAGTCTGCGGAGTGTGACGTCGAACGTCTGCGCCCTTGCGTGGGGGACCATGGAGACCGTGGGCGCAAGGACGCCGGGCGTCACACCCGATGACTTCGTCCGTCTTTCAACTTCTTAGGGTAGTATCCATATATGGAGACCGAGACGGCCACGCGCTGGCTGAGCGATACGGAGCAGTGCGCCTGGCGCACGTATCTGGACGTCAACAGGTTGTTGACGTACCAGATGGAGAAGGACCTGCAACCGTTCGGCCTGACCATGAACGACTACGAGATCCTCGTGAATCTCTCGGAGTCCGCGGACCGGCGCATGCGCATGAGCGACCTGGCCGCGGCCACACTGCAGTCGAAGAGCCGGCTCTCCCACCAGATCACCCGCATGGAGAACGCGGGCCTGGTCCGCAGGGAGAACTGCGAGTCGGACCGCCGTGGGTTGTACGCCGTCCTGACCGACCACGGCATTCACACGATGCAGAAGGTCGCGCCGCACCACGTCGAGTCCGTGCGCCAGCACTTCATCGGCCTGCTGTCGCCGGAGGCGCTTGCGGATCTGAGCGAGGCCCTCAAGCCGGTGGCCGACCATTTGCGCGGGCGGCGCGGCAAGGTCTGACGGGGAGCCTCCATCGCCCCCGCGCCCCGGCTCCGGGGCATGGGGGCACCCCCTGCCGACGGCTGGGCCGGTGTGTCCGCCCTCGAACTCCCCCAGAGCCTCCCCTGGGAGGAGCCATGGCGGACTGGGTGCGACGGGGTCACCCGTGCCGGATCGGTTGCCGTCCCGGAGCCGCTCCTGGGCTCGTATCCGGGACGGCATCATGTACGGCGCGCGCAACCCGGTACCCCACAGTCACCGGTGGCGCCGCGCGCTGAATCACGCTTCAGTGCCCCGAACACCACCCCTGTGCGTCCGCCGGCTGCGGTTGTCGGTGAGGGCCGACCCGGTGGGCGTGGTCCTGCCACCACCGGCCTGCAGCCGGGAACGGACCGGGGCGGGGCCGTGCAGGGTCGCCCCCGCGGAAATCGGGCGGTGGTGCCGGACGGCGCCGTACCCACCGATTCCGACGAGGCGAGCCCGGAGGGGCCCCGACCCCACCCACCGACAGCAGCCGCATCAAGCCCGTCCGGGGGTCCCCCACGCCGCAGGGCACAGGGAGAGCTCGAGGACGGACACCCCGGGCGCCCACCAGGTACCAACACCGGACAGCCCCAGCCGGATTTACCCGGTGCCGGCCGGGCACACCAGGACCCGGCGGACCCGGACCCGGGGCTGGGGCTGGGGCTGGGGCTGGGGCTGGACGCCGGCGGGGTCAGGAAGTGAGGCCCGCCACCAGTTCGTCCGCCGCCGCGTACGGGTCGAGTTCGCCCGCCACGATGCGGGCCGCCAGCGCGCCCAGGCGGCGGTCGCCGCGCAGGTCGCCGATCCGCTCGCGCAGGGCGGTGACCGCGATCGTCTCGACCTCGTGCGCGGCCCGCCGGGTGCGCCTCTCCGCGAGGACGCCGTGTTCCTCCATCCACGCCCGGTGCTTCTCCAGGGCCTCGACGACCTCGTCGATGCCCTCGCTCCGCGCCGCGACCGTCTTCACGATCGGCGGCCGCCAGTCACCCGGCGCACGGGACTCGCCGAGCCCGAGCATGTGGTTGAGCTCGCGCGCGGTCGCGTCGGCGCCGTCGCGGTCCGCCTTGTTGACGACGTACACGTCGCCGATCTCCAGGATGCCCGCCTTCGCGGCCTGGATGCCGTCGCCCATGCCGGGCGCGAGCAGCACCACCGACGTGTCGGCCTCGGAGGCGATCTCGACCTCCGACTGGCCCACGCCGACCGTCTCCACCAGCACCACGTCGCAGCCGGCCGCGTCCAGGACGCGGATGGCCTGGGGCGCGGCCCAGGCGAGGCCGCCGAGATGGCCGCGGGTGGCCATCGACCGGATGTAGACGCCGGGGTCGGACGCGTGCTCCGACATCCGCACCCGGTCGCCCAGCAGCGCCCCGCCCGAGAAGGGCGAGGACGGGTCGACGGCCAGGACGCCGACCCGCTTCCCTGCCCGCCGGTAGGCCGTCACCAGCGCGGACGTGGACGTCGACTTGCCGACACCCGGCGAACCGGTCAGCCCCACCACGTACGCGCCGCCGGTCAGCGGCGCGAGTGCCGCCATGACCTCTCGGAGCTGCGGGGACGCCCCCTCGACGAGTGAGATCAGCCGGGCCACGGCCCGCGGCCGGCCCTCTCGCGCCTGGGCGACCAGCTGGGCGACGTCCACCATCGTGCGTGCTCCGTTCTCGACAGGACTTACTTGGCCGCTACGCGGACGATCAGCGCGTCACCCTGACCGCCACCGCCGCACAGCGCCGCCGCGCCGATCCCGCCGCCGCGCCGCTTCAGCTCCAGCGCCAGGTGCAGGACGAGCCGCGCGCCGGACATGCCGATGGGGTGCCCCAGGGCAATCGCGCCACCGTTGACGTTCACCTTTTCGGGGGATACCCCGAGGTCCTTCATTGACTGCACGGCAACCGCGGCGAACGCCTCGTTGATCTCGATCAGGTCGAGGTCGGAGACCTCGAGGCCCTCCTTCTTGAGGGCGTGCGCGATCGCGTTGGACGGCTGGGACTGGAGCGAGTTGTCCGGGCCCGCCACATTGCCGTGCGCGCCGATCTCGGCGATCCACTCGAGGCCGAGTTCCTCGGCCTTGGCCTTGCTCATCACGACGACCGCGGCGGCACCGTCGGAGATCTGCGACGACGTACCGGCCGTGATCGTGCCGTCCTTCGCGAAGGCCGGGCGCAGCTTGCCGAGCGACTCGACCGTCGTCTCGGCGCGGATGCCCTCGTCCTTGCTGAAGACGACCGGCTCGCCCTTGCGCTGCGGGATCTCGACGGGCGTGATCTCGGCCTCGAAGAGGCCGTTCTTCTGTGCGGCGGCGGCGCGCTGGTGCGACAGGGCGGCGATCTCGTCCTGCTCGGGCCGGGCGATACCGAGGCGGGTGTTGTGCTTCTCGGTCGACTCGCCCATGGCGATGCCCTCGAAGGCGTCGGTGAGGCCGTCGTACGCCATCGCGTCGAGCATCTCGATCGCGCCGTACTTGAAGCCCTCGCGCGACTTCGGCAGCAGGTGCGGCGCGTTCGTCATGGACTCCTGGCCACCTGCGACGATCACGTCGAACTCACCCGCACGGATGAGCTGGTCCGCCAGGGCGATCGCGTCGAGGCCGGAGAGACACACCTTGTTGACGGTCAGCGCGGGCACGCTCATGGGGATGCCGGCCTTGACCGCGGCCTGGCGGGCCGGGATCTGCCCCGCCCCGGCCTGGAGCACCTGGCCCATGATCACGTACTGCACCTGGTCACCGCCGATCCCGGCGCGGTCCAGCGCGGCCTTGATCGCGAAGCCGCCCAGGTCGGCCCCCGAGAAGGACTTCAGCGAGCCGAGCAGCCGCCCCATGGGGGTACGGGCACCGGCAACGATCACGGAGGTGGTGCTGTTCGTTCCAGACATGAGAGGGGATCCCCTTCCAGCACGGCGGCTGAGGAGTGAACGAGGGTTTACTTGAACTGTACTGAGCGGTTCGTGTCCGGGTCATCGGGCAGCCGGTGTGACGGCGCGCACGTTGCGTAACCATCGCCCGGGCGCTGCACTGGAGCCATGCTGACGCGAATCGACCACATCGGGATCGCCTGCTTCGACCTCGACACGACTGTCGAGTTCTACCGGGCCACGTACGGCTTCGAGGTGTTCCACACCGAGGTCAACGAGGAGCAGGGCGTCCGCGAGGCCATGCTCAAGATCAATGAGACCTCGGACGGCGGCGCCTCGTACCTCCAGCTCCTGGAGCCCACCCGCGAGGACTCCGCGGTCGGGAAGTGGCTGGCCAAGAACGGTGAGGGTGTGCACCACATCGCCTTCGGCACAGCCGACGTCGACGGCGATGCGCAGTCCGTCCGCGACAAGGGCGTACGGGTCCTCTACGACGAGCCGCGCATCGGTTCGATGGGCTCGCGGATCACGTTCCTGCACCCCAAGGACTGCCACGGTGTGCTCACGGAACTCGTCACGTCCGCCGACCCGTCCTCGGCGGAGCACTGACCTCCGGATTCCTGGCCCGGTAGAGTGGGCGGCTCCGGGCCGGGGCCGGAACGGGGCCGCGCCACGTCCTCGACTGTGATCTGACACCATTCCCCGGGGGGCCCGTTCCCGGCGAACGGTGCTCGACTGTAGAGACTTGCGACCAGGGGACGGATGGGACCGCGCAGTGCGGGGCTACGAACGCCAGGAGAGCCACCGAGCTGACGACGACCACCTCTCGCGGTTCGAAGCCGAGATGGACCGGCTGAAGACCGAGCGGGAGAAGGCCGTCCAGCACGCCGAGGACCTCGGATACCAGGTCGAGGTGTTGCGCGCCAAGCTCCACGAGGCGCGCCGCGCTCTCGCGTCCCGTCCCGCGTACGACAGCGCCGACATCGGCTACCAGGCCGAGCAGATGCTGCGTAACGCCCAGACCCAGGCCGACCAGCTCCGCTCGGACGCCGAGCGGGAGTTGCGCGAGGCCCGCGCGCAGACGCAGCGCATCCTCCAGGAGCATGCGGAGCACCAGGCCCGCCTCCAGGCCGAGCTGCACGCCGAGGCCAACCAGCGCCGCCAGCGCCTCGACCAGGAACTCGCCGAGCGCCGCCAGACCGTCGAGGCGCACGTCAACGAGAACGTGGCCTGGGCCGAGCAGCTCCGGGCCCGCACCGAGTCCCAGGCCCGCCGGCTCCTCGACGAGTCGCGCACCGAGGCCGGGCAGGCGCTGGCCGCGGCACGCGCCGAGGCCACCCGCGTCGCCGAGGAGACCCGCCAGCGGCTCGGCTCCGAGGCCGAGTCGGCCCGCGCCGAAGCCGAAGCGACCCTGCTGCGCGCCCGCAAGGACGCCGAGCGGCTGCTGAACGCCGCGTCGACGCAGGCCCACGAGGCCACCACCCACGCCGAGCAGCTGCGCTCCACGACCAGCGCCGAGTCCGACCAGGCCCGCCAGCAGGCGTCGGAACTCAGCCGCGCCGCCGAGCAGCGGCTCCAGGAGGCCGAGGAGAAGCTGCGCGAGGCTCGCGCGGAGGCCGAGAAGGTCGTCACCGAGGCCAAGGACGCCGCGAACAAGACGCTCACGACCGCCGAGTCGGCCAACGAGCAGCGCACCCGCACCGCCAGGTCGGAGATCGCCCGGCTGGTCGGCGAGGCCACGAAGGAGTCCGAGTCCCTCAAGGCCGAGGCCGAGCAGGCGCTCGCGGACGCCCGCGCCGAGGCGGAGAAGGTCCTCGCGGAGGCCGCCGAGAAGGCCCGCACGATCGCCGCCGAGGACTCCGCGGCGCAGCTCGCGAAGGCCGCCCGCACCGCCGAGGAGGTCCTCAACAAGGCCTCCGACGAGGCCAAGGCCACCACGCGCAAGGCCACCGAGGAGGCCGAGCGGATCCGCCACGAGGCCGAGACCGAGGCGGACCGGCTGCGCGCCGAGGCCCATGACACGGCCGAGGAGCTCAAGGGCGCCGCGAAGGACGACACCAAGGAGTACCGGGCCAAGACGGTCGACCTGCAGGAGGAGGCGCGCCGGCTGCGCGGCGAGGCCGAGCAGCTGCGCTCCGAGGCCGTCGGCGAGGGCGAGCGGATCCGCAGCGAGGCGCGCCGCGAGGCCGTCCAGCAGATCGAGGAGGCGGCCAGGACCGCCGAGGAGCTGCTGACCAAGGCGAAGGCCGACGCGGACGACGTCCGTTCAGGCGCCACCGCGGACGGCGAGCGGGTCCGTACGGAGGCGATCGAGCGGGCGACGACGCTGCGCCGGCAGGCCGAGGAGACGCTGGAGCGCACGCGCGCCGAGGCGGACCGGCTGCGCGCCGAGGCCGAGGAGCAGGCCGATCACACCCGTGCCGAGGCGGAGTCCGCGGCACGTGAGACGCGCGAGGAAGCGGCGCGCGCCGCCGTCGCCCGCCGCCGGGAGGCCGACGAGGAGCTGACCCGGCTGCACACGGAGGCGGAGACCCGGGTCGTCTCCGCCGAGCAGGCGCTGTCCGAGGCCCGCACGGAGAGCGAGCGGCTCCGGAGGGAGACCGCGGAGGAGACCGAACGGCTGCGCAGCGAGGCCGCCGAGCGGATCCGTACGCTCCAGGCTCAGGCCGAGCAGGAGGCCCAGCGGCTGCGCGACGAGGCGGCCGCGGACTCTTCGGCCTCGCGTGCCGAGGGCGAAGCCGTCGCCGTACGGCTGCAGACCGAGGCCGCCACCGAGGCGGAGCGGCTGAGGACCGAGGCGCAGGAGAGCGCGGACCGGGTCCGCGGCGAGGCCGCGGCCGCCGCCGAGCGCGTCGGCCAGGAGGCCACCGAGGCGCTGGCCGCCGCGCAGGAGGAGGCGAACCGGCGTCGCCGCGAGGCCGAGGAGATCCTCACCTCTGCCCGTACGGAGGCGGACCAGGAGCGCGAGCGGGCCCGCGAGCAGAGCGAGGAACTGCTGGCCTCCGCCCGCAAGCGGGTCGAGGAGGCGCAGGCCGAGGCGCAGCGCCTGGTCGAGGAGGCGGACCGGCGGGCCACCGAGATGGTGTCGGCCGCCGAGCAGACCGCCCAGCAGGTGCGCGACTCCGTGTCTGGCCTCCAGGAGCAGGCCGAGCAGGAGATCGCCGGGCTGCGCAGCGCCGCCGAGCACGCCGCGGAGCGTACGAGGACCGAGGCGCAGGAGGAGGCGGACCGGGTCCGAGCCGACGCCTACGCGGAGCGGGAGCGCTCCACCGAGGACGCGAACCGGATCCGGGCCCGCGCCGACGAGGAGTCGGAGGCCGCCAGGTCGCTGGCCGAGCGGACCATGAACGAGGCCATCGAGGAGTCGGATCGGCTGCGTTCGGACACCGCGGAGTACGTCCAGCGGATGCGTACGGAGGCGTCGGACTCGGTCGCCTCCGCGGAGCAGGACGCGGCGCGGACCCGTGCGGAGGCCCGCGAGGACGCCAACCGCATCCGCTCCGAAGCAGCGGCGCAGGCCGACCGGCTCACGACCGAGGCGGCGGAGCTGCTGTCGGAGACCGAGCAGGACGCGGCGCGGCTGCGCACCGAGGCCGAGCAGGTCAAGATGGACGGCGAGGCGGAGGCCGAGGGCCTGCGTGCGGCCGCCCGCTCCGACGCCGAGCAGATGCTGGACGAGGCCCGGCAGGCCGCCGACAAGCGCCGTGGCGACGCGGCCGAGCAGGCCGACCAGCTCATCGCGGAGGGGACCGCCGAGGCCGAGCGGATCCGTGCCGAGGCGGCCGAGACCGTCGGCTCCGCCCAGCAGGCCGCGGAGCGCATCCGGGCCGAGGCGGAGCGGGTGCGCGCCGACGCCGAGAGCGCGGCGGAGCAGATGCGCGCCGAGGCCCGGGACGAGGCGGACCGTACGCTCGACGCGGCCCGTGGGGACGCGGCGAAGAGGCGTGCGGACGCCGCCGGGCAGGCGGACCAGCTCATGGCCAAGGCCCAGGAGGAGGCGCTGCGCGCCACCACCGAGGCCGAGGAGCAGGCCGACACGATGGTGGGCGCAGCCCGCAAGGAGGCCGAGCGGCTGGTCGCCGAGGCGACCGTCGAGGGCAACTCCCTGGTGGAGAAGGCCCGCACGGACGCCGACGAACTGCTGGTGGGGGCGCGCAGCGACGCGACCGCCATCCGGGAGCGCGCGGAGGAGCTGCGCGCCCGTGTCGAGAGCGAGATCGAGGTGCTGCACGAGCGGGCCCGCCGGGAGTCCGCCGAGCAGATGAAGGCCGCGGGCGAACGCTGCGACCAGCTGATCAAGGCCGCGAACGAACAGCAGGCCGAGGCCGACGCGAAGGCGAAGGAGCTCGTGTCCGACGCCAATTCGGAGGCCGGCAAGGTGCGGATCGCCGCGGTGAAGAAGGCCGAGGCGCTCCTCAAGGAGGCCGAGCAGAAGAAGGCCGAGCTGACCCGCGCCGCCGAGCAGGTGAAGGCGGAGGCGGACCGCGAGGCCGACCGCATGATCGCGGACGGCAAGCGGGAGCTCGATGTGCTCGTGCGCAGACGCGAGGACATCCAGGCGGAGATCTCCCGTGTCCAGGACGTGCTGGAGGCGTTGGAGTCGTTCGAGGCGCCCACCGGCAAGGGCGGAGCCGGGGGCGGCTCCGGCGCGGGCGGGGTCAAGGCGGGCGCGGCAGCAGGGATTACACGTTCGAGTAGCAAGCCTTCCGAGGGCTAGCCACTCAAAAGGCTGGACATTCTCCATATCAAACGGGCATCCGCTCGATGACACGCCGCTTCGGCGCCTAGGATTCCCCCTAACACCTCACCGGTCTCATTCGACAGGAACCCCATGAGCGACACTTCCTCCCCCTTCGGCTTCGAGCTCGTGCGGCGTGGGTACGACCGCGGTCAGGTGGATGACCGCATTACCAAACTCGTCGCCGATCGTGACAGTGCTCTTGCACGGATCAACTCTCTGGAAAAGCGCATCGAGGAGCTCCATCTCGAGACGCAGAATGCCCAGGCCCAGGTCAACGACGCGGAGCCGTCGTACGCCGGACTCGGTGCACGTGTCGAGAAGATCCTCCGCCTCGCCGAGGAGGAGGCGAAGGACCTGCGCGAGGAGGCCCGTCGCGCCGCCGAGCAGCACCGCGAGCTCGCCGAGTCGGCGGCCCAGCAGGTGCGCAACGACGCGGAGGCGTTCGCTTCCGAGCGCAAGCAGAAGGCCGAGGACGAGGGCGTCCGGATCGTCGATAAGGCCCAGAGCGAGGCGAACTCCCTGCGCGCCGACGCGCAGAAGGACGCGCAGTCGAAGCGCGAGGAGGCGGACGCGCTCTTCGAGGAGACCCGCGCGAAGGCCGCGCAGGCGGCGGCCGACTTCGAGACGAACCTGGCCAAGCGCCGCGAGCAGTCCGAGCGTGACCTGGCGTCGCGTCAGGCGAAGGCCGAGAAGCGGCTGGCGGAGATCGAGCACCGCGCGGAGCAGCTGCGCCTGGAGGCGGAGAAGCTGCGCACGGACGCGGAGCGCCGCGCGCGCCAGACGGTGGAGACCGCGCAGCGTCAGGCCGAGGACATCGTCGCGGACGCGAACGCGAAGGCGGACCGGATCCGCTCGGAATCGGAGCGCGAGCTGGCGGCGCTGACGAACCGTCGCGACTCGATCAACGCGCAGCTGACCAACGTCCGCGAGATGCTCGCGACGCTGACGGGTGCGGCGGTCGCCGCCGCGGGTTCGCCCGCGGACGACGAGCCGATCTCGCGGGGCGTGCCGGCCCAGCAGACCCGCTAGTCGCCTTCCCGCGCAGGCGGTACGCGTCGCCCGTGCCCGGTGCCTTCACGGCGCCGGGCACGGGCGTTTGCGTTCGCGGGTGCCGTTGCCGGTGTCTGCGGCTGCCGTTGCCCGTGCGTGCCCGTCGTACGGACCCGTCGGCACACCAGCGGTGTCCGCCGTCATCAGCACCTGGTAACCGAAAGCGGTGGCGGCGGACACCCCCCGCCCGTAGCGTGAACGCATGATCGAGCTCGAGGGTCTCACCAAGCGCTTCGGCGCCAAGGTCGCGGTCGACCACCTCTCGTTCCAGGTGCGCCCCGGCGTCGTGACCGGCTTCCTCGGGCCCAACGGCGCGGGCAAGTCGACGACCATGCGGATGATGCTGGACCTGGACAATCCCACCAGCGGCACGGTCCGGATCGACGGCAAGCACTACCGGGACCTCAGTGAACCGCTCAAGTACATCGGCGCGCTGCTGGACGCCAAGGCGATGCACGGCGGCCGCAGTGCGTACAACAACCTGCTCTGCCTCGCGCAGGCGAACCGGATTCCGGAGCGGCGGGTCGCCGAGGTCCTCGATCTCGTCGGACTGACGCCGGTCGCGAAGAAGAAGTCCAAGAGTTTCTCGCTCGGCATGGGGCAGCGGCTGGGAATCGCTTCCGCGCTGCTCGGAGATCCTCGGGTGCTGCTCTTCGACGAGCCGGTCAACGGTCTCGACCCCGAGGGAATTCACTGGATCCGCAATCTGATGAAACTGCTCGCGTCCGAGGGGCGGACGATCTTCGTCTCCTCGCATCTGATGAGTGAAATGGCCCTCACCGCCGAGCACTTGATCGTGATCGGCCAGGGCAAGCTCCTGGCGGATACGTCGATGGCCGATTTCATCCACCAGAACTCACGCAGTTATGTGCGGCTCCGCTCCCCGCAGCAGGAGCGGCTGCGCGATGTCCTCCACAAGGAGGGTCTGACCGCTGTCGAGTCGGGCAACGGCACCCTGGAGATCGACGGCGCCACCACCGAGCAGATCGGTGAGCTGGCCGCCGAGCACCGCGTCGTGCTGCATGAACTGAGCGCCCAGCGAGCCTCGCTGGAGGAGGCCTTCATGCAGATGACGGCGGGCGCGGTCGAGTACCACGCGCACTCCACCGACACCGGAACGACCGCCCCGCAGTGGGCCCCGCGCAACGAGGGAGCCTGACCCATGGCATCGGTACCCGCCGTCCTCCAGTCCGAGTGGACCAAGATCCGTACGGTCTCCTCCACCACCTGGACCCTCGTGAGCGCGTTCGTCGTGACGGTCGCCCTCAGTGCAGCGCTCTGCGCACTGATGTCCGCGACCTTCGACGATCTGCCGGAACCGGAGCGGGCCACCTTCGACCCGACGCTGATCAGCTTCTCCGGCATGGTGCTGGGCCAGCTCGCGATGGTCGTCTTCGGCGTGCTCGTGGTCGGCACGGAGTACAGCTCCGGAATGATCCGTACGTCGCTGGCGGCCGTACCGCAGCGCGCCACGTTCCTCTTCAGCAAGATCGCGGTCGCCGGACTGCTGGCGCTGGTGGTGGGGATGGCGACGAGCTTCCTCTCCTTCTTCCTCGGACAGGCCCTGCTCGGCGATTACGGCACGACCATCGGCGAGGAGAACGTCCTGCGCGCCGTGATCGGCGCCGGGCTCTACATGGGCCTGATCGCGATCTTCTCGATGGGCGTCGCGGCGATGCTGCGCAGCTCGATGCTGTCGCTCGGCATCCTGATGCCGTTCTTCTTCCTGGTCTCGCAGATCCTGTCGGCCGTGCCCTACGCGAAGGACGTCGCCCGGTACTTCCCGGACCAGGCCGGAGCGAAGATCATGCAGGTGGTCCCGGACGCCATGAACAGCGACCCGGCGCCGTACGGCCCGTGGGGCGGCCTCGGCATCATGCTGATCTGGGTGGCTGTGGCGCTGCTCGGCGGTTACGCGGTCATCAAGAAGCGAGACGCATGACGCATTCGCTCGTCTTGGCCGGAACCGTCAAGGGCTGGATATCCTCCTAACTCTTACGGGGGCGTGCGGTCCTGTTCGGTCCGTGCCCCGACGACCTGACCTGTCGATGGGGCTGGAGAATGATCGAGGCAGTCGGCCTGACGAAGCGCTACGGCGCCAAGACGGCCGTGGACAACCTTTCCTTCCATGTGCGGCCCGGTGCCGTCACCGGCTTCCTCGGACCCAACGGCTCCGGCAAGTCGACGACCATGCGCATGATCCTCGGCCTCGACCAGCCGACTTCCGGACATGTCACGGTCGGCGGTCACCCGTTCCGGCAGCTGCCGAACGCACCCCGGCAGGTGGGCGCGCTGCTGGACGCCAAGGCCGTGCACGGCGGGCGGAGCGCGCGAAACCACCTGCTGTCGCTCGCACAGCTCTCCGGCATCCCGGCCCGCCGGGTGGACGAGGTGCTCGGTGTCGTGGGGCTGCAGGACGTCGCGAAGCGCCGCTCCAGCGGCTTCTCGCTGGGCATGGGGCAGCGGCTCGGCATCGCCGCCGCGCTGCTCGGCGACCCGAAGGTGCTGCTCTTCGACGAGCCGGTCAACGGTCTCGACCCCGAGGGCATCCTGTGGGTGCGCAATCTGATGAAGTCGCTGGCGGCCGAGGGCCGTACGGTCTTCGTGTCCTCGCATCTGATGAGCGAGATGGCGCTCACCGCGGACCGTCTGATCGTGATCGGGCGGGGCCGGCTGCTCGCCGACATGAGCGTCAAGGACTTCATCGCGGCCAACTCGGCCGGCTTCGCCCGGGTGCGTACGCCGCAGCCCGATCCCCAGCAGCGGGAGAAGCTCACGGCCGTCCTCACCGAGGCGGGCGGGCAGGTCATGCCGGAGCAGGACGGGGCACTGCGGGTGACCGGTCTCACTCTGCCCCGGATCAGTGATCTGGCTCATGAGGCCGATGTCCGGCTCTGGGAGCTGTCGCCGCACCAGGCCTCGCTCGAGGAGGCGTACATGCGAATGACGCAGGGCGCCGTTGACTACCGCTCGACGGACGACCAGAAGTCCGGGCTGATGCAGGAACCGCCGGTGGGGTACGCCCCGCCGCTGCAGCATGCCGTCATCCCCGACGTGCCGCAGCAGGGCTGGTACGCCCCGCCGCCGCCCGCGCAGCCCCACTCGGCCGGGCCCGTGGCGGCCACGGTCCGGTCCGCGCCCGCAGCGCCCGCACCCGCGCCCGCAGACGACCCGAACGAGCCCGAGGACGCCCGATGACCGCCCCCACCTCCTACGAGCAGCCGGACGCCGCCTACGCCTCGCCGATCCCGGTGCGCAGGGCCCACCTGGGTGACGCCCTCGCCTCCGAGTGGACCAAGATCCGTTCCGTGCGCTCCACGATGTGGACGCTCGGCGTCATGATCGTGCTCATGGTCGGCATCGGTTCGGCCATCGCCGCGATCGTCGCGGCCTCCGGTGTCGACACACAGGGTGAGTCGGCTCTCACCCTCGGCTTCTTCGGTGTGCTCCTCGGATCGATCTGTGTCATCACCCTCGGCGTGCTGACGATCGCTTCCGAGTACGGCACGGGCATGATCCGTACGACGCTGACGGCGTGCCCGAGCCGCGCCAGGGTCCTGACCGCCAAGGCGATCGTCTTCTTCGTGCTGGTCTTCACGATCACCACGGTGACCGCCACGCTCGTCGCCGCCCTCCAGACGGCACTCGTGGACGCCTCTCCCGCGTCGGGCTCGGACTGGCTGCGCGCGACCGTCGGCATCGGACTGTTCCTCGCCCTGCTCGGGCTGCTGGCGCTCGCCGTCGGGGCGATGATCCGTCACTCGGCCGGCGCGATCACGATCATGATCGGGCTGATGCTGCTGCCGCTGGTGGCCGCCATGTTCATGTTCTCCGAGTCGCTGGCGGGGCTCCAGGAAGCCCTGCTGGAGTACTCGATCCCGAGCGAGATCATCGCTCTCTACGGCGAATCCGCGACGGGCACGAGCGGCCCCTCGGGCTGGGAGCCCCTGCTGATCATGCTCGGGGTGACGGCGGTCGCGATGGGCGGCGCGTACCTCACGCTCCACCAGCGCGACGTCTGAGCGACGGCCGGCGCTGTCCGAGCGGCGCCTGAGCGACTGATCCGGCTCAGTACCTGGGCGCGTTACGGGACCGCTGCACCCGCGAGGTGCGGCGGTCCTTCGCGTTCCAGCACGCCTTGTGCCAGTGGCGCCGGTCGTCGACGCCGCCGTGCTCCGGCCAGGCCACCACATGTGGCATACCGGACGCGATCTCCTGGTCGCAGCCCGGGCAGCGGTAGCGCTTGCCGACGGAGCTCGCCCCGGCGACATGGCGTACCGCCCAGTCCTCGCCCTGCCAGCTCTCGGTCCGCTGCACGCCTCCGTAGCGGTCGCCCGCCCCCAGAGCTTCGCCTGGGAGGGACCCCCGGCTCGCGCGATCGGTCGGCTTCTCGCCGCCACGGGGGCGGTTGCGGCGCGGGGACACGTGACACCTCACGGGGCGGCGGACCGGACAGATTCCCCTCAAGCCTACGGGCCCCGGTCGTGGGTAGGCGTCCTGCACCCGGCGGTACTCCGGCACCCACAGGGGCCAGTTACCGGAAAATCGCAACAACTTCTCGCGCGGCCGTGCCTTTGGCACGTGTCAGACGTTGTTGCCTGTGTGGGGGAGTGCCGCGTCGGCCGCAAGGAGGCAGAAGACGATGCGCGTTGGAGCTTTTGTACTGGCGGCCCAGTTCCCGGGCCAGGGCCAGGGGGAGGCGCTGCACCGGGCGGTGCGGTCCGCCGAGGCCGCGGAGGCGGCCGGACTCGACTCGGTCTGGCTGGCCGAGCACCACTTCGTACCGTATGGGGTGTGCCCGTCGGCCGTGACCCTTGCCGCGCTTCTGCTCGGTCGCACCGAGCGGATCCGGGTGGGCACAGCGGTGAGCGTCCTGCCGACCGCCCATCCCGTCGCACTCGGCGAGCAGGCGGCGCTGCTGCATCTCACCTCCGGAGGGCGGTTCTCCCTCGGGGTGGGCCGTGGCGGGCCATGGGTCGATCTGGAGGTCTTCGGCTCCGGGCTCGCGGCGTACGAGAAGGGGTTCCCCGAATCGCTGGACCTGCTGCTGCGGTGGCTGCGCGAACCCCGGGTGTCGGCCGAGGGCGAACGCTTCCGATTCCGTGAAGTCGCCGTCGTACCAAGGGCGGACGAGCTGCTCGACGGAAGTGCCGAGGGCCCGGAGGTCATCGTGGCCTGCACGTCCCCCGCGAGCGTCAGGCTCGCCGCCGAGCGCGGGCTGCCGATGCTCCTCGGTATGCACTGCGGCGACGAGGACAAGGCGGAGATGGTCGCGCTGTGGCGCAGGCACGCGCTCGGCGCGGGCCACCCGCCGGACCTCGTCGCGGGTGCCGGGCATGTGTCGGCCGGTGTGGCCCAGATCGCCGACGGCCGCGCGGAGGCCGAGGAGACCCTGGTCAAGGCGATGCCGGGCTGGCTGAAGAAGGGCCTCGACGCCCATGTCACGGTCGACGGACGCCTGCGCTCGATGCGCGACCCCGTGGCGTACACGGAGCTGCTGTGCGGGCTGCATCCGGTGGGCCCGCCCCGGCTGGCGGCCGACCGGCTCGCGGCGACCTCGGAGCGTACGGGCATCACGCGCTTCGCGCTGCTCGTCGAGGGCTCCGGCGATCTGGCCGCGACGGAGGAGAATGTCCGGCGGCTGGGCGCCGAGGTGCTGCCGCAGCTGTTCTGAGCGTGCGGGCCGCACGTCTCGTACGGCCCGCACCCCCCGCGCCGGCCCGTCGTTCCGGCGAAGGCTGCCGCCCCGGCATCCGTGCTCAAGTGGATGGTTCCGGTGATGCGGAGCGGCAGCAAAAGACATCAGCAGTCGCGCAGTTCGGGCGACTGATTGAGCAGCTGGGCCCGTACGGAAGTGAAGCGGGCGAGCCGCTCGTCCACCGAGGGGTCCAGCGGGAACACCGCGACGCGGTGGCAGTTCTGGAATGCGAGCCGTACACCGAAGTGCCGCTGCAGGGCCCCCCGGATGGCGTCACTCGCGAGCGCGCGCAACAGCTGACCACGTGCCTGCTCGTCCGGCGGCGGCGTCTGGTTGTCGGCGAAGTCCCCGCCGTCCACCTTCAGCTGAGCCACCAGAGAACTGATCATCTCCCATGCGTAGGGCAGGGAGGTCCGGACGCAGTCGACGAATTCAGCTTCGTCGACCTCGCCTCGCTCGGCCTGTTCCAACAGCGCCGGTGAGACGTCGAGCGACATGGGTTCTCCTCTCGCGACCCCGGGGAGACCGGGGCCTTACGGGCAGGGAAAGAGGACGACGGCGCATGACTGAGCAGCGTCGATCACGACGACGCAGAGTGCACGGCCGACAACCTCCTGCTTCCACGTTAGGCGTGCTGTCTGGTCGGCACCAGGAGAATGGGAACACAACCGGCCAATAACGATTGCGGACAAGAGGGGCGACCCGAAGGGTCTCGGCCAAGGTCGGTCGCGTACGAAGGCGCGAATCGCGCGGACCCCGGTCCGTCGAGTAGCGTTGCGGACCATGCGTCTCGTCATCGCCCGCTGTTCCGTGGATTACGCGGGCCGGCTCACCGCCCACCTGCCCTCCGCCCCCCGGCTGATCCTGGTCAAGGCCGACGGCAGTGTCTCCATCCACGCAGACGACCGGGCGTACAAACCGCTGAACTGGATGTCCCCTCCCTGCACGCTGAAGGAGGGGGACGACAACGTCTGGACCGTGGTGAACAAGGCGGGCGAGAAACTGATCATCACGATGGAGGAAGTCCTCCACGACTCGTCCCACGAACTGGGCGTCGACCCGGGCCTCATCAAGGACGGCGTGGAAGCACACCTCCAGGAGCTCCTGGCGGACCGGATCGAGACACTCGGCAACGGCTACAGCCTGATCCGCCGCGAATACCCCACAGCGATCGGCCCGGTGGACATCCTGTGCCGCGACGCCGACGGTGCGACGGTGGCGGTCGAGATCAAGCGGCGCGGTGAGATCGACGGTGTCGAGCAGCTCACGCGCTACCTGGAGCTGCTGAACCGGGACCCTCATCTCGCCCCGGTCCGCGGTGTCTTCGCCGCGCAGGAGATCAAGCCTCAGGCCCGGGTGCTGGCGACGGACCGCGGCATCGGCTGTGTGGTCCTGGACTACGACGCCCTCCGCGGCATCGAGGACGACAAGCTGCGCCTGTTCTGACGGGTACCCCCGTCAGAACCCGGGGGCGCACGGCCCGCACGGACCGACGAGTGGCCCTGACGCCTCCGGGTGCGCGTGCCCGTCTGGGACCGATGGGCGGTCCGCGCCCACCCCCCACAGCCCTTCGGGCATGAGAGGTACCCCACCTCCGCAGGACTTCGCCCTCAGGGCATCCTGGGGCACCTGCCGGGCGAAGCTCTGGGGACGACTGCCGACGAACCAGGGGGTCCGGCCGCGCGGGGCAATGCTCCCGCAGCCCTCACGGGGCTGGGAGCAGCCCTCGTGAACGACTCGTCCGCCCCCGTGGGTACGGGGCGGCGGAGCCCTCAGTCCCCCGCCCGGTCGAGGGTCGAGACCATCAGGCCGCGAACCGCTGCCCGCCCCGGGGGGTGCTGGGGCAGAGCCCTCGCACAGCCTCCGGGGCCGCCACGGATGTCAGCCCGGTGGCCGCTCCCCACCCGCGCCGAGGGAGCGGGGGCGGGGTAGTGGACAACCGCCGGTCAGGCCGGTGAGCTGCTCGTGGTCGTGCCGCCCGACGTCGTGCCGCCGCCCGCGCCGTCCGATGTGCCGCCCTCGGTGCCGCCCGTCGTCGTACCGCCGCCGGTTCCGTTCGTCGTGGTGCCGCCCGTGGACGTCGTGCCGGTGGACGAAGTCGTCGCACCCGTGGTCGTCGGCGACGAACTGCCACTGGTCGAGGGACTCGGCGACGAACTGCCACTGGTCGAAGGGCTGGGCGACGAACTGCCACTGGTCGAGGGACTCGGCGACGAACTGCCGCCGCCCGTCGACGACGAACTGCCGCCCGACGACGTCGAGGACCCGCCCGTGGTCGAGCCCGTCGTGCCCGACGTGCCCGAGCCGCCTCCCGTCGTCGACCCGTCGCCGCCCGGCGCGGACGGTTCGCCCGCCGAACCGCTCTCGCCCGGTCGCGCATCTCCCGTCGGGTCCGGGTCGTCCGGTTCGGGCGCGTCGCTGTCCTTCGTGTCGGGGCGGCGCGTGGAGTCCTCGGTGGGCTCGTCGGCGTTGAGGCCGTCCCCGCCGTCGTCCTCGTTCGCCGACTGCTCGTTCGTCACCCGGTCCGCGGGGTCTTCGGGGTTGGACGTCGCGCCCAGGGTCACCACCGTGCCCAGGACCGCGGCCAGCAGCGCTCCCGCGCCGGCGGCGACCATGTTGCGGCGTGCCCCCGTCAGGATCGTGCGGCGGACATTGGCGATCAGCGAGGCCGGGGTGGTGTCGCGACGGGTGACGAGTGGCTCCTCCTGCGGGACCACCGCCGGGATGCCCCCGGACAGGGACGCCGACTCCTCGTGGCGCGCGGCCGGCACCTCCTCGCCCGCGGGTGAGCGCCCGTCGGCTGCGAGGCCTCCCGCGCGGTCGGATACGAGCGCAAGGGCCCGCCGCCCGGCGACCGTTCCGCGCTTGTCGGCGAGTGCGCCGCGCAGCGCGATGGACGCCTCCAGCTCGGCGCGCGCCCGGTCCAGGTTCCCCGCACACAGCGCGAGCACGCCGAGCTCGTGGTGGAAGTACGCCTCCTCGGCGACCTCGCCCGCGACGCGGGCCGCCTCCTGACCGCTCCGCAGGACCCGCTCCCAGGCGGCCCAGTGCAGCCCCGCCGCGAACGCGGGAGCCGCGCTGCGTGCGAGCAGGACAGCGGCGCTCGGGTGCCCCGCCTCGCGCCCCGGCGCGATCGCGGCCAGCGCGGCGAGGACGGCATCCGCCTCGGCCGAGGCCCGCGGCGGCGAGACCGAGGGGTGGCCGGCCCACCAGGCGTAGTGCTGGGCGGCGGTGTGGGCGCGGTCGAGCGCGGCCTCGCCGTATCCCGCGGCCTCCAGCTGCGCGGCGACGCCTGCCGCGAGCCGGTAGCGGGAACCGACGGGCGTGAGCAGCCCACAGCCCGTCAGCTCGCCGAGCGCGGCATCGGCATGGGTGTCACCGACGAGCGCCGGCAGATGGGCCTGGTGCGGCACTTCGCCGCCGAGCGCGACGGCGAACCGGAGGGCGTCGCGCGCGGACTCGCTGAGCCGGGACGCGAGGAGCGCCGCAGGCGCCGCCCCCTCCCCCAGCGTGGGCAGCGGGGCGTCGTGGCTGTCGGCGAAGACGTTCTCGCCGTCCTCGTCCTCGTCCCTCTCCGTGTCCGGAACGCGCAGCGCGTCGCGCTGCCGCAGCAGCGCTCCCGCCTGCACGAAGCGCAGCGGCAGTCCCTCGGACTCGAACCAGAGGTCGCCGGCCCAGTTCGCCTCGTCGTCCGTGAGCGGCCGCTCCACGGCCCGCTCCAGCAGTTGGAGCGCGGCGCTGCGGCTCAGCCCCTTGAGGAACACCTCTTCGAGATGGGAGTCCGGCGACGGCGCGCTGACATCGGGCGCCGCGGCGAGCAGGAAGGCGCATTCGGGCGTCGCGCCGAGCAGTTCGTCGAGCGCGCTGCCGCCGAATTCGAGGTCGTCGACGACGACGACGGCACCGATCCCACGGACCAGTTCGAGCAGCCGGGCCCGGTCGGGTCGGTGCTGCGGCGCGCTGTGCACGGTGGCGAAGAGCTCGTACAGCAGCTCGGTGGGCGTGCGGTGGTAGCCGGAGAGGCGCACGACGCCGTCGGGTGCGAGGTCCGCGCAGTCGCCGGAAACGATGTCAAGAAGGGTGGTACGGCCGGAACCCGCGGGCCCGGTCAGCCGGACCGAGCGGCCACGCCCGAGCAGCCGTACGAGCCGCTCACGCTCCTCGTCGCGCTCCAGGATCGGCAGCGGAGGTGCTGCGGGCCCCGGCGGCACCGGCGGCTGGGCGGCGCGCCGCAGCTCCTCGCGCTCCCTGGTGTTGTGCCGGGTCGGCGCGGTGGGCTGCTGTCCCGGCGGGCAGGGCTCTATCTCGCTGCCGTCGACGGGGTTGACGGTGAGCAGGAGGTCGCCGGAGACGAGACGGGCGGTGCGCGCGAGCGCGGGTGTCTTCTGGGCGAACTCGGGAGGCACCGCGTCGCGCGGCGGGCGCTGCGGGCCGGCGCCGGCGCGGTCGTGCTCGCGCTCGGCGTCGTCGAAGCGGTCGTTGTCGTGGCCGTTTTCTTCCGGCCCCCGGTTCATCGGGTCCATAGGTCAAAGCCCCCCAGATGGCGTCTCGTGCGGAAGCCCCTCCCGGCCGGTCTGCACGCTCCGCTGTCGCTTCTGGTCCGGTGCCCGCCGCAATGGGTACGTGAATCGGCAGGCGACCGCACCCTAGACCGTCGCCGAGTATCCAGGAACAGCCGGGGTGCCGGGCCGCCCAGGACGTCACAATCTCGTGAGGATTGTGCGTCCCTGGCGGAGTGTGGGCCGATCAGACCCGCGGCAGGGACTCTGCGGCGATTCCACCCTCGATGGCCAGGATCCGGTGCAGTCGGGTGGCCACCAGAAGGCGCTGCATCTGCGGCGGCACGCCGCGCAGGACGAGCCGTCGGCCGCAGCGGCCCGCCCGTCGGTGGGCGCCCATGATGACGCCGAGTCCGGTGGCGTCCCAGGAGTCGAGGTCGGTCAGGTCGAGCACCAGGTCGCCGACTCCGTCGTCGACGGCCGAGTGCAGGACGGTGCGGGCGTCCGCCGCGCTGCGTACGTCGAGGCGGCCCCCGACGACCAGCTCGGCGTGGTCGCCCCTGATGTGCATATGCGCTCCCTGAGAGTGCTTTTGTCCGTCAGGTCTGTCTACAGCTTCCGTCTGCCGTCCGCTGTCCGCGTCAGCCGTCTGCCGTGTTCGTGCGGTCTCTTTGTGCAACAACTGACTGCCGTACGGGCGGAGAAGTTGCCGCCCGTAAGCGAACCGATACCGAATTCACCCTGTGGGGTGATGGTGCGCAGACCCGTGCGGTCGACACGGGTCCACGCGTGGTCAATGGCGCGGTCAGTGCTTGTAGAAGCCCTGCCCGCTCTTGCGCCCGATGTCACCGGCGTCAACCATCCGGCGCATCAGCTCCGGCGGGGCGAACTTCTCGTCCTGCGACTCGGTGTAGATGTTGCTGGTGGCGTGCAGCAGGATGTCGACGCCGGTCAGATCGGCGGTGGCCAGCGGGCCCATGGCGTGGCCGAAGCCGAGCTTGCAGGCGATGTCGATGTCCTCGGCGGTCGCGACGCCCGATTCGTACAGCTTGGCCGCCTCGACGACGAGCGCCGAGATGAGGCGCGTGGTGACGAAGCCGGCGACGTCGCGGTTGACGACGATGCAGGTCTTGCCGACGGACTCGGCAAACTCGCGGGTGACGGCGAGGGTTTCGTCGCTGGTCTTGTAGCCGCGGACGAGCTCGCAGAGCTGCATCATCGGGACCGGCGAGAAGAAGTGGGCGCCCACGACACGCTCCGGACGCTCCGTCACGGCCGCGATCTTCGTGATCGGGATGGCGGAGGTGTTGGAGGCGAGGACCGCGTCGTCCCGTACGAGCTTGTCGAGCGCCCGGAAGATCTCGTGCTTGACCTCGAGCTTCTCGAAGACCGCCTCGACGACGATGTCCGCGTCGGCGACCGCGTCGAGGTCGGTGGTCGTGGTGATGCGCGCCAACGCCGCCTCGGCGTCGGCGGCTTCGAGCTTGCCCTTGGCGACGAACTTGTCGTACGACGCCTTGATCCCGTCGGTGCCGCGCGTCAAGGCCGCGTCGGTGACATCACGCAGGACGACGTCCCAGCCCGCCTGGGCGGACACCTGCGCGATGCCGGACCCCATGAGTCCGGCCCCGATGACGGCGAGCTTCCCGGCCACTGCTGCACCCCTTAACACACGTTTACATATCGGATCTCTGCCGGAGGTTAGCGTCCGTGAGCGGCCGTGTGGCGGTGAAGAGATGCGCGTCACGCCCACCGGTCACCCGACCACCGCCCCTCAACGAGGCTCTTCAGGCCGCAGCGCCCGACTTCCATGACGGACATCACACCGCTGCGGGCCGTCAGGTGAGCCGTACCGCGTAGCCGAGTACGCGCTCGCTGAGCAGATCCTCCATCTCGTCGATAAGACCGAGGACCTCACGGGAGACCTCGGCGGGCCGGCGGCCGGCCATCATCTCCCGGCCGATGGCGCCCATGGCGGTCTCGTACACCCAGTCGATCTGTCCCGCCATCAGAAACGGCATCGGGTCGTCGGGGGCCGCCCCGGTCTCCTCGCGCAGGGCCTGCGCGAGCTTGGTGACCGTCTCCCGCTGAAAGGTCAGCACCCGGGACTGGAGGGACGGAGCATGGTGGATGACGCGGAGGAATCGGTCATAACCATCCATCAGTCCGACCGATGGCGAGACCGCCTCCACCTCGCCGCGCAGCTCGCGCAGTACGGCCGCGGCCGCCGACTCGCCCGCGTCCCGCGCGCGAACCCAGCGTGCGAGCCGCTCGACGAGCCCGGGTTCGCGATCGAAGAAGAGGTCCTCCTTGGCCGGGAAGTAGTTGTAGACGGTGTTGACTGAGACGTCCGCGGCCTGCGCGACCTCCGCGATCGTCACCGCGTCGAAGCCGCGCTCCATAAACAGGCCCGTGGCCACATCCGAGATGTGCTGCCTGCTCCGGCGCTTCTTCCGCTCCCTGAGCCCCTCAGCCATGCGTTCATCGTAGCCCTCGATGGGGGTCCTTGATTTTTGGTGGCATTGCAAAATTTAAGTTGCTCTGTTTTCTGGCGCATGGCGGCCATCGCAACCTCCGGCCTGGCCCGGACGTCCACCACCAAGAGCGGACCCGTCGAGGCGGTCCGCGGTATCGACCTCACCGCCGAGCGGGGCGAGATCCTCGGATTCCTCGGACCGAACGGCGCGGGCAGGACCACGACCCTGCGCATGCTCACGACGCTGCTCGCGCCGACGGGCGGCACCGCCACCGTCGCGGGCCGCGATCTGACGACCGACCCCGCGGGCAGGCGCGAGAGGATCGGGTACGTCGGCACACGGGTCTTCCGGACCGCGGGCGCGTGATCGGGCGGCCGCGTAACTAGGCTGGCCGCATGGTCAATCTGACGCGCATCTACACGCGCACCGGCGACAAGGGCACGACGGCACTCGGCGACATGAGCCGCACGGCCAAGACCGATCTGCGCATCTCGGCGTACGCCGACGCCAACGAGGCCAACGCGGTCATCGGCACGGCCGTCGCCCTCGGGCGGCTGCCGGAGGAGGTCGTGAAGGTCCTCGTCCGGGTCCAGAACGACCTCTTCGACGTCGGCGCCGACCTGTCGACGCCGGTCGTGCCGGATCCGAAGTACCCGCCGCTGCGGGTGGAGCAGTCGTACGTCGACAAGCTGGAGACGGACTGCGACCGCTTCCTGGAGGACCTGGACAAGCTCCGCTCCTTCATCCTGCCCGGAGGTACGCCTGGTGCGGCACTGCTGCACCAGGCGTGCACGGTGGTGAGGCGGGCGGAGCGCTCGACATGGGCGGCGCTGGAGGTGCACGGCGAGACGATGAACCCGCTGACCGCGACGTACCTCAACCGGCTATCCGATCTGCTGTTCATTCTGGCGAGGACGGCGAACAAGGAGGTCGGGGACGTCCTCTGGGTCCCCGGTGGGGAGCGCTGAGGCGATCCCGACCGCGCCCCTGCCGGGGGCCCGGGGGTCGCCCCCGGAAGGTGCGCCATCCTGGCGAGGACGGCGGACAAGGAGGTCGGGGGCGTCCCCCGGGTTCCCGGCCAGGAGCGCCGACGACTCCGGGGAGCCCTTCTTCGGCCAGATCGCGTAGCTGAGCGCGATCAGGCCGTGGATGGCCGCCGCCCGCCAGGCGACGTACATCCAGCTCTGAAGCGGGCCGGTCCTCGACGCGTCGCCCACGTACCGGATCGCGATCAGGAGCAGCACGGAGGCGACGGCCGCGGCGACCACCGTGCCCAGCCACACCCCGCCCTCGTGCCGGGCACGGGCCATGCCGTGGCGCGGTGGCCTCACCGGCGGCGGGCCGCCGCCGAAGCGGTGTGCGGCGTGGCCGTCGAGCCACTTGATGGTGCGATGGCCGTGGCCGACGGTGTAGCCGATGTAGAGCGCGGCGAGGCCGTGCTTCCAGCTCGGCTCGCCGCCGTTCTTGAGGTCGAGGGCGGTGACGACCAGCAGCAGGACCTCGAGCAGCGGCTCGCAGAGCAGCAGCGCGAGTCCCGCCCGCGGCATTTTCAGCAGATAGCGCACGGCCAGCCCGGCGGCCAGCAGCACCCAGAAGCCGATCTCACAGATCACGATCAGCGCGACGATCACGGCGACGCTCCCTTCGTTGCTTCCAGGCTCCCGGCCGCACCGCCGGGGATCGTCGTCATCAGTGACGAACCGTGACTGCATCGTTCGATGTAGTTCCGTATCGGCCGGTACGAGGAGGTCTCGCCCCGCCGCACCGTGTTGGATGAGGACGTGAGCCTTCCCCGACCCCACCACGACGACGTCCTGATCGCAGCCGCCGGGCTCGCCGGCGGCCTGCTCCTGTGGTCGCTCGGGGTGCACACCAAGGACGACGGCCGCCCGCTCTCCGGGCCGTGGCTGACGCTGGTGCCGCTCGTCGTGATGGCCGCGATGGAACTCCTGCGGCGGACCAGGCCGCAGACGGCGCTGGTGGTGGGCACGGCCGCGATCGTGGTGGACCAGCTGACGCCCGGCAGCATCGCGACGGTCCTGATGTTCACGGACGTCGTGTACGCCGCCGTCGTGTACGGGACGCCCGCCGCGGCCCGTCGTATCCCGTACACGACCGGGATGGTCACGGTCGCGGCGACGATCGGGTTCCTGGTGTGGATACGACAGCCCGTCGCGCTGCTGCTCGGGGTGGTCGTCGGGCTGGTGTCGTTCGGCCCCGCCGCGACCGGCGCCCTCGTCCGCAACCACCGCGACGCCGCCGACGCGGCCCGGCTGCGGGCCGAACAGACCGCGCTGCTGGCCGAGATGGACCGCACGCAGGCGGTGACCGCCGAACGCGCCCGGATGGCCCGGGAACTGCACGACATGGTCGCGAACCATCTGTCGGCGATCGCGATCCACTCGACCGCCGCGCTCTCCCTCGACGAGCCGGCGACCACGCGGCAGGCGCTCACGGTCATCCGGGAGAACAGCGTGGCCGGCCTGTCCGAGATGCGCCGGCTGATCGGGCTGCTCCGCGACAGCAGCGGCCACGACGAACCGGCCGCCGCGCCCACCCTCGCGGGCCTCGACGCGCTGATCGCGAAGGCCCGCACGAACGGCGAGGCCAGCGGGCTTCGCTTCGTACTGGACGACGCCCCGGACCGGGGCGAGGCGGCCGCCCTGCCCACGCCGGTCGAGCTCGCGGCGTACCGGATCGTTCAGGAGTCGCTGACGAACGCGCTCAAGCACGCGGATCCCGGCGAGGTCGCCGTGCGCCTCTCGGGGACGGCCGGGGGTGCGCTGACGGTGACGGTGACCAGCCCGTTCGGCAGCCGCCCGGGGCCGCGCGCCCCCGGTTCCGGCGCCGGTCTGGTGGGTATGCGGGAGCGGGTGGCGCTGCTCGGCGGGGAGTTCGAAGCAGGTCCCGTGGAGGGACCGCCGGGTGGACCGGCAAAGGTGTGGCGGGTGCGGGCACTCCTGCCCACGGAGCGGGACAGGGAGCCGTCGGCATGAGCAGCGTGATCCGCGTCCTGGTCGCGGAGGACCAGAGCGCCGTACGGGCGGGGCTGGTCCTCATCCTGGGCAGCGCCCCCGACATCGAGGTGGCAGGCGAGGCCGCGGACGGCGAGGAGGCGGTGCGCCTGGCCCGGGAGCTGCGCCCGGATCTGGTGCTGATGGACGTGCAGATGCCGCGTCTCGACGGGGTGTCGGCGACACGGCAGGTGGTCGGCGAAGGCCTCGCCGACGTCCTCGTACTGACGACGTTCGATCTCGACGAGTACGTCTTCGGGGCGCTGCGCGCCGGGGCCGCGGGCTTTCTGCTGAAGAACACGGACGCGAGGGATCTGATCGAGGCGGTACGGACGGTGGCGCGCGGTGAGGGAGTGATCGCCCCGGCGGTGACGCGGCGGCTGATCGCGGAGTTCGCGGCGCCGACGTCCGTACGCTCCCCGGACGCGCCGGACCCCGCCCTGCTCGACGCGCTGACGCGGCGTGAGCGCGAGGTGCTGGCCTGTCTGGGGCAGGGGTTGTCGAACGCCGAGATCGCGGTGCGGCTGGAGATGGCGGAGGCCACCGTGAAGACGCATGTGAGCCGGCTACTGGGGAAGCTCGCCCTGCGCAGCAGGGTTCAAGCGGCCGTGCTGGCACAGGAGTTGGGGATCTGAGTCCGCCCGGCACACACCTCCGTTCGACTTTGGTCTGGACCTATTGACGATTGGTCCAGACCTTCCTAGTCTCACCGCACGGCATGCCGCGGTGAGCCCCGCGGAGTGCCGTGCACGGACCGACCCCCCGACTTGTCCGTCCGCAACTCGAGGAGCATCCCTTGAGCACGAGTACCCCCCGCACCAGAGGCAGATTCAGATCCAGAGCGACGGCGGGACTCACCGCCCTGCTGCTCCCCCTCGCCGCGATGGTCGGCCTCGCGACGCCTGCCGAGGCAGCCACCTCCGCCACCGCCACCTACGCCAAGGTCCAGGACTGGGGCACCGGCTTCGAGGGCAAGTGGACGGTGAAGAACACCGGCACCACCTCCATCACCTCCTGGACCGTCGAGTGGGACTTCCCCTCCGGCACGTCCGTCACCTCCGCCTGGGACGCCGACGTCACCGCCTCCGGCACCCACTGGACCGCCAGGAACAAGAGCTGGAACGGCTCCCTCGCCCCCGGTGCCTCGGTGTCCTTCGGCTTCAACGGCGCGGGCCCCGGCGCCCCGTCCAACTGCAGGATCAACGGCGGCTCCTGCGACGGCGGCACCATTCCCGGCGACAACCCGCCGTCCGCCCCCGGCACCCCGTCCGCGAGCAACATCACCGACACCTCGGTGACGCTGAGCTGGGCCGCGGCCACCGACGACAAAGGCATCAAGAACTACGACGTCCTCCGCGACGGTACGAAGGTCGCGACGGTCACCGGTCTCACCTACACCAACACCGGGCTGACCGCCGGCACGGACTACTCGTACACCGTCCAGGCCCGTGACACGGCCGACCAGACCGGCCCCGTCAGCGGCGCCCGCGCCGTGCGCACCACCGGCGACGGTGGCGGCGGAGGCGACAAGATCAAGCTGGGCTACTTCACCAACTGGGGCGTCTACGGGCGCAACTACCACGTGAAGAACCTGGTGACCTCCGGCTCCGCGTCGAAGATCACGCACATCAACTACGCCTTCGGCAACGTCCAGAACGGCCAGTGCACCATCGGTGACGCCTACGCCGACTACGACAAGGCCTATACGGCGGACCAGTCGGTCGACGGCGTCGCGGACACCTGGGACCAGCCGCTGCGCGGCAGCTTCAACCAGCTGCGCAAGCTCAAGGCCCGGTACCCGCACATCAAGGTGCTGTGGTCCTTCGGCGGGTGGACCTGGTCCGGCGGCTTCCCGCAGGCCGTCCAGAACCCGGCCGCCTTCGCCGACTCCTGCTACCGCCTGGTGGAGGACCCGCGCTGGGCCGACGTCTTCGACGGCATCGACCTCGACTGGGAGTACCCCAACGCCTGCGGTCTGTCCTGCGACACCAGCGGCCCCGCCGCGTTCAAGAACATGATGCAGGCCATGCGCGCCAGGTTCGGTGCGAACAACCTCGTCACGGCCGCCATCACGGCGGACGCCAGCAGCGGCGGCAAGATCGACAAGACCGACTATGCGGGGGCCGCTCAGTACACCGACTGGTACAACGTGATGACGTACGACTTCTTCGGCGCCTTCGACGCGGACGGACCGACCGCCCCGCACTCGCCGCTGACCTCGTACGCCGGCATCCCGCAGGCGGGCTTCAACTCCGCCGAGGCGATCGCCAAGCTCAAGGCGCAGGGCGTCCCCTCGGGCGAGCTCCTGCTCGGCATCGGCTTCTACGGCCGCGGCTGGACCGGCGTGACCCAGTCGGCACCGGGGGGCACCGCGACCGGACCGGCGCCCGGCACGTACGAGCAGGGGATCGAGGACTACAAGGTCCTCAAGACCTCCTGCCCTGCGAACGGCACGGTCGCGGGTACGGCGTACGCGCACTGCGGCTCGAACTGGTGGAGCTACGACACCCCGTCGACGATCGGCGGAAAGATGAGCTGGGCGAAGAACCAGAACCTGGGAGGCGCGTTCTTCTGGGAGTTCTCCGGTGACACGGCGAACGGCGAACTGGTCGGTGCCATCAACAGTGGCCTCGGATAGCGGTCACGCGTCGCGAGCCCCGTCGGACCCGTCAGACCCGTCAGACCCGGACGTCCGTATCCGGGTGCCGTACCACCTGAACGCGGTCGCCGTCCCCCACGACGGCGACCGCCGCCCGGTAGTCGTCACCCTCGTCAAGATCCTCGAGCCGCACCGGAAGGTGCGGCTCGGGGCGTTCCCGCCACTCGATCAACTGCGCGGGCGCGGCGGGACCGGTCACCGTGAGTGTCGCCGGGTCGACCATCAGTCCCTCGCCGGTGGCCTTGAGCACGGCTTCCTTACGTGCCCAGTAGCGCGTGAAGGCCCCGGCCCGGTCCACTGACGGCAAGCGCTCCAGTTCGGCGCGCTCGGGCGCGGAGAGCACGTCGAGCGGCAGGTCCGCCTGCCTGGCGACCTCCTCGACGTCCACGCCGACCGGCCCGGCGGTCGTGAGCGCGACCATCACCCGGCGCCCCGAGTGCGACAGCGAAAGCTCCAGTGGAGTGCCCGGCAGGGTCGGCTTTCCGTGCGGTCTGCCCCGCGGCTCGGTGCAGTGCTTGCAGACGAGTACGAAGATCACGTCGCGCGGATCGACGGACAGCTGCGCCGCGACGACCCTGCGGGCGAGGACATGAGCGGTCAGATACAGCCCTCGGTGCTCCTCGCGGCGGAACTGCGCACAGCGCTCACGCTCGCCCTCGTCGAGGACATCGAGGAGCTCGGGCACCCAGTGGGCCCGGGCGGACCACACATGGCACTCCCCCGGCCCGACGACGGCGATGCCGGCCGTGCCGTCGCCGTTCACTCGGGCCCTGCCCAAGGTGACTCGCCCTCGTCAGGCGACATTGACTCGTTGGCCGGGAGGCGCCGCCTCCAGCCAGGCGAGAAAGCCGGTGAGCGCGTCCTCGCTCATGGCCAGTTCCAGGCGGGTGCCGCGGTGGAGACAGCCGAGGATGATGGAGTCGGAGAGGAGCGCGAGCTCCTCCTCGCCCTCCGGGAGGCGCCGCGCGAGCACCTCGATCGCGGCACGTTCCAGCTCGCGGCGAGGACGGATCGCGTACGAGAAGACACGGAACCACTCGATCCGGTCACCGCTGTAGCGGGAGACCCCGTACACCCAGCCCTTACCGGAGTGGTCCCGCTCCTCCGTCACGTTCCAGCGCAGGCTGCAGTCGAAGGTTCCGCCGGAGCGCTGGATCAGCCGTCGGCGCAGACCGAAGACGAAGAGCCCGATCACCAGCAGTGCGACGATCAAACCGCTCACGAGCAGAGTGAGGACCATCTCCACCGACCTCCTCGCTTCGTCCCGTAGCGGAATACAACCTGCACCTGCATTGCCTCAGCCGCGACCCGGTCTGGAGAAGTCCAGCCCGAGCCGCGGCTGAGGATGATCCATCGGCGCAGTGCGCGCTCAGCGCACCGCCAGCGCACGCAGCCGGACATCGGCGCGCCGCTCGGCGGCGGCGTCGGACTCAGACTGTGCGCGCTCCAGCGCACGCTGGGCGCGCTGCTGGTCGATCTCGTCCGCCAGCTCGGCGATCTCCGCCAGCAGCGACAGCTTGTCGTCCGAGAACGAGATGAAGCCGCCGTGCACAGCGGCCACGATCGTTCCCTCGCTCGTACGGATGGTCACCGGGCCCGACTCCAGCACACCGAGCAGCGGCTGGTGACCGGGCATGACGCCGATGTCGCCGGACGTGGTGCGCGCGACAACCAGGGTGGCCTTGCCGGACCAGACCTGGCGGTCGGCAGCGACCATCTCGACGTGCAGCTCAGCAGCCAAGGGTGGCTCCTCGGGTCACCACCCGGCGGTCATGCCGGGTGTTGGGTCATAAGTCTAATAGGGGTCCGCGCGCCGAAACGCACGGGCCCGCCCCGGGGTCTTGCGGCCTGGGGGTCCCCCCGCCGGAGGCAGGGGGAGGATCCCGGGGCTGCCCCCGGAGAATGGGGCACAGGGGTCCGCGCGCCGAAACGCACGGGTCCGCCCCGGCGTCTTGCGGCCGCCGGGAGGGCGTGGAGAAGGGGGCGGGACGGAACCCGCCCCCTTCCACGAGTCACGGGACTCAGGAGACGCCGAGCTCCTTGGCGTTGGCCTTGAGGTCCTCGAGGCCACCGCACATGAAGAACGCCTGCTCGGGGAAGTGGTCGTACTCACCGTCGCAGATCGCGTTGAACGCGGCGATCGACTCCTCCAGCGGCACGTCCGAACCGTCCACGCCGGTGAACTGCTTCGCCGCGTGGGTGTTCTGGGACAGGAACCGCTCGACACGACGCGCGCGGTGGACAACGAGCTTGTCCTCCTCGCTCAGCTCGTCGATACCGAGAATCGCGATGATGTCCTGGAGGTCCTTGTACTTCTGCAGGATTCCCTTGACGCGCGTGGCGGCGTCGTAGTGATCCTGCGCGATGTAACGCGGGTCCAGGATGCGGGACGTGGAGTCCAGCGGGTCCACGGCCGGGTAGATGCCCTTCTCGGAGATCGGACGGGAGAGAACCGTCGTCGCGTCGAGGTGGGCGAAGGTGGTGGCCGGGGCCGGGTCGGTCAGGTCGTCCGCGGGGACGTAGATCGCCTGCATCGAGGTGATCGAGTGACCGCGGGTCGAGGTGATGCGCTCCTGCAGGATGCCCATCTCGTCCGCGAGGTTCGGCTGGTAACCCACCGCGGAGGGCATACGGCCCAGCAGCGTGGAGACCTCGGAACCGGCCTGCGTGAAGCGGAAGATGTTGTCGATGAAGAACAGCACGTCCTGCTTCTGCACATCGCGGAAGTACTCCGCCATGGTCAGACCGGCCAGGGCCACGCGCAGACGCGTGCCCGGGGGCTCGTCCATCTGGCCGAAGACCAGCGCGGTCTTGTCCAGAACGCCGGACTCTTCCATTTCGGCGATGAGGTCGTTGCCCTCACGCGTGCGCTCACCGACGCCGGCGAACACGGAAACACCCTCGTGCAGCTTCGCCACACGCACGATCATTTCCTGGATGAGGACGGTCTTGCCGACACCGGCGCCACCGAACAGACCGATCTTTCCACCCTTGACGTACGGGGTGAGAAGGTCGACGACCTTCAGGCCGGTCTCGAACATCTCGGTCTTGGACTCGAGCTGGTCGAACGCCGGGGCCTTGCGGTGGATGGACCAGCGCTCGCCGACCTCGGACTCGGCCTCGGGCTCGTTCAGGATCTGGCCCAGCGTGTTGAATACGCGGCCCTTGGTGACATCGCCGACCGGCACCGTGATGCCGTTGCCGGTGTTCGTCACGACCGCCTGGCGGACCAGACCGTCGGTGGGCTGCATGGAAATGGTGCGCACGACACCCTCGCCGAGGTGCTGGGCGACCTCGAGCGTCAGGGTCTTCTTGGCGCCTTCCTCGGCCGGGTCGGCAACCTCGACGTGCAGCGCGTTGTAGATCTCCGGCATCGCGTCGACGGGGAACTCCACGTCGACGACCGGGCCGATGACCCGGGCGACGCGGCCCGTGGCGGCGGCCGTCTCAACAGTGGTCGTCATTACTTGTCACTCCCCGCGGTCGCGTCGGCCAGGGCGCTGGCGCCACCGACGATCTCGCTGATTTCCTGGGTGATTTCGGCCTGGCGGGCCGCGTTGGCAAGTCGGGAGAGCGTGTCGATCAGCTCACCCGCGTTGTCGGTCGCCGACTTCATCGCGCGGCGCGTGGCGGCGTGCTTGGAAGCGGCCGACTGGAGCAGCGCGTTGTAGATACGGCTCTCGACGTACCGCGGCAGCAGGGCGTCGAGGACGTCCTCCGCCGACGGCTCGAAGTCGTACAGCGGACGCAGCGTGTCCGTGGCGCCCGCCTCCTTCGCCACCTCGTCGAGGCTGAGGGGCAGCAGCCGGGCCTCGACCGCCGTCTGCGTCATCATCGAGACGAACTCGGTGTAGACGATGTGGAGTTCGTCCACGCCGCCTTCGGCCGTGTCCTGCTCGATCGATTCGATGAGCGGAGCCGCGATCTTCTTGGCGTCCCCGTACTCCGGCTGGTCCGTGAAGCCGGTCCACGAATCGGCCAGCTTGCGCTCACGGAAGTTGTAGTGCGCGATGCCTCGGCGGCCGACGACGTACACGTCGACCTGGCGGCCCTCGCCCTCCAGCTTCGCCGTCAGCTGTTCCGCCGCCTTGATGGCGTTGGAGTTGAAGGCGCCGGCCAGACCGCGGTCGCTCGTGAGGAGCAGAACCGCGGCACGGGTCGGGTTCTCCGCCTCGGTGGTCAGCGGGTGCTTGTCATTGCCACCCGTCGCCACCGCCGTGACCGCGCGCGTGAGCTCGGTCGCGTACGGAGTGGACGCCCGCACCTTGCGCTGCGCCTTGACGACACGCGAGGCGGCGATCATCTCCATCGCCTTGGTGATCTTCTTCGTCGCGGTGACGGATTTGATGCGACGCTTGTAGACCCGGAGCTGCGCTCCCATGAGTCAGGTCCCTTCCGTCGTCACTTCGAGACGTTGACGGCAGCGGGAGCGTCCTCGCCGAGCAACTTGCCGTCAGAGGTCTCGAACTGCTTCTTGAACTCCGCAACGGCGTCACCGACGGCCTGCAGCGTGTCGTCCGACATCTTGCCGCCCTCACGGATGGAGCCCATGAGGCCCGAGTGGCTCTGGTGGAGGAACGCCAGCATCTCGGACTCGAAGCGGCGGATGTCGTTGACCGGAACGTCGTCCATCTTGCCCGTGGTGCCGGCCCAGACGGAGACGACCTGGTCCTCCGTGGCCATCGGCTGGTACTGAGGCTGCTTGAGCAGCTCGACCATGCGCTGACCGCGCTCCAGCTGCGCCTTGGAGGCCGCGTCCAGGTCGGAACCGAAGGCGGCGAACGCCTCCAGCTCACGGAACTGGGCGAGGTCCACGCGCAGACGGCCGGAGATCTGCTTCATGGCCTTGTGCTGGGCGGAACCACCGACACGGGAGACCGAGATACCGACGTTCAGGGCCGGACGCTGACCGGCGTTGAACAGGTCGGACTCCAGGAAGCACTGGCCGTCCGTGATGGAGATGACGTTGGTCGGGATGAACGCCGACACGTCGTTGGCCTTGGTCTCGACGATCGGCAGACCGGTCATCGATCCGGCACCCATCTCGTCGGAGAGCTTCGCGCAGCGCTCCAGCAGACGGGAGTGCAGGTAGAAGACGTCACCCGGGTAGGCCTCACGGCCCGGCGGGCGGCGCAGCAGCAGGGAAACGGCGCGGTAGGCGTCGGCCTGCTTCGACAGGTCGTCGAAGATGATGAGGACGTGCTTGCCGTCGTACATCCAGTGCTGGCCGATGGCCGAACCGGTGTACGGCGCCAGGTACTTGAAGCCGGCCGGGTCGGACGCCGGGGCGGCGACGATCGTCGTGTACTCGAGCGCTCCGGCCTCCTCCAGCGCGCCGCGCACGGACGCGATGGTGGAGCCCTTCTGGCCGATGGCGACGTAGATGCAGCGGACCTGCTTGTTCACGTCGCCCGAGCGCCAGTTGTCGCGCTGGTTGATGATCGTGTCGACGGCCAGGGCGGTCTTGCCGGTCTGGCGGTCGCCGATGATCAGCTGACGCTGGCCGCGGCCGACCGGCGTCATGGCGTCGACGGCCTTGTAGCCGGTCTCCATGGGCTCGTGGACCGACTTGCGCTGCATGACGCCGGGGGCCTGCAGCTCGAGGGCGCGGCGGCCCTCGGTCGCGATCTCGCCGAGGCCGTCGATCGGGTTGCCGAGGGGGTCGACAACGCGGCCGAGGTAGCCCTCGCCGACACCGACGGAGAGGACCTCGCCGGTGCGCTGCACCGACTGACCCTCCTCGATACCGCTGAACTCGCCGAGAACGATCGCGCCGATCTCGCGCTCCTCGAGGTTGAGGGCGAGACCAAGGGTGCCGTCCTCGAACTTCAGCAGCTCGTTCGCCATGGCCGAGGGCAGACCCTCGACCTTCGCGATGCCGTCGCCGGCCAGGCTGACCGTACCGACCTCCTCGCGCGAGGCCGCGTCCGGCTTGTACGACTGGACAAAGTTCTCCAGCGCGTCCCGGATCTCGTCCGGCCGGATCGTGAGCTCCGCCATCTGGGTTCCCTGCTCTCCTTGTTGGGCCCGAAGTTTCTTTGGGGGTCTGGGGGCGACCCCCAGGAATCTTCTGCAATCTCTGCACGGCCCAACACGGGCCGTTGGTCATGCGTCTTGTATTGGTGGCCGGTCAGCCGGCCACTCGCCGAGCCGCCTCGTCGAGACGCTCCGCGATGGTCCCGTTGATGATCTCGTCGCCGACGCGCACCGAGATCCCGCCGAGGACCTCGGGGTCCACGTCGAGGTTCAGGTGCATCTCGCGGCCGTACAGCTTCGCCAGTACGGCTCCGAGGCGCCGCTTCTGCTGGTCGGTCAACGGCACTGCCGAGGTGACGACGGCAACCATCCGGTTCCGGCGTTCCGCAGCGATCTTGGAGAGGGACTCGAGTCCTGCCTCCAGGCTACGTCCCCGAGGCGCGGTCACGAGACGGACCACGAGACGCTCGCTGACGGGGTTGGCCTTGCCGCCGAGCAGGCTGCGCACCAACTCGCCCTTGGCGGAGGCCGCCGCGGAGCGGTCCGACAGCGCGGCCCGCAGCTCGGTGCTGGAGGTGACGATCCGGCCGAACCGGAAGATCTCGTCCTCGACGTCGTCGAGCACGCCGGCCTGCTGGGCGGCGGTGAGGTCGGCGGTGGCCGCCAGCTCCTCGACCGCGTCCACCAGGTCACGCGACTGCGACCAGCGGGAACGGACCATGCCGGAGACCAGGTCGACGGTCTCGCCGCCCACCTGACCGCTCAGCAGTCGCGCGGCCAGCTCGGCCTTGGCCGAACCACCCTGCGCCGGGTCGGTCAGGACCCGACGCAGCGACACCTCGCGGTCGAGCAGCGCGGTGACGGCGGCCAGCTCCTCGGCAAGCTTCGCCGCGTCGACCGACGTGTTGTCGGTCAGCGCGTCGAGACGCTCACGTGCGGCAGCCAGTGCCTCGCGGCTCGCTCCGTTCATCGGGCGGCCTCGGCCTTCTCCTCGAGCTCGGCGAGGAAGCGGTCGATGGTGCGGCTCTGGCGGGCGTGGTCCTCGAGGGACTCGCCGACCAGCTTGCCGGCCAGGTCGGTGGCGAGCGTGCCGACGTCCTGGCGCAGCGCCTGAGCGGCGGCCTTGCGGTCGGCCTCGATCTGGGCGTGGCCGGCGGCGATGATCTCCTCGCGCTGACGCTGACCCTCCGCCTTCATCTCCTGGATGATGGCAGTGCCCTGCTCGGTCGCTTCCTGGCGCAGACGCGCGGCCTCGTGGCGGGCCTCGGCGAGCTGAGCCTTGTACTGCTCGAGGACACTCTGGGCCTCGATCTGCGCGGACTCGGCCTTCTCCATGCCGCCTTCGATGGCCTCGCGGCGCTCTTCCAGAACCTTGTTGATGTTCGGGAGGAGCTTCTTGGCGAGGAAGAAGAAGACGATGGCGAAGGCGATCGTGCCGACGAGCAGCTCGGGGCCCGGGGGAATGAGCGGGTTCTGCTCCTCCCCGGCCGCCAGCTGAACGAGGTTGGCGATCACATCAATGCCTTTCGTCGGTAAGGGGTCCGTGAGGAGCTAGATCACTGACCGTAAACGAACGGCATGACGATGCCGATGAGGGCGAGCGCCTCACAGAAGGCGAAGCCGAGGATCTGGTTGGCACGGATCAGGCCGGCAGCCTCGGGCTGACGGGCCAGAGCCTGGGTGCCGTTGCCGAAGACGATGCCGACGCCGATGCCGGGGCCGATGGCGGCGAGGCCGTAGCCGATGGAGCCGAGCGAACCGGTGACAGCGGCGAGGGTCTCAGTGGCAGCCATGCTGATTCTTCCTTTTCTGTACGGACCGGTGGGGGTTGGCCACCGGACGTTCTCAGTGGTGCGGGCGTGGTGTGGCTCAGTGGTGCTCGGCGAGAGCGCCCTGAATGTAGGAACAGGCCAGAAGGACGAAGACGTACGCCTGGACGGCCTGGACGAAGAGCTCGAAGAGGATCATGCCCATCGTCATCACGAAGGAGACGCCGGCGGCCGGGATCAGCCAGCTGTTCAGCAGGTACCAGGAGGCGACCGTGAACATCACCAGCATCAGGTGACCGGCGAACATGTTGGCGAAGAGTCGCACCGCGTGCGTGAACGGGCGGACCAGCAGGTTCGAGAAGAACTCGATGAACGACACCAGCCACTTGATGGGGCCGAGCGTGGGGTCGTAACCGGTGATGTTCCTCCAGCCGCCGACGAAACCGTGGCGCTTGAAGGTCAGCGACACCCAGAGCACATAGACGATGAGCGCCAGGACCACCGGGTACGCGAAGATCGAGGCCACCGGGAACTGGGCCAGCGGGACCACGGACCAGATGTTCATGATCCAGACGAAGAAGAAGATCGAGACCATGAGCGGGACGTACTTCTCGCCCTCACGCTTTCCGATGGTCTCGTAGACGATGCCGCGGCGCACGAAGTCGTAGCCCGCCTCGCCGATCATCTGCAGCTTGCCCGGCACCACCTTCGCCTTACCGAAGGCCGCCCAGAAGAAGCCGACGACAAGGAGCGAGGTGAGCAGCGCGAGCAGCATCACCTTGTTGAACTCGAAGCCGCCGACGGTGGCGATCGGCTTGAAGAGGAAGGAGTGAAGGCCCGGTGCCGGAAAACCACAGCCGTTGTCGGCCATGATGCGGCAGCTCCAGTCAAAGGCGAGCGTGGTCTGTTCAGCACTCACCGCGGGCTCCTTCGGCGTGACGCATGGGTTCGGCAACCTCGTTGTGTCGGCGCGGCGCGCAGCCGCGAGTCGGCACCGGACTGGTGTTTCGGATGTGGGGGCGGCGGTCAGGCATCGAGGCCTCGCGTTCGAGCAGGCGTCAGCTCAGATGCCCGCGCCCGCAGTGCCGCAGTTGGAACCGGACGATAGCAGGATCTCGAACGGGCATTTATCCCGGCCCTACCCCTCATGCCGTCGACCCCGTCTTCTCGGGCTTTTCGGCCTTCGAGGAGTCGGGGTCGACGTAAAGAATCTTGGCCTTCATGTAGGCGCGTGCCTGCGCGGCCACCCAGACGAGGGTCGCCGCGAGCAGGGTGAAGGCCAGGGCCTTCCCGCTGAACAGCGTCGTGTCCTTGAACGCGGCCATGAAGACGAAGAGCAGCAGCAGCTGGGTGGTGTAGAGCATGAGGCCCATGGCCTGGAAAAGCTGCGGGAACTGCTTGGCGGTGCGCTGGAGCACCACCATCCCGATCCCCATGAAGAGGATGACCACCAGGGTGCCGACGACGGCGCCGATGGCACCCTTCCCGCCTGCGACGATGCCACTGATCACGGCGGCGACAGCGCCGGCGGCGGCAGTGGGTACGGCGGCCTGGAGGAGAGTGCGGGCGTCGTTGGACAGCATGGCGGCAGCTCCGCTTACGTGGGTGGGGGCAGTGGTGTCGTCATGGACGAGCGTAGAGCCGGTTCGAGGTGTGTCCCGTGGCCGAAGTGACCGTCGCACTACGGTCTTTCGGCTCTGTCTCCGGCTCTCGTGAACGGTATCACAAACTATTTGAATAGGTCTTTACCCGGGAGTGTGCCAACTCTCACACATGAGAGTGATCCTGCGCGTGTGTGCAGCATGGCGTACCAGTTTGTCTGGTATCGGGCGTGATTGCGGCACCGCTGACACCGTCAACCGGGAGTTCCGGCCTTACGCCGGTCCGTGAAACGTGCACGCGCGCCGATCGCGGTCGCTCCGTTGATGCCGGCGGGCACCGGAATCCGCTCCTCCGGCATCTCGTCGGCCATGCCGCCTTCGTCGTCGCACGAGAGCACGGGCACCGGCTGCTGCGGACGCTTGCGCCGGTAGCGCGGCGGCACGAAGGCCTCGGCCCAGCGCGGCGCGCGGGGGGTGAAGCGGGGCAGCAGCAGGAGGACCAGGCCGACGGCGCTGAGCACCACGATCGCGAAGACGATCCACATGGACGCGCTGTGCACGGAGTACAGGACGACGCCGAAGGCGATGAGCGCCGACCAGAAGTACATGATCAGCACGGCGCGGCTGTGCGAGTGCCCGATCTCCAGCAGTCGGTGGTGGAGGTGGCCGCGGTCGGCCGCGAACGGCGACTTGCCCTTCCACGTACGGCGGACGATCGCCAGCACCAGGTCCGCGAACGGGATCGCGATGATCGTCAGCGGCAGCAGCAACGGGATGAAGACCGGCAGTGCCGCGTGCGTGGCCTCGCGGGTACCGCCCTCGAACAGCTTCAGCGCGTCCGGGTCGACCTGGCCCGTCACCGAGATCGCGGACGCGGCCAGCACCAGGCCGATCAGCATCGAGCCGGAGTCGCCCATGAAGATCCGGGCGGGATGCATGTTGTGCGGGAGGAAGCCCAGGCACATGCCCATCAGGATCGCGGCGAACAGGGTCGCGGGGGCGGCCGCCTCGATCGTGTAGCCGAACCAGATGCGGTAGGCGTACAGGAAGAAGGCCGCGGTGGCGATGCAGACCATGCCGGCGGCAAGCCCGTCCAGGCCGTCGACGAAGTTCACCGCGTTGATGGTGATGACGACCAGGGCGACGGTCAGGAGCGTGCCCTGCCACTGGGTGAGAGCGACCGTTCCGATGCCCGGGATCGGCAGCCACAGGATCGTCAGACCCTGCGCCACCATCACGCCCGCGGCGATCATCTGCGCACCCAGCTTGATCAGCGCATCGATCTCGAACTTGTCGTCCAGGACCCCGACCAGCCAGATCAGCGCCGCCCCCGAGAGCAGGGCGCGCGGCTCGTTGGAGAGCTCGAAGACGCTGTTGAGGTTCGACAGATGGTCGGCGACGAGGAGCCCGGCGCACAGGCCGAAGAACATGGCGATGCCACCGAGCCGCGGTGTCGGTTCTCGGTGTACGTCACGCGCGCGGATCTCCGGCATCGCGCCGGTCGCGATGGCGAACTTGCGCACCGGACCGGTCAGCAGATAGGTCACCGCAGCCGTGACACAGAGCGTCAGCAGGTAATCACGCACGGGCTGCCCCACAGGAATCGCTGGCCATCTCAGCCCCACACCCTAGCTTTGTTGGCCATATGCATGAGGACATACGTACGGCGAAGACGGTTGCACGCAGTCCGATCTGCCCTTAATACGGAGGAAATCGCCCGGCCAGTTCCCGCACTTCTTCGCGCACGCGGCGGATGTCCTCGCCCTCCGCACGCAGCGCCGTGCCGAACAGCACAGCAATCCGGGCCATCTCCGCGTCGCCCATGCCCTGGGTGGTGACGGCCGCGGTCCCGAGCCGGATTCCGCGCCCGTCCCCGTAGGGCAGGGCGCAGGTGTCCAGGACGAGCCCCGCGGCCGCGAGCCGGCCACGTGCGGCGCGGCCGTCCACACCCAGTGGGGCGGGGTCAGCGGTGATGAGGTGGGTGTCGGTGCCGCCGGTGGTGATCGCGAACCCCTCCGCGGCCAGCCCTTCGGCGAGGACCCTGGCATTGGCGACGACCCGCTGGGCGTACGTCGTGAAGGCGGGGGTGGCCGCCTCGCCGAAGGCGACGGCCTTCGCGGCGATGGTGTGCATCTGGGCGCCGCCCTGGGTGAAGGGGAACACCGCCCGGTCGATGCGCTCGGCCAGATGGCTGCCGCAGAGGATCATTCCGCCGCGGGGACCACGCAGCACCTTGTGGGTCGTCGCGCAGACGACGTCGGCGTACGGGACGGGGCTCGGCGCCGCTCCCCCGGCGATCAGTCCCATCGGATGCGCGGCGTCCGCGATGAGATACGCGCCCACCTCGTCGGCGATCTCGCGGAACGCGGCGTAGTCCATGTGCCGGGGATACGAGATCGAGCCGCAGACGATGGCTTTCGGCCGGTTCTCGCGGGCGAGCCTGCGGACCTGGTCGTAGTCGAGGAGACCGGTCTCGGCGTCCACGCCGTACGGGACGAACTGGAACCAGCGGCCCGAGAAGTTGGCCGGGGAACCGTGCGTGAGGTGTCCGCCGAAGGCGAGCCCCATCGCGAGCACGGTGTCGCCGGGCCGCAGCAGCGCCGCGTACGCCGCGAGCACGGCGGACGAGCCGGAGTGCGGCTGCACATTGGCGTGCTCCGCGCCGAAGAGCGCGGTCGCGCGCTCGACCGCGATGCGCTCGGCGGCATCGACCAGCTCGCAGCCGCCGTGGTGGCGGGCGCCGGGGTAGCCCTCGGCGTACTTGTTGGCGAGCGGGGAGCCGAGGGCGGCGAGGACGGCGGGTGAGGTGAAGTTCTCGGCGGCGATCATCTGGAGGCTGTCGGCCTGCCGGGTGATCTCGCCGAGGATCACCTCGGCGATCTCCGGATCCTGCCGGCGCAGAGCCTCGAGCTCCGGCGCGTGGGGGGCGGCTGACGCTGCAGTGCTGACCGGCATCGTGGGCTCCGGGCCTCGCGTGGGACTACGGCCCCTCCAATGTAGGCCGGGCACCGCCGCCGCGCCCGGCATACGGCGCGGTCGTGTGCGGGTGAGCCCGGAGGCGCACGTGCGGGCGAGCCCCTCGGGGCCCAGCGACGTGGCCGGCACCGTCCAGCAGGCCCGCGCACCCGTCCTCGAGGGCCGTACGGGGGCTGATGCGACCGAGTCCGCCGGGCTCGACCCACCTGCCCGCCCTCGAAGCCCGCACGGGCCTGACGCGACCAAATACCGCCCGGCCCGACCCGCAACCCGCCCTCGACCCACCTGCCCGCCCTCGAAGCCCGCACGGGCCTGACGCAACCAAATACCGCCCGGCCCGACCCGCAACCCGCCCTCGACCCACCTGCCCGCCCTCGAAGCCCGCACGGGCCTGACGCGACCAAGTACCGCCCGGCCCGACCCGCAACCCGCCCTCGACCCACCTGCCCGCCCTCGAAGCCCGTACGGGCCTGACGCGACCGGGTCCGCCGGGCTCGACCCGCGCGCCCCGGCCTCGAACGCCGGACGGGCTCCACACGGACACTGGATGCCGCAGGAGGCAGAGCGCCGAGCGGCGAGCGGGTCAGCCGCGCGTCGGGACGCCCGTCAGGGCGGTGACCACGGGGTCCAGGGCCTGGTTGATCTCGTCGCCGATCGAGCGGAAGAAGGTGATCGGCGCCCCGTAGGGGTCGTAGACCTCGTCCGCCTCCGCGCTCGGCGCCAGCAGCCACCCGCGTAGAGCGGCGGCCGCACGCACCAGCGCCCGGGCTCGTTCGACGACGCCGTCGTCCAGGGGGTGCGGCAGCGTCGCCGGGTCTATCGCACGGACGAGGCGCGTGAACTCCTTCAGGGTGAAGGTGCGCAGGCCCGCCGAGTGGCCCATGGAGATGACCTGCGCACGGTGGTCGCGGGTCGCGGTCAGCACCAGGTCCGCACGGATGACGTGCTCGTCGAGCAGCTCACGGCCCACGAAACCGCTCGGGTCGGCGCCGAAGTCGGTGAGGACCGTCGCCGCGTTGGCCTCCATCGGGGCACCCTCGTGGCCCCAGGTCCCCGCGCTCTCCACGATCAGCCCACCGATCAGAGCATCGCCGAGGCGGTGGCTGAGGGCATGCCGGGTCAGCCGCTCGGTGATCGGCGAGCGGCAGACGTTGCCGGTGCTGACGTGGAGGATGCGGAAGGTGTTCTCCGTACCGCCTATGCCACGCCCCTCAGGGGCTGTCAATTGGCCACCTCGAGGTCGGGTACGACCTTCCGGAGCTCCTCCGCGTCCAGCGCGCCCGCACGCAGCAGGACCGGGACCTTCCCGGTGACGTCGACGATCGAGGACGGCACGATGCCGGGCGTGGGGCCGCCGTCGAGGTAGACGGAGACGGAGTCGCCGAGCATGTCCTGCGCGGCGTCGCAGTCCTCGGGCGCCGGGTGACCGGTGAGATTGGCGGACGACACGGCCATCGGGCCGACGTCCGTGAGCAGCTCGATGGCCACCGGGTGCAGCGGCATCCGGATCGCGACCGTGCCCCGGGTGTCACCGAGGTCCCACTGCAGCGACGGCTGGTGCCGGGCCACGAGCGTCAGCGCGCCCGGCCAGAAGGCGTCGACGAGCTCCCACGCCTGCTCCGAGAAGTCGGTGACCAGGCCGTGCAGCGTGTTCGGCGAGCCGATGAGGACCGGGGTGGGCATGTTGCGGCCGCGCCCCTTGGCCTCCAGCAGGTCGGCGACGGCCTCCGAGCTGAACGCGTCCGCACCGATGCCGTACACGGTGTCGGTGGGCAGCACGACGAGCTCGCCGCGGCGGACGGCCGATGCCGCTTCCCGCAGGCCGGTGGTGCGGTCCGTCGCGTCGTTGCAGTCGTATCGCCGAGCCATCAGCGGGCCTCCTCGTACCTGGACACGTACACAGTGCGGTTGATCACGGCATGGCCTTGCGGGCGGTCGCGAAGCGCGGGCGGTTGTTCAGGTCGGGGTGGTCGGCCGCGTCCGCCCAGCCGGCCTCCTCGTTGAAGATCCACGGCACCTGGCCGCCCTGGGTGTCGGCGTGCTCGACGACCACGAGACCGCCGGGCCGCAGCAGCCGGTGCGCGGTGCGCTCGATGCCGCGGATGGTGTCGAGGCCGTCCTCACCGGAGAAAAGGGCCATCTGCGGGTCGTGGTCACGCGCCTCGGGGGCGACGTACTCCCACTCGGTGAGCGGGATGTACGGCGGGTTGGAGATGACCAGGTCGACCTGGCCGTCGAACTCGGGGAGGGCGCTCAGAGCGTCGCCCTGGTGGACGGTGACCCTGGACCCCTCGGCGTTCTTGCGCGTCCAGCCGATCGCGTCCTCGGACAGCTCCACGGCGTGCACGCGCGAGCGCGGTACCTCCTGCGCGACGGCCAGGGCGATGGCACCGGAGCCGGAGCACAGGTCGACCACGAGCGGCTCGACGACGTCCATGGCACGCACCGCGTCTATGGCCCAGCCGACGACCGACTCGGTCTCGGGCCGGGGCACGAAGACACCGGGGCCGACCTGGAGCTCCAGATAGCGGAAGAAGGCACGTCCGGTGATGTGCTGCAGCGGCTCACGCGCCTCGCGGCGGGCGATGGCCTCCCAGTAACGCGCGTCGAAGTCCGCGTCCTTGACCAGGTGCAGCTCGCCGCGCTTCACGTCGTGGACGAACGCGGCGAGCTCCTCCGCGTCGAAGCGGGGCGAGGGCACGCCGGCGTCGGCCAGCCGCTGGGTGGCCTGGGCCACCTCGGCAAGCAGCAGGGATCGGGGGTACGGGGGTCGTCCCCCGGGGAGCGACGGCACGCTGGTCCTCCGGGCTGGGCGGTTCGTTCGGTGCGCGGCTCTCGCCACCGGTACGGCTCAGGCAGCGGCGAGCTTCGCCGCGGAGTCGGCGTCGACGCAGGCCTGGATCACGGCATCCAGTTCCCCGTCGAGCACCTGGTCCAAGTTGTACGCCTTGAATCCGACGCGGTGGTCCGAGATCCGGTTCTCCGGGAAGTTGTACGTACGGATCTTCTCGGAGCGGTCGACCGTGCGGACCTGGCTGCGGCGGGCGTCCGCGGCTTCCTGCTCGGCCGCTTCCTGGGCCGCGGCGAGCAGCCTGGAGCGCAGGATACGCAAGGCCTGCTCCTTGTTCTGGAGCTGGCTCTTCTCGTTCTGGCAGGAAGCGACCACTCCGGTCGGGAGGTGCGTGATGCGCACCGCGGAGTCGGTCGTGTTGACGGACTGGCCGCCGGGTCCGGACGAGCGGTAGACGTCGATGCGCAGATCGTTGGGGTTGATCTCGACGTCCACCTCCTCGGCCTCGGGGGTGACGAGCACACCGGCCGCGGACGTGTGGATACGGCCCTGCGACTCGGTGGCCGGCACACGCTGCACGCGGTGCACGCCGCCCTCGTACTTGAGCCGCGCCCAGACACCCTGACCGGGCTCGGTCGCGCCGTTGCCGCCCTTGGTCTTCACCGCGACCTGGACGTCCTTGTAGCCGCCCAGCTCGGACTCGGTGGCGTCGATGATCTCGGTCTTCCACCCGACGCGCTCGGCGTAGCGCAGGTACATCCGCAGCAGGTCGCCGGCGAACAGCGCCGACTCGTCGCCGCCCGCGCCGGCCTTGATCTCCAGGATGACGTCCTTGTCGTCGCTGGGGTCGCGCGGGACGAGCAGCAGACGGAGCTTGTCGGTGAGCTCCTCGCGCTGCTTCTCCAGCTCCTTGACCTCGGCGGCGAAGTCGGGATCGTCGTGGGCGAGCTCCCGGGCCGTCTCGATGTCGTCCCCGGTCTGCTTCCAGGCGCGGTACGTGGTGACGATCGGGGTCAGCTCGGCGTACCGCTTGTTGAGCTTGCGCGCATTCGCCTGGTCCGCGTGGACCGAAGGGTCGGCGAGCTTCTTCTCGAGATCGGCGTGCTCGCCGATCAGTTCCTCGACCGCCTCGAACATCGGGGGCTCCTGGTTTCTTGCATGATGTGGCTGCTGGGGAGACGGCAAAGCGCCGGTCCCGGCCGCCCCGCACAGGGGCAGCCGAAGACCGGCGCAGTGGCTCGCTACTTCTTGGCGGAGCCGGCAGCCTTGCCGAAGCGGGCCTCGAAGCGGGCCACACGGCCACCGGTGTCGAGGATCTTCTGCTTGCCCGTGTAGAACGGGTGGCACTCGGAGCAGACCTCGGCGCGGATGGTGCCGGCCTGGATCGTGCTGCGGGTGGTGAACGACGCGCCGCAGGTGCAGCTCACCTGGGTCTCGACGTACTCGGGGTGGATGTCGCGCTTCAAGGTGTCTCCTAGTTTCGGGAGGGCACCGGGTCGCACACGCGGGATGCGCGTACGTGAACCGGGGCCGACGTACCAGTCTGCCAGGACTGGCCGCATCTCCCAAAACCGGGGTCGGTCCGCAGGTATTCCTGGGGCACGCCCGCGGCGATACGCCCGAGGCGCGCCCGCGGTACGCACGAAGTGATCCCGGCTACTGCACGATGTCCTCGGCCAGGCCGTCCGCGGTGCCCTTGGTGGCGGACGCGGGGATCGGGAGGTCGTTCTGGAGGGCGGTCCAGACCTGCTTGCCCTGCTTCTTCAGCGGCACGACCCGGTTGGGGTCGATCCTGTCGTAATCGACGGGCATCGTGATCATCGTGACGTCCTCGGCGCCCAGTCCCTTCAGCCCGTTCGCGAAGCCGACGAGTTCCTGGACCGAGTCGAGCTCGGAGTCGGTCGTGATCGCCTTGGTGGCGCTGTCGGCCAGGTCGTACAGCTTCTTCGGGCTGCTGAACACGCCGACGTCCCTGACCTGCTGGATCAGTGCCTTGATGAAGGCCTGCTGGAGCTGGATCCGGCCCAGGTCGCTGCCGTTGCCGACAGCCTTGCGGGTGCGGACGAGTCCGAGGGCCTGCTCCCCGTCGAGGGTGTGGGTGCCGGGCTCGAGGTCGAGGTGGCTCTTGGAGTCGTTGATCGCCTCGGTGGTGGTGATGTCGACGCCGCCGAGCTCGTCGATGATCTTCTTGAAGCCGGTGAAGTCGACCTCTATGTAGTGGTCCATGCGGATGCCGGAGATCTTCTCGACGGTCTTGACCGCGCAGGCGGGGCCGCCGACCTCGTAGGCGGTGTTGAACATGGCGCGGCTCTCGCCGTCGATCGCCTTGCCGTCGCCGTCGGCGCACTGGGGCCGGTCTATGAGGGTGTCGCGGGGCACGGAGACCACCGAGGCCTTCTTGTGGCCCTCGTAGACGTGCACGATCATCGCGGTGTCGGAGCGGGCGCCGCCGTCGTCGGCCCCGTACTTGCCGTTGGCCCCGGAGCGCGAGTCGGAGCCGAGGACGAGGATGTCCATGGAGCCGTTGTCGACGTTGTCGGGACGGTTCTTGCCGAGCTGGGCGTTGATGTCGACGCTCTGGATGTTGTCGTTGAGCCTGAAGTAGACGTAGCCGGCTCCGGACCCGCCGATGAGTACGAGGCCGGCCGCTGACCAGGCGGCGAGGGCCGCGCCACGGTGTCCCGCGCTGCGCTGCTTGCGGCGCCTGCCCGTGGCTCGTATTCGACTGCCCTTGGTCTGGTCGGCCATATCTCCTCAAGCCCTCGTAGGTTCTGCTGCCCCCCGGCCGTCGTGTTCAGGCACGGTTTGTCCACCCTGTCAAGCTTTGTTACGCCACTGGTGAGACGGCGGAGTGCGCAGAAGGGTTGCACGGGGTCCTGAGAGGTGAGTGAGAAAAGGGCCGTGCCCACCGTGGTGGACACGGTGGGCACGAACCCTGTTTCACCTGCTGTTTCGTCTCGGTCACCGCCCTGACCCAGCGGGCCGGGGGTGTGACCGGGATCTCTTGTCGGTCTCCTGCTGCGGCCTGCTCAGCCGAAGAGGTTGTAGCCGGAGAAGCCGGTGCCGGCCTGGACCGGCGCACGCAGCGTTCCCGTGGTGGTGCCGTTGCCCCGGTGGAGCTGGAGCGCGCCGTTGGAGGTGCGGGTCACCACGTCGGGCTTGCCGTCGCCGGAGACGTCACCGGGCGTGACGATGAGGTTGTACGTGCCCCACGACGAGGCCTGCAGGACCGGCGCCCCGAACGGGGCCGCGGCGTTGCCGGTGCCCGGGATCAGGTAGAGCGCGGTGCTGCTGCTGTTGCGGACGAGCAGGTCGGTGAGGCTGTCGCCGTTGAAGTCACCGTGGCCGCGGACCGCGTTGTACTTCTGGTAGCCGGAGCCGATGACCTTGAGGGTGCCGACGCCGCCGGCGCCGTTGCCCGGCAGGACCACGAGCGCACCGGACGAGGAGACGCCGACCACGTCGGGGAGGGCGTCGCCGGTCACGTCACCGGGAGCGAGGATCGCACGGTAGGTGCCGAACCCGGCGGCGATGCGGCCGGAGACGTACGTCGACGAGGTGGGGCTGCGACGGACCCAGCGGAGCTCGCCGTTGGAGGTCTGGCGGACCACGAAGTCCTGGTAGCCGTCCCGGTTGAGGTCGGTCTGCGCCACGATGTTGTAGCCCGAGTACGTGCCCGAGAACGCGGTCTTCGTGGAGAAGCCGACGCCGTTGGACGTGAAGCTGTAGTCCGCACCGGCGGACGTACGGGCGAACAGGTCGGCGCGGCCGTCACGGGTGAGGTCCGTGTCGTCGATCCGCGGCTGGACCGCCGACTTCAGGTTGGCGACGTGGGCGAACGCCTCGTAGGCACCGACCACGTTGCACAGCTGCTGGCCGTCCGCGGAGTTGATGCCCCAGGAGACGACGCCGACGACCTTGCCCTTGACCAGGACCGGACCGCCGGAGTCACCCGGGCAGGGCGTCTTGCCGGTGGCGTCGCTGCCCGTACCGGCCTGGCCGGCGCAGAACATGGTGCCGTTGTCCTGGAAGAACGGGTCGAGGTTCTCCAGGCACTCCTGGTTCGAGTGCAGCGGCAGCACGACCTGCTGGAGCGTCGACGCGAGCGTGGCGGAGTCGGCGTCCGACGAGGTCAGGCCCCAGCCGAGCGTGATGCTGTTGGTGCCCGCGTTGTACGACGCGAGGTCGCCGGGGCCGGCGAGCGGCAGCGGCTTGTACGGCAGCGGCTTGGAGAGCGTCAGGACGGCGATGTCGTTGCTGAACGTCTCGGTGCTGTAGCCGGGGTGGACCCACTGGCGGCTGACGTTGACAGCGGTGCCCTCGGAGTTCGTGGGGCCGCCGACGAGCTTCGAGGTGCCGGCCAGGATCAGGCCGTCACGCGCGAAGTCGAGCGGGCTGCCGAACTCGTCGGTGACACAGTGCGCGGCGGTGAGGACCTTGTTGGGGGCCACCAGCGTGCCACCGCAGTTGAAGTACAGGTAGCCGTCGTCGTAGAAGTCGAACAGCAGCTGCACCATGTACGGCGCGCTGCTGAACGAGGTGGTCGTGCCGCCGATGATGCGCGGCGACGGCGTCCCGGACTTCGGCGGGGCGTCCGCGACCTTGTAGCCCTTCGGGGCCCGGAACTGGGGCTCGGTCTCGTCCGCCTGGGCGCTGAACGCGAAGGCGCCGGCGGCGAGGGAGAGTGCGGCCACACCGGCCGCTATGAGTCTGCGGACCCGGTGAACGGGTCTGCCATGGCGCGATGCGCGCACGCGTGTCTCCATGAGTATGGGTGAAACGACAAAGGAGGCCGCGTGGGGGAACGGCTGGTGAAGTGTAGGTGGCCGTTGGTGGGGAACGGCTGCCCGATACTACAAACAGAGGGCCCGCTCCGTCACTCGCGTAACGGAACGGGCCCTCAATTGGGCAGAGTTGTCCAGAATCAGTCGTTGCCGTTGCCCGGCGCCGGCGTCGTCTTCTGGATCTGCAGCAGGAACTCGGCGTTCGACTTCGTCTGCTTCATCTTGTCGAGCAGCAGCTCGATCGCCTGCTGCTGGTCGAGCGCGTGCAGCACCCGGCGCAGCTTCCAGACGATGGAGAGCTCATCGGCACCGAGCAGGATCTCTTCCTTACGGGTGCTGGACGCGTCGACGTCCACCGCCGGGAAGATGCGCTTGTCGGAGAGCTTCCGGTCGAGCTTGAGCTCCATGTTGCCGGTGCCCTTGAACTCCTCGAAGATCACCTCGTCCATGCGCGAGCCGGTCTCGACCAGCGCGGTGGCCAGGATGGTCAGCGAGCCGCCGTCCTCGATGTTGCGCGCGGCGCCGAAGAAGCGCTTCGGCGGGTAGAGCGCGGTCGAGTCGACGCCACCGGACAGAATGCGTCCGGAGGCCGGGGCCGCCAGGTTGTAGGCGCGGCCCAGACGGGTGATCGAGTCCAGCAGGACGACCACGTCGTGACCCAGCTCGACGAGACGCTTCGCGCGCTCGATGGCCAGCTCGGCGACCGTGGTGTGGTCCTCGGCCGGGCGGTCGAAGGTCGAGGAGATGACCTCGCCCTTCACCGACCGCTGCATGTCGGTGACCTCTTCCGGACGCTCGTCGACGAGGACGACCATCAGGTGGCACTCGGGGCTGTTGACCGTGATCGCGTTGGCGATCGCCTGCAGAATCATGGTCTTGCCGGTCTTCGGCGGGGCCACGATCAGGCCTCGCTGGCCCTTACCGATCGGCGACACGAGGTCGATGATGCGGGTGGTCAGCACACCCGGGTCGGTCTCCAGACGGAGCCGGTCCTGCGGGTAGAGCGGGGTCAGCTTGTTGAACTCCGGGCGGCCACGGCCGGATTCGGGCGCCATGCCGTTGACGGAGTCCAGGCGGACCAGCGCGTTGAACTTCTCGCGGCGCTCGCCCTCCTTGGGCTGGCGGACCGCGCCGGTGACGTGGTCACCCTTGCGCAGACCGCTCTTGCGGACCTGGGCCAGCGACACGTACACGTCGTTCGGACCGGGCAGGTAGCCGGAGGTCCGGATGAAGGCGTAGTTGTCGAGGATGTCCAGGATGCCCGCGACGGGGATCAGAACGTCGTCCTCGGAGACCTGCGGCTCGCCGGTCGCGAAGTCGTCGCGGCCACGGCGGCCACGGCGGTCGCGGTAGCGCCCACGGCGTCCGCGCCGACCGCTCTCGTCGTCGAAGTCGTCCTGCGGCCCGCCGCCCTGGCGCTGCTGCTGGCCGCCGCCCTGCTGGCGCTGGCCGCCCTGCTGGTCGTCGCCCTTGCCGCCGCGCCGGTCACGGTCGCGGTCGCGGTCGCGCCGACCGTCGCGCTGACGGTCGCCGCGCTCGCCGCGGTCACGCTGACGGTCGCCCCGGCGGCCCTCCGCCGTGTCCGTGGCGGCCTCGGCCCTGGCCTCGGGCTGCGCCTCGGTCCTGGCCTCGGTCTTGACGTCGCCCTTCGGCTCGGCCTGTGCGGCCTCGCCCTCGGGACTGCCGGCGGGTGCGGTGGCACGGCGACGACGGCGTTCGCCGGCCGGGGCGTCCTCGCTGGCGGGCTGACCGGGAATGTCGATCTGCTGCTGGGCGACGGCCTTCTCGGCCTTCGGCTCGGCTGCCGCGGTGCTCTCCTCGCCCGCACGGGCCCTGGAGGTGGCACGCCGCTTCGGCTTGGCCTCGGCCTCGCCCGCATCGGCGCTCTTCGCCGGGGCTGAGCCTCCGGCCTGCGCCTCCTTGATGACCTCGATCAGCTGGCTCTTGCGCATGCGCGCGGTGCCCCTGATGCCGAGGCCGGACGCGACCTGCTGCAGCTCGGCCAGGACCATGCCCTCGAGGCCGGTGCCGGAGCGGCGGCGCCGTGAGGTGGTGCCAGTGGCAGCACCTGCGGCGGGCGCGGTGGTGTCGACGTTGCTGTCGGCAGTCACGCCCATCAGATCGGTGGTGTCGCTCACGAAGGGTCCTTCCCTGGAGCGGACGTCGGCCTTCTGGCTCGGCGACCGGTTGTGCTGTCCGACGGCGGTCTGTGATCTTGCGGATCGCGGACCGAAGCCGGGGCGGTGGTCCCGCCGGGTACGGCGGAAGAGATGTACGTGCAAGGCCCGGCCCGAGTCCCCCTGCTCGGCCCTCTCCTGGGAAAGCGAGGGGTGTCGTGCCGGTTCCGGAGCGTGCTCGAAACTGCTCAGGCAGGCTGCTCAGGCAGTTGGGGAGGCTCCCGGAAGAATGGGTGGTCCCGGATGGGGACACGAAGCACCGCACCACAAGAATGTGGGCTGCGTACTTGAGGTTAACACTACCGGCTCCAACAAACATTCCCCCTCTCCATCACCGGCAATCCCGTGTCGCTACGAAGCGAGCGGCAGGACACTCGCTCCCGCAGCGTCGAGGGCCAGCCGGTTCGCCGCCCAGCCCTCGCCCGCCAGTCGTGCGACCTTGTCGGCCGCACCGCCCTCGGCCAGCGCGAGCACCGTGGGGCCAGCGCCGGAGATGACTGCTGGGACGCCGTCCGCGCGCAGTCGGTTGACAAGTTCCACGCTCTGCGGCATCGCGGGAGCCCGGTACTCCTGGTGGAGCCGGTCCTCGGTGGCGGGCAGCAGCAGCTCGGGGCGCCTGGTCAGGGCCTCGACGAGCAGTGCGGCACGGCCCGCGTTGGCCGCGGCGTCGACGTGCGGAACCGTACGCGGCAGCAGGCCGCGCGCGGTCTCGGTGAGCACCGGCTTCGACGGCACGAAAACCACCGGAACGATGGAATCGGACGGATCCATCCTGATGGCCCGCGCCGCGCCGGCGTCGGTCCAGGCAAGAGTGAAGCCGCCGAGAAGACAGGCGGCGACATTGTCCGGGTGCCCCTCGATCTCGGTGGCGAGCTCCAGCAGCGCCGCGTCGTCGAGCCGGGCGTCGCCGCCTATGGTCACCGCGCGCGCGGCGACGATGCCGGCGCAGATGGCCGCGGACGACGAGCCCAGGCCACGGCCGTGCGGGATGCGGTTGGCACAGACGACCTCGAGGCCGCGCGGCTGCCCGCCGAGGAGGTCGAAGGCCGTGCGCAGCGAGCGCATGAGCAGATGGCTCTCGTCGCGGGGCAGCGTCTCGGCGCCCTCGCCGGCGATGTCGATGTGCAGACCGGAGTCCGCCACCCGGACGACGACGTCGTCGTACAGCCCCAGCGACAGGCCGAAGGCATCGAAGCCCGGCCCGAGGTTGGCGCTGGTCGCGGGGACGCGCACCCGGACGGCGGCGGCGCGGAACGCAGGACCGGCCATCGCTCGACGACACTCCTTGGTTCTGATCGGCGGGATGACGAGGTTTTGACGAATGTACGAGGACCCGTGGGCCGCGAACACGGCAACTCCGCGGCATATGCGCGGGCGGGTCAGTACAGCCTATCGAAGGAAGGTTGAGCGGCGACATAGGGCGCATGGGAGGCGCACGATGCGTGTCGCAAGCCTCCCATGCTCCTTCTGTACGAGGTGGGTCGCACGTGCCGCATACACGTAGGGCGCGCAACGCGGACAGGTACGCGACCTGGGCCCTACGCGAGCCCGAGCCGCTCGGCGGCAGCCACCGCGTCCACCGGCACCGTGACGGGCTGGGGCGCTCCGGCGACAGCCCAGTCCGGGTCCTTGAGGCCGTTGCCGGTGACCGTGCAGACGATCTTCTGCCCGCGGTCGACCTTGCCCTCCTCGGCGGCCTTCAGCAGACCGGCCACGGACGCGGCCGACGCCGGCTCCACGAAGACGCCCTCGCGCGTGGCCAGCAGCTTGTAGGCGCGCAGGATCTGACGGTCGGTCACCTCGTCGATGAAGCCGCCCGACTCGTCCCGGGCCGCCAGCGCGAACTCCCAGGACGCCGGGTTGCCGATGCGGATCGCGGTGGCGATGGTCGACGGGTCCTTGACGACCTCGCCGCGCACGATCGGCGCGGAGCCGGAAGCCTGGAAGCCCCACATGCGGGGGGTGTGCGCGGCCAGCTCGTCCGCCGCGTACTCCTTGTAACCCCGCCAGTACGCCGTGATGTTGCCGGCGTTGCCGACGGGCAGCACATGGACGTCGGGGGCGTCGCCGAGCGCGTCGACGATCTCGAACGCCGCGGTCTTCTGGCCCTCGATACGGACCGGGTTGACCGAATTGACCAGCGCCACCGGGTAGTTCTCGGAGAGGCCACGGGCCAGCACCAGGCAGTCGTCGAAATTGCCGTCGACCTGGAGGATCTTCGCGCCGTGGACCAGCGCCTGGCCCAGCTTGCCCATCGCGATCTTGCCCTGCGGGATCAGCACGGCGGAGACCATTCCGGCGCGGCCGGCGTATGCGGCGGCGGAGGCGGAAGTGTTGCCGGTGGAGGCGCAGATGACGGCCTTCGCACCCTCCTCCTTGGCCTTGGTGATCGCCATGGTCATACCGCGGTCCTTGAAGGATCCGGTCGGGTTCGCACCCTCGACCTTGAGATACACCTCACAGCCGGTGGCCTCGGAGAGCGTCTGGGCGTGTACGAGCGGCGTGCCGCCCTCGCCGAGCGTGACGACCGGCGTCGTGTCCGTGACCGGGAGCCGGTCCCGGTACTCCTCGATGATGCCGCGCCACTGGTGAGTGCGAGTGCTCATGGGTGCTTACTCTCCTTCAACCCGCATGATGCTGGCGACACCACGCACGGTGTCGAGATTGCGCAGCGCCTCGACGGTCCCCGAGAGGGCGGCGTCGGGCGCGCGGTGGGTGACGACGACGAGCGATGCCTCGCCGTCCTTGCCCGTCTGGCGCACCGTGTCGATGGATACGCCGTGCTCGGCGAAGACCGTCGCGACCTGGGCGAGGACGCCCGGCTTGTCGGCCACGTCGAGGCTGATGTGGTACCGCGTCACGACGTCGCCCATGGGGCTCACGGGCAGCTGCGTGTACACGGACTCGCCGGGCCCGGTGGCCTCGGCGAGCTTGTTGCGGCAGACCGCGACCAGGTCGCCGAGGACCGCGGAGGCGGTCGGGGCGCCGCCGGCGCCGGGCCCGTAGAACATGAGGCGCCCGGCGGCCTCGGCCTCGACGAAGACCGCGTTGTACGCCTCGCGGACGGAGGCCAGCGGGTGGCTGAGCGGGATCATCGCGGGGTGGACGCGGGCCGTCACGGACTTCCCGTCCGCCGCCCGCTCGCAGATCGCCAGCAGCTTGATGGTGCAGCCCATCTGCCTGGCGGAGGCGAAGTCGGCGGCCGTGACCTCGGTCATGCCCTCGCGGTAGACGTCGTCGAGGCGTACGCGGGTGTGGAAGGAGATCCCGGCGAGGATCGCGGCCTTGGCCGCGGCGTCGAAGCCCTCGACGTCGGCGGTCGGGTCGGCCTCGGCGTATCCGAGGGCGGTGGCCTCGTCGAGTGCCTCGGAGTAGCCGGCGCCGGAGGTGTCCATCTTGTCGAGGATGAAGTTCGTGGTGCCGTTGACGATGCCGAGGACACGGTTGACCTTGTCGCCGGCGAGCGACTCGCGCAGCGGCCTGATCAGCGGGATCGCGCCGGCGACAGCGGCCTCGAAGTAGAGGTCCTGGCCGTGTTTCTCGGCGGCGGCGTACAGCGTGGCGCCGTCCTCGGCGAGCAGCGCCTTGTTGGCGGAGACGACGGAGGCGCCGTGCTCGAAGGCGCGGGTGATGAGGGAGCGGGCGGGCTCGATGCCGCCGATGACCTCCACCACCACGTCGATGTCGTCGCGCTCGACCAGGCCCTTGGCGTCGGTCGTCACGAGGTCCCGGTCGATGCCCTCACGGACCTTGGAGGGACGGCGGACGGCGATCCCTGCGAGTTCCACCGGGGCGCCGATGCGCGCGGCCAGGTCGTCGGCGTGCGTCGTCATGATGCGCGCCACCTCTGAGCCGACCACTCCACAGCCCAGCAGCGCCACCTTCAGCGGTCGCGTACGCGTCATTCGACCTACGCCTTTCATCGAGCACAGCCGTTCCGTCGGCAGAGTGCGATCCAGTCTCACTCACCGGACGGGGCTTTCTGTTCCCCGTCCGGATCCTGAGACATTCATTTCATTACCCGACATCGAGACGCAGAAGATCTTCCTCCGTCTCACGCCGGACGATCACGCGCGCCTCTCCGTCCCTGACCGCGACGACGGGCGGGCGGAGTGCGTGGTTATAGTTGCTGGCCATCGAGCGGCAGTACGCGCCTGTGGCGGGCACCGCGATCAGGTCGCCGGGCGCCAGATCGGCGGGCAGGAACGCGTCCCTGACGACGATGTCGCCGCTCTCGCAGTGCTTGCCGACGACCCGGACGAGCATCGGCCCGGCGGTCGACGTACGCGAGACGAGCGCGACGCTGTAGTCGGCGTCGTACAGCGCGGTGCGGATGTTGTCGGACATGCCGCCGTCGACGCTGACGTACGTACGCAGCCCCTCGAGCCGCTTGATCGTGCCGACCTCGTACAGCGTGAACGCCGTCGGTCCGACGATGGCGCGGCCGGGCTCGACCGAGATGCGAGGCGTGCGCAGCCCGGCCGCCTCGCACTCGCGGGTGACGATCTCGCCGAGCGCCTTGGCGATCTCATGGGGCTCGCGCGGGTCGTCGTCCGAGGTGTACGCGATACCGAGGCCGCCGCCGAGGTCGATCTCGGGCAGCTCGACGCCGTGCTCGTCCCGGACGGCCGCGAGCAACTGGACGACGCGGCGGGCGGAGACCTCGAAGCCGGCCATGTCGAAGATCTGCGAGCCGATGTGGGAGTGGATGCCGATGAGTTCGAGCCCGTCGAGCTGGAGCGCCCGGCGCACGGCCTCGGCCGCCTCGCCGCCCGCGAGCGCGATCCCGAACTTCTGGTCCTCGTGGGCGGTGGCGATGAACTCGTGGGTGTGCGCCTCGACGCCGACGGTGACGCGGATCTGGACGCGCTGGCGCCTGCCGAGGGACTGGGCGATGTGCGCGACGCGGACGATCTCCTGGAAGGAGTCGAGGACGATGCGCCCGACGCCGGCCTGTACGGCCCTCTCGATCTCGTCGGCGGACTTGTTGTTCCCGTGGAAGGCGATGCGCTCGGCAGGCATTCCGGCATCGAGTGCGGTGGTGAGCTCGCCGCCGGAGCACACGTCAAGGTTGAGCCCCTCCTCCTTCAGCCAGCGCACGACGGCGCGGCTGAGGAAGGCCTTCCCGGCGTAGAACACGTCGGCGTCCTTGCCGAACGCGTCGGCCCAGGCACGGCAGCGGGCACGGAAGTCGGTCTCGTCGAGGAAGTAGGCAGGAGTGCCGAACTCCTCGGCGAGCCTTGCCACATCGATCCCGCCGACCGTGACGACGCCGTCGTCGTCGCGGCGCACGGTGCGCGCCCAGACCTTCTCGTCGAGGGCGTTGAGGTCGGTGGGCGGCGGGGTGTAGTGCCCCTCGGGCAGGACATCTCCGTGACGGGGCCCGGCCGGGTGCGCTGAACGGCTCATGCTGTCTCTCTCACATCCACTACAAGTATTCGGGTGCGCTGATGCCGAGCAGGGCCAGGCCGCCGGCCAGCACCGTCCCGGCGGCTTCGGCGAGTGCGAGCCGGGACCGGTGGGCGGCCGAGGGTTTCTCGTCGCCGCGGGGCAGCACGGTGTGCTGGAAGCCGAGGAGTGCGTCGGCGGTGGTCTCCAGGTGCCGCGCGAGCCGGTCGGGCGCGCGAAGGCGGGCGGCGGAGGCGAGGACCGCGGGGTGATCGCCCATGGCGGCGAGGAGAGCGGGTGCGTCGACGTCGTCCTCGTACCGGCCGGGCATGCCGAGCCGTGTGGCGCCGCGGGTGAGGGCCCGGCTGCGGGAGTACGCGTAGCGCACCCGGAAGAGCGGGTTGCCCTCGCTCTGTACGAGAAGGTCGTCGTCGAGCTTCGGATGATCGTGACCGGCGGCGCGGAGCAGCGCCCAGCGGGCGGCGTCGGGGCCGAGCCGCTCGAAGAGCCCGTCTCCGTGGCCGTCGCGGTCGTCGCGTACGGGAACGGCCGTGATCCGTTCCTCGCCGCCCGGCTCGATGCGGGCGTCGACGCCCTGGGCGCGCAGCAGCCGCACGACGGTGTCGGTGACGATGGCGGCGCGGAGCCCGTCGGCGGGCGCGAAGGAGAGGCGCGTCCCGGCAAGGCCGTCGCCGTAGCCGTACCGCGGTCCCTGCTCGCGTACGGCACGGAGGGTCGCGGCGGCGGAACCCTGCGCCAGGGTGAAGTTCAGGAACCCGGGTCCGGTGATCTCGACCTGTGCGATGCCGGGGGCGCCGTCGATGCGCGCCCGCAGGATCTCGGCGACCTCACGAGTCTGCCGCCCGGCGGGCCCGGCCAGCCGCAGCGCGACATTGGTGGCGTAGTCCCCGCGCCCCCCGGGCCGGGGCCGCTCGATCTTGACCCGGTCGGGCACCGCCCCGCGCACCCCCAGGGCACCCTCCTCGACCGCACGGCGCACGGCGCCCAGCACGGTATGGGAGAGCTCTGCGGGGGTCACGGGACAAGCGTATGGGAGGAAGGGGGTGTGATCGCGAACCGGTTTCGCCATCCGGGCAGCCGTCGGTCACCCTCCCGGGCTCAGCCCTGCGGGCCGACGGACTACAGGTCTACGGTCCGCGGGCCCAGTGGCCCACGGATCTACCGGCCTACGCAGCCACGGGCCGACGGATTCAGCCCCGGGTGCTCCCCGCCCGCCCGGCACCATGCCTGCCGTCGACTGACGGCGGGCCCTCCCGATGCGTCAACCGCCGCACGAGCCGCACCAGCTCGGCCGGCTCGAACGGCTTCGCGAGAAAGGCGTCCACCCCGGCGGCGAGCCCGGTCTCCACCTCATACTGCGTACACGCGCTGATGATCGCCACCGGCACGCTCCTGGTCCGCGGATCGGCCCGCAGCCGAGCGGCGGTCCGCAGCCCGTCGAGCCGCGGCATCACCACATCGAGCGTGATCACATCCGGCCCCACCTCGTGCACGACGTCCAGGCACTCGGCACCATCGGCCGCGGTCACGACCTCGAAGCCCTCCAGCTCGAGATTGACCCTGATCAGCTGCCGAATGACCCTGTTGTCATCAACAACGAGCACCCGGCCGGAAGCGCCTGACACAACTCGAGAGTAGGTCCCGCAGCCGGGCCGCGTCCGGGTTTTCCCCACTTCCGACCCGCGCGGGGGACGCGGGGGGTGTGGGGGACGCCGGCGTGGGGCCTGCGGGGTGGCGGGCGCGCGGGCGCACAGGGGGCCGACGGCTCGGGGCGGTGGGCGCGTGAGGGCCGGCGTGGGGTGTGCGTGGGGCCTGCATGGGGCCTGCGTGGGCTGCGGAACCCCCGCGGTGACCTGCGCGGAAACGGCACTCGTGACAGCCCGGAAATACCTGTTCACGGCCACCCCGCAGGAGCTGGTAGGGTTCTACCCGTCGCCGCCGAGAGCGGTGAACGCCCCCGTAGCTCAGGGGATAGAGCAACGGCCTCCGGAGCCGTGTGCGCAGGTTCGAATCCTGCCGGGGGCACCCTTGATGAGGTGCCCAAAGACCCCGCCACCAGCGAGAACGCTGAGGACGGGGTCTTCGCGTATACGCAGCCGCACGCCGCTCGGAGCGGCCGTATGTCGGGGTCTGTGGACTATTCGTGGACAGGATCTTGATGGCATCCACCCAGGTCAGTCCACCGAAATAACGACGACTCCGAACGTGTCCACGGGCGTCGGAGCGCACCGCCGTGAGCGTGTCACTCGTACTCGCGTAACAGGTCCTCGATCTGAAAGTCCTCAGCCCGAGGCTTTGGCGATGATGCGGTCCATCTCCTCCCGGCCGAAGGCCCGCAGGGTCGTGGTACGGACGTTGCCCAACCCGCCGACCTGCAGGAGCACCGCGGTGGCGGTCTCGTCGTCAGGCGCCTCTACGACGGCCACGGCGTCGTACGGACCGACGGTCCAGAAAATGCTCAGGACCTTCGCCCCGAGCCTCTGTGCCGCTGCGGCGAAGGCCTCGGCGCGCTGCAGGGTGTCCTTGTAGCCCCGGACCCCCTGATCGGTCCAGTTCAGCAACGTGACAAACGTCGGCATGGCGTTTCACCCCTATGAAAGGAGACACAACACATCGTGAGCCAATCCTGGGCGTCATGCACATAATGCGCATACGAAGCGCACCAGAATGAGTGATACGAGCGATCAGCGATCGAACTCCTCAACCGGTCGTCAGCTCGTCGGATCACCGAGTCCCGGAGCTCACCGCCGTGGACTGTTCTGTGGACAGGAATGCCGGGCATCGGCCCAGGTCGGCCCGCGACATGGCGAAGGCCCCCGGAAAGGTCCAGGGGCCTCGGGGCGTGCCGTCGTCTGCGGTCACTCGTACTCGCGCAACAGGTCCTCGATCCGGCGGTTCGCCACCTCCTGCCTGCCGTCGAGGCACTTGGCGTATCGACTGAGCAGGACCTCAACGCTGTTGCCCGCGCGCTCGGCTACCTCGGTCGCGTCCACCCCGGCGTTGAGCCACGTGGAGAGCGCAGAGTGCCGCAGGTCATACGGGCGCCGGGCGAGCGGCGAGGCGACCACGGCCGGCGGGAGCGCCAGCGTGCGGGCTTCCTGCCAGGCCCGGTAGTAGGTCGAGGACGAGACCACTCCCCCGTTCTCGCTGAAGAACAGGCGGCCGTCGTCGGCGGTCCCGAAGGTGTCGATGTGCTCGCGGAAGATGCTCACGAGCTGGGGAGGAATGGGAACGCGCCGGACGTCCTCGTTCGGACGGTTCTTCAGCCCGCGGTCGTCGTGGCTCTCGCCGGAGTCGGTCCACTGCTTGCCCACGCTCGGACGCGTCCGATGGAGGAGCGCAGAGCCCCACCCGGAGGTGGGGAGCGTCAGGTCCGGCTCGGCCAGGCCCACCACCTCGGCAGGCCGGAAGCCCCCGAAGTACATCCCGGCGAACAGCCCCATGAGGCGCCGGCCGCGGGCCCTCCGGTAGCCGCCGACGTACGAGACTGCGGTGAGCAGCGACCGGGCCTGTTCAGGGTTGGCCACGACCCGGGGGTCCACCTCGCTGGACACCTTCGGCTTCTGCCAGCGCACGGCTGTGAGGGGATTCTCCTTGAACTCCCCCAGGTCGACCGCGTAGTGAACGGCGTTTACGAGGGTGCGTCGCTTTCGCCGTACGGTCTCTGCAGCAGCCACGGTGCCGTCCAACTTGAGCTTGAGCGAGTCGAGCACGGCGCGCCCGATCACCGGGTCGGCCAGGTCGGCCAAGGGCCGCGAGGCCTTGGCGGCCCAGTGGAGTGCGTTGCCGATCTCTGCGGGCAGCTCCCGCTCGTCCGGGCCGGGGAGGACAAAGGCCCAGTTGCGCAGGGCTTTGCGGAGCAGTAGATCGGCCGGCCGTCCGGGCCGATCGTCGAGTAGTGCCATGGTGACCGAGGCCAACGATTCGTTGATGCCGTCCCGCGTATTCGGTGCGGCGTGCGGCCATTTCATCGCGAGGTACTTCAGTGCGAAGGCGTACCAGGTCAGAGCCGATTTCTTCTCCGCCATGGAAGCGGGAAGACCCATCTCAGTGTCGAATTCCTCGCCGTCGCGGGTTGCTCGCATCAGCTTCGAGCGGTAGTTGTCGGCGAGCCCTTTGGTCCTGAAGGATTCGGAGAAGACCTGGCCGGCGACCGACCAGCGCACGTCGTAGGACGGCTTCTGGGTGTTCCGCTTCCGGACACCCCAGACCTTCACATCGAGGGATTTCATGCCGCTTCCTCCAGCTGCCGCAACCATGCGCTGAAGTCGCTTCGCCAGACACGCAACTCACCGTTGGGCAGCTTGAACGCGGTCGGTCCGATCCCCAACTCCCGCCATCGGTAGAACGTCCGACGAGACACCCCGCCCAACTCGTTCAGTACCTGGGGCACGGTCATCAGTTCGTCGCGCCGACGGTCCATGTCGGCTCTCCTTCCGTTCCGGGGGCGGGTTCGAGTGATTCGGCGAGCCATGCCTCGCCTCGGGACAGGCCGGTGCCGGCGAAGACCCAGTGGGCGAGGGCGAGCGTGGTTTCGCCGTCCTGTGGAACAGGTGGAGCCGCTTGGGCCCGTCGCCAGTCGGCGCGGGCGTCGCGGAGGGCGCCGAGGGTGGTGGAGTAGCGGCGGGACTTGGTGGAGAAGTGGCCGCGAAAGCCGAGCATGTGGGCCCAGGCGCGCAGGCGGAGGTGTTCGAGGTCTCTGCGGGCGCCGAGGGTCCAAGCGGTGCGGATCATGCGGCGTGCGTGCTCGGTGATCCGGGCCTGTGCCAGCTCGGCGAGGAAGCGGATCGGCCGGTCCAGGGTGCCGGTCGCCGTCTCGGCGCCCTTGGTGGCGTACTTGGCGATGTACGCCGCTACGGCCCGCTCGGTCAGCTCCTGGCCGTCGTCGAAGTCGGCGGATCGGATCGGGCGAACGTCGAGCTGTCGACCGAAGGTGAAGCGGTGCGCCCGGCCGTCGATCTCCGGTCCGGAAACGTGCGCGGCGGTAGCAGCAGCCCCGATCGCGTCGCTCAGCAGCTCGGCCGTGGCCCAAGCCGGGGGCGAGGTGTCGCCACCCTCGGGACCGTCGATGCGGATCACTGCGTGAAAGTGGACGGCGCCTCGCTTCTGGTACTCGGCCACCTTGGCGAAGGAGATCCGAGCGTGGTCCCGGAACGCCCTCTGGGTGAGACCGGCACGCTTGGCGACCTCTCGGCGGAGGTAGATCGAGAAACGCCGCCACAGGTCACCGGCGTGCGCGTTCCACAGCACAGCGGCTTCGTAGTCGTAGGTGTCAGGGTCGAGTGGTGTCCCCAGGACGGCATCGCCCTCGTCGTGCCGGATGCCGCAGCGGCAGTCCCGGCCGCCGGACGGGCGGTTGTGGACCGGGCCGAAGCTCGGCGCGGTGAAGGTGGCGAACACGCGCGGGTGAGTGGCGACCCTTTCCGGGGTGCCCTTGCCGCCGCGTAGTCCGGCGGTGATGACGTGATAGGTGTCGCGGCGGTAGGTCTCGGCGCAGGCCGCGCAACGGGTGGCCCGGCGGTTGTTGCATCGGACGAGCAGTTGGCCGGCGGGGAGGGCGACGGAGTCGAGGCGGTTCAGGATCCTGCCGATCTCGCCGGTCGTGGTGTCGACCGCGTATTCGGTGCGGTGGCCGTCAAGGCGTACGGGGCGTGTGCAACCGCCCAGGGTGGAGAGTTGGCGGGCCAGCTCGGGCATGGTGCCGAGAGAGGCCAGCATGGAGAGTTCCGCCAGCGGGGGCGGAGTCTGCCGGGTGATGATGGGAGTTCCTTTCGGCTGTTTCGGCGGTTGGGAGGGACGGCCCTCGGGGCGGCGGGATGCTTGGCGGCTTGTTGCCGCCCCGGGGCCGGTCAGCGCTGGTTCGCGCCGTTGAGGAGAGAGCGCAGGACCACGGCGGCGATGGCCACGGACACGGCCGAAAATGCGACGGCCGCCAGGAGCGCGGTGAGTACGACTCCGACAACGGCCACGGCGGCGACCGCGGCGACACCCACCCCCACAGACGGGGTGAGCGGGCGGCCGACGGTGCGATCCGGGACGTGAGCTTGCGGGATGTGCGTGGTGATGCTCGGAACGTGCGGAGTGTCGGGCAGCTTGGGGCGGAACATGGCTGGACTCCTCATCGGTCGGGTTGTCATTCGCGCGTGCCGTTGACGACGTCGACCCCGGAGCGGGTGCCGGACTCGATGGCAGGGGCAAGGAAGGTGTGCGAGAGCCAGAAGCCGAACAGGGCGATCACGACGGCGACCCACAGGCGGATGCCGAGGAACTTGATCGCGGCCCAGGCGATGACGCCCAGGACGAAGACGAGCGGCAGAGAGACGGTCATCGGTGTCTCCTCAGTGGGCGGGGCAGCGGTGGGTGCGAGCGGCCAGCTCGGCGGCGGCCCGGCTGTCGTAGTCCGTGGAGAAGCCGCAGCGCGGAGCCGTACAGGCGGCGGTGTGCTTCTCGCGGCCCCGGCCGTCGTAGTAGGTGCCGACCCGCACGGGACCGATGCGGACGACACCGCGGAAGCGGCGGTTGACGGGCATCAGGGGGTCTCCCTACTGGTGTCGCCGGTGAAGTCGGCGGCGTGTTCGGCGAGCCAGCGCAAGATCTCGTCGCCCTCGTAGCTGTCTGCCGCGAGGATCACCGGCTCGGCGATCAGCACGGCTTCGGTAAGGCGGTTCTGTCGGGTCAGCTCGGCAGCGCGCTTCAGCGCGCGGAGCGTGGACGGGCGCACGGGGAAAGGTCCTCCGGGATCAGGGGAGTTGGGTAGCGATGGCCTCGGCGAGCGGCATCGGGATGCCGAGCCGGGCGCGAAGCGTTGAGGTGTCGATGGGCGTTCCGGTCCGGGCGCGGTGGTCGTCGGCGACCTTCCGGGCGAGCGCGACGAGGGCGGGCGGTGCCGGGGCGGGCAAGGCCGACTCTGGTTCGGCTGGGGGAATTTCCGCCGTTGCCGAGAGCGGCGCGGCTTCTGCGGGAGTAGGTTCCGGCCCTGTGATCGTCGAGGGCGGTTCGGATGCCGTCGCACGCGCCTCGTTCGGCTTCGGTGCTCCGTGGGCGAGCAGGGTGCCGCCGAGGAACGCGACCGCGGGCCAGCCTGCGACGAGGATGCGGAGCCAGTCCGGTACGTCGTCCAGGTCGAGCAGGCCGGCGGTGGCGACGTTGGCGCCGAGGGACGCGGTGAGTGCGACGAGGAACCAGCACCAGCCGGCCGCTATCGCGTCACCGGAGCGCAGCCGTCGCCAGGCCGCCACCAGCAGCAGGTCGACGGAGACCGGGTAGGCCAACGCCTTCCAGCCGTCCTGTCCGGCGGCCAACGCCAGGTCATGCAGATGGGCGAAGGACAGCGCGGCAGCGATCAGTGCTTGGACGAGTACGGCGTCCACGCGGACGGGCAGGGCGCGCACGGCCACTCCTTCCAGTTCCAGGCATGGGTGGGGTAGGGACTTGGCGCGGGACGGCCGCGCCGGCCGTTGGAACGTGAGAGCTACTCGGTGACCATCTGAGGAGTGGCCACGGGGCCGGACTCGTTCACCGGCACGGGCGGGGCATACCGCCGGAACGGCGAGAGCGCCGGTACATCCGGAGCGAGATGAGCCGACTCACGGCAGGTGGCCGCAGCGTCGGCGAGGGACAGGTACGGGGTGCGAATACGGGACCAGCCCCCGGAGGTGTCGCCCACGACCGCGAGACCGGGCAGCTCGGGGGCGATGGCGCAGGAGGCCAGGACCGCCTCAGGAGCGATGTCGCCGAGCGCCATCTTGGCGGAGGCCTCGTCGTTCACACGGTGACAGACCCGGCCTGTCAGCTGCGCCCGGAGCATGGTCGCTCCCTTGCCCAGCTCGGCCCCGAACCGCTGGCCGCAGACCTCCAGGTAGATGCCGGCCGCGCGGCCGAGCTGAGCGAGCCGGATGAGCTGGGTGACCATCTCGTCCCTCCGCTCTTCCTCCCTTTTCGTGGCTACGAGAAAGAGCTCCGCCACTTCGTCGATGAACAGCACGATGGGAGCCGGGCGCTCACCCTGCGGCAGTCCCCAGATGTCGGAGGTGATCAGCTCTTCCGGTGTGCCGGGCGCGATGCCCTGCCGGGCCTTGATCAGGTCATATCGGTCTTCCATTTCCTTGACGAGCACGGGCAGCAGCTCAGCCGCTTGCTCTGGGTCGGTCGCCAGGGCGGAGAGCCGGGCGGCGAAGGGCGCGAGCTCCACCCCGCGCTTGCAGTCGATCCCCACCAGGACCACTGGCTGAGCAGCCAGTCCGGTAAGCAGGTTCCGCAGGAACATGGACTTGCCGGAGAGCGTGGCGCCGAGTACGAGTTCATGCGGTACGGCCCGGTAGTCCCGTACGAAGGCAGTCGCGTCCTCCCTCAGAGCCACGGGCACGCAGAGCGGACCGGCGTCGGTCTGGCGAGGCATCCGCACCTTGCGCAGGACGTCAAAGCCGACGAGCCGCAGTTCCACGACACCGGGCTTGACGTCCCGCACGTACACGGCGTGTACACCCCAGGCGTGTCGCAGCCGTTCGGCCGAGGCCGCCACGTCCGCCGGTTCCTGCCCCGGAGCGAGCCGCAGCCGGAGCCGCAGCCCGGTCGAGGTGGGCCGGATCATTCGCCGACGAGGAGGCACCGGCCGGACCTCACGCCGGGTGGTCGCCTTGACGGTCAGGGCCCGTAACCGCGACGGCTCGACCGTAAGGCCGCACGCGTCCATGGTCGAGGAGTACGAGGCCAGCAGCCGGGCCACCGAGATCGGCAGTCCGACCGTGGCCCAGTACGCCGCCGGGTGGGCGTGCCGGGCGTAGGCCGCACCGTCTATCGCAGCGAGTCCCCCGCCCAGCTCGGCCCACGTCACCAGGTCCGCCACGCCGATCAGCCCGCCCGCTCCATCGAGAAGGCGCCCGGAGCAACGGCAGTAGCCCGGTAGGCGATGCCGTGCCGCTGCTGCCCGTTGAACACGCTCTGCCAGGGCCGGGCGACGAGACCGGGCAGCGAGACCGGAGCGCCGACGGTCAGGCCGTCCGTCACGCCGCTCTCGGGAATGGTGACCTGGATCAGCGACGACTCGCCCTCGTCGATGTAGACGACGCCGACGGTCATCAGTGCCTCGCCGCTCACGGCGTCCTTGGCGATCTCACCGGTCTGCCGGTCACGCACCTTCGGGGCCGGCGCTTCGGTGAGCAGGATCGTGGCGGTCGAGGCGTCAACGCGGATCACACGCACAGATTTCTCCTTATGAGTCGAGCCAACCTGACACCTGCCAAGTTGACTTAGCAAGTTCGAAGTTAGAGATGCCAAGTTGACTTGTCAAGTGCGAACGGCGCGGAGATGAGGGCCAACTGCCCGTAGGGCAGGCTCAGTTCAGACGGTAGGTGTCTTCCAGTTCCTGCCGGTCGGCAGGAAGGAGCACGTCAGAGACCTGCAGCGCCTGCCCGGAAGCGTCACACGCGACGACCAGGACACTGAGGACGGGAACCGCGTCCGGAAGATCCAGAAGCTCGGCTTCGACAGGCTCGGGCAGTCGGGCGGAGACCCGCTCCGTCACATGGTCGAAGCGGACCTTCTTCCGACCTTCCAGGTATGCGCGAGTACTGCCACCCAGCGCTTCGGCACTCTCCAGCTCGGTGCCCTCAACGAGGCCGGCGGGGAAGTATGACGAGACCAGCTCAACTGGTTTGCCGTCCTCCTCGACCAGGAAGCGGCGCATGAGGATCTTGCCCCGCTTGGGCAACCCGAGCACCGAGGCGACTCGCGCCGGAACGGGGATGTAGCCGACCTGGACCAACCGCCCTGGAGCCTGCGACTCGTCACGCGCGAGCGCCGCACTCCCCCGGCGGTCCCTCTGCTCGACGACGGCCGGGCGACCCCGCACGATCGTGCCGTACCCCTGCCGGGACTCCAGCCAACCGTCGCGCTTCAGCAGCTCCAGCGCCCGGACGACGGTCGGCCGGGACATCCCGAAGGTTTGCACCAGTTGGTTCTCACTGGGCACTCGGGTTCCGGGCGCATACGTGCCGTCCTCGATGCGACGCTGGAGGGTCTGAGCGAGGCGAACGTACTTCGGTGCCTCCACTTCATACGCCATGAATGCCGCCGCCCGTCGAGATTGGCCAAGTCAACTGGTCAACCAGACTAGCGACGATTCCGCCGGCGCAGTACCAGCGGAGCGTATTCCGCCTACGACGGCCAGGCATCGGCCATCTCGAAGGAGACCACCGTTCCGCCGAAGCGACTGGGCCCATGACGCCACGAGTCTGCAATGGAATCGACCAGGAGCAGCCCGCGGCCGTGCGCGTCGTCAGCATCGGGACGCCGCAGCCGCACGTTCGCCGGGAAACCTGGGTTGTGCACCTCGACCCGGAGCGAAGTCCCCTCGCGAAACCACTCCACTCGAACGACCCAGCTGTCGTCGGACCAGCCGTAGGCGATGGCGTTGGTCACCAACTCCGAGATCATCAGCGCACAGTCGTCAACCGAGCAGGCCGGGTCGTACGGCGCGATGAACTTGCGGAACCAGCGCCGGGCCCGAGGCACGGACTCCGCGACGGGGTGCAAGGTCATCGCGCCGAGCCGCGGGGAGCCCTCAGAGGGATAACGGTCGAACATGTAGGCCATCCGTGCTCACTCTCTACCGCTGCCGTCGCAGTCGAGGCAGCGCCGCTTCGATGTGGCACGCGTACGGTCGGCGGCGGCAGCAAGCCCCAGGGTCGTACGCGAGCCGACGCGCTTCCAGCCACGTCCCCGGCAACCCTGGCAAGGTAAGTGCGTGCCCTGATCCGGCCGCTGACTCGTCACACCGTGCCCCCTTCAGATGAAGTGGCCTTAGCCACTTCCTGGATAGTGGCATTAGCCACTTCATCGATGCAAGCGGTTCGCCACAACTGGCTGGCCGTCAGGCGAGGGGGTAGCCCTGCTCGAACGCCCAACGGTGCGGCGGGTAGGTGGCCTCCGCGAACTCAAGCGGCCGATCCTGGAGGTCATAGACGACGTGATGGACGACCAAGACAGCGGATCCAGGGTCGAGTTGGAGATCGGCCGCCTCGTCAGGCGTCACGGTCCGGGCGCACATGCGATCTTCGGCGTAGCTTCCCTGGCGTCCCGTCATTGTCTCGACGTACATCAGGGTCCCCTCCTGGATCCGCTCGGGATCCAGAAGCTTCGGGGCCCGCTCTCCGACTTCCGGCCCGAACCACGAGGTGGACAACGTGATGGGTCCGTCCTGGTTGTTGGTCACCCGCCGCCGGTGAACAGCCCGCCGGTCCTTCACCAGGCCCAGCGCCTCAGCGACGTGATCCGGCGCCTCCAGCCAGCCGACCGACGTGATGACCGCGTACTCGCCCGGCGTGTAGATCTTCCCCGTCTGCCGGGCGCGGCCGTACAACTCGCGTGCACGCCGGTTCACTTCCAGGCTCCGCACGTACGTGCCCGACCCCTGCCGCTTCTCGACGAGCCCCTGATGGCTCAGCGCCTCCAGCGACCGAGCCGCCGTCGGCCTGGACACCTTCCAGTCGGCCGCCAGTTGCCGCTCAGAGGGAACCTCGTCCCCCGGGCGCAGGTCACCCCGAAGGATCTGATCGCGGATGTAGTGCGCGATCTGGAGATACTTCGGCTGAGCCTCCTCGATCTTGGGCATGCGCCCTCCTGATTCAGAGCCGCTCGGACGGCAAAGTGGCTATGGCCTCTGGCCACTATAGGGTGAGTGGTCAAGACCCGACCCCGTACTCTTGGGGCCATGCCGAGGTTGATCGTCGCAGCAGGAGGAGGGGGCGACGCAGTCGCCGCCGCAATGCTTGACGCCGCCCTGTACGGCGAAGACAACGGTCGGGCGGTGATCCTCACGTATGCGTGGGACCGCTTGTTGATCGACCCGGTCCCGGGCCCCCGAGGGCCCGAGAACTTCACCGGCCTTGAACCAATCACCTCAGCGGTATGGAAAGTGCCGGCGGAGGCCCAGCCGATCGCCCCGGCAGGCTCCACTCTCCCCCGGCTTGCGGCGGAGCTCCCGCACACGTTCGCATTGATCGACCCAGGGCACGGCGCCGAGGGCGTCACCCGCCAACTCGAAGAGTTGGTGAGCCACCTGGAGCCAGAGTCGATCGATCTCCTGGACGTGGGCGGCGATGTGCTGGCTCGGGGCGACGAACCGACGCTGAAGAGCCCACTTGCGGACGCCCTCACGTTGGCAGCGTGCGGGCAGGTGAACGCGCCTATCCGGCTGCTGGTCGCGGGACCAGGCTTGGACGGGGAGCTTCCACTCGCCGACATCCGTGGCATGCTCAGCCATGTCGTCCACACCCTCACGGCCAAGGATGTGGAGCCGGTCAGGTCCGTCATGGAATGGCACCCGTCCGAGGCGACCGGGATGCTCGTGGCGACGGCTCGAGGAGTACGCGGCACATGCGAGGTCCGGGACGCGGGGCTTCCCATCCCCCTGACCGACGAGGGCCCGACGGTCCACGAAGTCGACCTGGACGAGGCACTGAGCCGCAATGAGTTGGCCCGCGCGATCATGGCGACGACCACGTTGAACGAGGTAGAGGCACTGAGCCGCGAAGTCTGCGGCTTCTCTGAAATCGACTACGAGCGCAACAAGGCGCTGTGGCTCAAGGAGCACCGGCCGGCGAAGCTCGACCCCGAGTCGCTGCTGTCCCAGCTCGACCAGTTCGAAGCGGAGGCCCGAAGCCGCGGAGTCACCCATACGACGTTCCGCCGACTCACAGAGGTACTGAGCCTCGACGGCACTCAGCGCGAGGCCCTGCGTCAGCTGCTCATCAACAGTCGGCCGGAGCAGTACACGCCCCCACTATGGCGCATGTCAGATGGCGCCTGAGTTACAACCTTCTTCACGGGTTCAAGGCGCATCCGCCGCGCTCAGCGCGGCGGCGCGCGGCCCGGCGCCCCGGGCCGACGCTCTTGTCTTCGCCCCGCTCCGGCCCGGCCGCCGGCCGCACGCCTGACAGGGTCGATGGGTGGTGAAGCCCGCTGTGGCTGGGGCAGTCGGCTCCACGGCTTTAGCCACCTCCCCGGTCAGGGACCCGCGTCGAGCAAGACCAGGGGGCCACTCGGACACATTGCGGGCAGAGGACAAGCCTGCCCGAGTTGCTGACAAGCGTACGGCCCCCTGATCATGCTCGACCCCAGCCCGGGCAGGCCACCGGCCAAACCCGCTGCGCCGCCCTAAGATCGTCGCACTCAGGAGACGACACATGCAGTGCCGAGCCGGATCCCTGAGAAGAACAAGTGGATCACCATAGCCCTCGACCACACTTCCTGAGCCGAGGCAGGCAAGGTATGTCAGAGATGCATGCGAAGTCCACCTATTTACAAGTTGCAATTCCATGATCCGCTACCATGAACCGCTTCCCGCACATTCGCGCACATCGCCACCCGATCGGAAGTAGGTATAGATGCCTGGAACACCAGTCATAGTCGTGGATACATCCTGCTTCTACTCTGACCTTTCACTAGAAAATGAGGCATGGAAAAGTCTCCTCTATCGCTGCCATGAACAGAAGATCATTCTATGGATTCCTGAAATAGTTATCCGCGAGACGGTGCGCCACTACAACCGCAGCCTCGGCGAATCAATCCGCAGCATGCGGACAGGCCTGGCCCCCTTGCGTGCTCTCCGCCTAGATGTCGACCTTCTTCCCAAACATAAGGATCTTGAGAAATCTGTACGCGAGAAGGCGGAGGGGTTCGAAGAGCGCCTCCGGGCGAAACTGCGTACATCCAACGCCCGGGTCCTTCCACTACCGCACGTCTCCCATGACGAGTTGCTAACACGCGCCCTGATGGAGAAAAAACCGTTTCGCAACAAGGGGTTGGACCCGGAAAAAAGGGGACCCGACGGTTACCGGGACGCCCTGATTTGGATGAGCGTGGTCGAGGCATCCAAAGAACTAAACAGCGACAACATGCTGGTCATTGTCACAAACAACCACAAAGACTTCTGCGACCGAGATGACGAAAACCTGAGCTTGGACCTACTGGCAGACCTACAGATGCCGCATCCCACGGTAAAGCGGGTCAAGAACCTTCAGGAACTCCAACCACTGATCTCCGATTCTTCGAGTCACGTCACCTATACACCTCCTCCTCCTGACCGCGAAATTGGCGAGCGCATTCGGCGTGCGATTATCGGAGCCTGCGACGAGCTACTTGGCGCCCGTGTCGCAAACCCGGACTATGAATGGTCTGACAGTCTGCAATTCGAAGACATTGAGTTGCCCCCCACGTTGCAGTCGATCACAATTGAAAGGGTAGAGCCCGAAATTGAGACCGTTGACCTATCTTCCTATGACGACTATGACTCGGGCCCCTCACTGGCCCACCTAACCGTGAAAGCTAATGTCCAATTTGACGGCTTCATGGATAAATTCGATTACCGCGAAAACGACAGTGAGGTTGAATTGCACGACGGTGATTGGAGTAGTTACGCCGTTTGGGTCTTTGTCGAGCGCAACGTTGAATTGATGTTCCACGCCACTGTCGACAGCTCTACAGGCGAGATCGAATTGACCTTCGAGAGAGGTGGCCCTGCGGCGTAAGGGCTACGGCAACTGGATCGTCTACGTCATCGACAGCTGGTTCGAGCGTGCCAGCCCGGCTCGACGGCCACGCGTGACGTTGGGAGCGGAGCCAACGTTCAGGTTGCCGCGAGGCGGCCATGCCTGCAGGACGCTGGGGCCCAGTAGTGCAAGCCCGCATGCATCCCCGCACGTCACGCGCCTAGAGCATGCCTGGAGCCGTGCCCCGCGGTGCAGTCCACAGCGTCGACCGCGCCTCCGCGTGTGACCACGAGACCGTGTACCCCCTCAACAACCCTGCCCGTCAGATGATATGACGGTGCCTCACACCTGTGATCGACACTGTGAGCAGAACCTACAGGGGGCCGGCCAAGATGGCCTACATAGACGATGTCTTGAACAATCTCGGGGACCAGGACGCAGCACAGGTCATACGGGCCGAACTGGCCCGCATCCGGGACCGGCAACAGTTCGGCATCTTCTTTGAACGCCACTTGCCAGAGCACACAGCGCTACCAGGAACGCCCGTCGTGCCTGGAGCGCGAGTGATGCGCCGTGACCGCCCCGGTGATGAGAGCACTTGGCAGGTGACAGCCGTCCAAGGCGAGATCGCCTACATCACCGAGTCGAGCACTAGTGAAACAGCGTTGGCTGTAGCCCTTTCAGACCTGGTGCCGGTCGCCGTGTTTGGCGAGCCGCTGTACCCAGGGCTTCAGTCCGTAGCACGAGTCGAGAACGGGTCGGCTGGACGGGCCTGGAGTGCAGTCATCAACGCGGAGAACCACCACGCCCTGGAAACCCTTCGATACACGCATCACCAAAAAGTCGATTGCGTCTACATCGATCCCCCATACAACACCGGGGCCCGCGACTGGCGCTATAACAATGATTACGTGGACGGTCAGGATGGTTACCGTCACAGCAAGTGGCTCGCGTTCATGGAGCGGCGGCTGCTGCTCGCCAGAGATCTACTAAACCCCACATCCTCCGTACTGGTGGTTACGATCGACGCAAAAGAGGTACACCACCTCGGATGCCTCCTGGAACAGATCTTCCCAACTGCTGTACGACAGATGGTCACAATCGTTATGAACCCTAACGGCTCCCCACGGGCTTCCGAATTGTTGCGCGTTGAGGAGTTTGCCTTCTTTGTTTTCATAGGAAACGCAGCTCCGTCAAGCGTGGCCGATGATCTTCTGGGCGGGCAGTCACGGGATACCGAAGAACTCACTGCAGCTGAAGAGCCAGAGCAAAAGGTCCGCTGGGAGCGGTTGCTGCGTGGCGGCGTAAACTCAAACTCTTCGCGCGCTGATGTGCCGACATGGTTTTATCCCCTGTACCTGGATCCCCAAAAGCGGCATATTGTGGGAGCCGGGGAATCAATTGCACCTGATGAGGACTGGCGAACAGTCCCCGCGCCTCCAGGAATTGTGTTGCTATGGCCGCTCAAGACTGACGGCAGAGAAGGAATTTGGCGTATGCGCCGTGAATCCTTCCTTCGAAAGCTTGAGGCTGGGCATGTTCGCGTGGGTCAGTACAACGCTAAGCGCGATCGCTGGTCGGTTCTCTATCTGCCCGATCGTCTAGCAAACATGATCAACACTGGTGAACTAATCTTGACTGGTCGGGACGAGAACGGTGTCGTGCAAGTTGAATACAACGGCACGCTACGCATCCGCACCGCCAAGACCGTATGGAACCGGCTATCTCACGCAGCAGGGAAGCACGGGACAGAACTCGTAAAGGCCCTTACCGGACGCCCATTCCCCTTCCCGAAATCCCTCTACGCTGTGGTGGACTCACTGCGCATCGCGGTGGGAGATAAGCCAGATGCTGTAGTGCTGGATTTCTTTGCCGGTTCCGGTACGACCGGACATGCGGTAGCTAAGCTGAACGCGGAGGATGGTGGGCACCGCAGCTTCATCTTGGTGACTAACAACGAAGTCGGTCCGGAACAAGCCGGAGCTCTACGTGCAGCACGTCTAGCCCCCGGCGAACCTGCCTGGGAAGATCAAGGCATTGCCGAATACATCACCTGGCCTCGGATTCGAGCTGCCGTTACAGGTCGTAATCCGCAGAATCGACCGGTGCCCGGTGCGTACCTAGATGGCACCCCTATGGCCAACGGCCTTCAAGAGAACGTCGAATTCTTCCGTCTGGCTTACCTCGATCGTGACTCGGTGAGTCTAGGCCTCGCTTTCGAGGCTATAGCCCCTCTGCTTTGGCTGAAGGCTGGCGCTGTCGGCTCCCGGATTGATCAGGTAAATGCAGCAGGGTGGGCGCTTCCGGACGATGCAATCTACGGAGTGCTCTTCACTCCGAGCAAGGCGCGCTCCTTTGTCCGAGCTGTCCGAAGGCGAGACGACGTGAGATGTGTCTTCATCGTCAGCCGGTCCGCTGCGGTCTTCACGCAAGTGGCTGCAGAGTTGCCGACCGGGGTCGAAGCAGTACACCTCTGGGACGACTACCTTACGAGTTTCGAGATCGGCACCGTTGACGTAACGGAAGAGGAAGCAGCGTGAAGTACGCGCTCAAGGACTACCAAGAGGCGGCTGCCGGCGACCTGCTCGTCGCGCTGGAGCGGGCTCACGAAGAATACAAGAGCTCAGGCGAGCATCAGTCTGTATGCCTAGTGGCGCCTACTGGTGCAGGCAAGACGGTCATCGCTACAGCAGTTGTCGAGCGTCTCTTCCATGGTGACTCTGAGAGCGGCAGGCCGGCGCTCGACGGCGCTACGGTCCTCTGGGTAACCGACGACCCGTCGCTCAACATACAGACGCTTCGAAAGATGTACTCTGCCTCGTCTCTTTTGCACGCGGGGCCCCAGCTACTCACGATTGATGGGGCGTTTGACGCAGAGTTCCTTCCGTCACGTACAGTATCGTTCCTAAATATCCAGAAATTGCGCCGCGGCTCCATCTACGAACAGAGCAGAACCGATCGCAGAAGATGGTCCCTCTGGGACACAATCAGCAACACCGCTCACCGTTTCGGCGGACGATTCCTGGTCGTAATCGACGAAGCACACCGCGGCACAGGTAACGGTTCGGATCGGCCAACAATCATTAGTCGCATTATCTCGGGAAGCCCGGAACGGCAGAGGGCAGCAGCCCCCGTCGTGTGGGGCATTACAGCGACCCCAGAGCGGTTCCAGCAGGCTATGTCCGCAGCCCGGAAACCCTCACGTGTCCAACGGGGCGTGAACGTGGAGGTTGCCGATGTTCGAGCGTCAGGTCTAGTGAAGGATATCATCGTCCTGCACAACCCTCAGGGAGGACCCGCCGCCGACACCGCGCTTACCGTAGAGGCAGTGCGGGCCATACGGGAATATGAAGCTAAATGGGCGGCATACGGAGACTCGAATTACGAAGAAGCCCCTGTGCCGATCCTGGTTGTCCAAGTGAAGGCAAAGGTAGCAGGAAAGGAAATTGGCGAACTCGTAGCTTCCCTCAAAGATGCCTGGCCAGGCTTGACGACAGACGGAATCGTTCACACCTTCGGAGAATGGGATGGCGTCGCACATGGCCACATTCCGCTCTCGAACGGAACTGCTGTTCGCTACGTGGAACCGCACGCTGTACAGGACGACCGCCGAGCCCGCGTCGTACTCTGCAAGGAAGCGATTACGACAGGGTGGGACTGCCCTCGCGCCGAAGTTTTGTTGTCCTTTCGTACTGCGCGTGATGCGACGTACATTGCGCAACTACTAGGGCGCATGGTGCGCACGCCGCTTGCTCGCCGAATCGACGATGACGAGACGCTCAACACTGTTGCTGTGTTCCTGCCCTACTTCGATACCCGGCAGGTAGAAGCCGTTGCCGCGGCCTTCCATGAGGGTGCGCAGTCTGAAGATGTCGGTGCTTCTGAGGCAGTAACGTCTCTGATTACGTGTCCTCGAAACCTGTTGATATCCGAGGAGGTCTGGGAGGCAGTTGCCGATCTGCCCACCTACACCAAGCCGGCGCAACGCAGTCGCTCCCATATCACCCGCCTCCGCAAGCTTGCGCACCTCCTTGCCTACGATGGCGTCGACGATGACGTTCCGACGCAGGCCAACGAGGTCATGCTGAATGCCATGGCAGGCCGCGTCGAGTCAGCACGGGCAACTGGCGAACTTGAGAAGGCAGTCACGGCAGCGACAACTGTTCGTATGACCGCGACTACGCACGATCTCACAACCGGGCAGACGAAGGTGATCGAGGGTACCGCGGTACGCCTTGATCATCGCGGCGTAGAGCGGGAGTATCGCAAGGCTGCCCGACTCTGGCCGGATCAGATTGCGGACGAGTACATAGCTCGTCGCTACGAGAATGGTTCCGACCTTACGGCCGCCAAGGGAGAAGTTATTGCACTAACCAAAGATCCAGATGCACTAAATGCCGTGGAGTCAACGGCGGCTGCTTACGTTCGTGAACTGGATCGAAAGTACCGACGCCGCATCGACGCCCTGCACGCGGCGCGACGCGCGGAATATGACGAATTGCGTGAACAGTCCGGAAGCGCAGAAGAGACACGTTTGATTCTCCCGAATGCGGTAACTGCGCGGCCGTCGGATGCCACCTCAAGCGACCGCCTTCATCTCTATGCAGATAAAGCGGACGGTCTTTACCCGCACGTCGCCAATGGCTGGGAACGTGAAATCCTCAACGCTGAGCTTGGTGATCCAATGATGCTGGGTTGGTATCGAAACCCTTCATCTGGGAGACGAGCGCTGCGAATCCCATACGTTGATTCTCCAAAGAATGCAGTGCATCCCGACTTCATTTTCTTTCATCGAAACGCCGACGGTGGAATTTCGGTATCTATTGTAGATCCGCATGGAACTCATCTAGCGGATGGTGTCGATAAGCTCCATGCTCTGGCTTCTTACGCCCGACAGCACGGACATAAATATTCCCGAATCGACGCAGTAGCAAAAGGGCAGGATGGAAGATTGTTGCGCCTAAACCTTGTCAGGAGCGAGGATGCCGCCGCAGCGCTTGACGTTCAACAGGTTAGCGAGATTGAAGACCTCTTTGAGCGACTCGGAACTCTCTATTGCTAGGCGGTAGTTGAAGAGTGGCGTTTCGTGTCGGGTTGAATACGCCCGCACTCTTGCGTGTATCAGCCCGCCGATGCCACATTCATGAGGAACTCGTAACACGGTGTTTGCCCGCAACGGTAGCTAGCGGACTGACGCTGTGGCCGACTCCGCCAGTCCACGCTCGGAACCCACCTTCTAGGGCCGCTACAACTGGTCGACGCACACCCGTAGTAGAGCGTTGATGTATCCAGGAAGCGGTACATCGTGCATCGTGATGACGCCTCGGCTAGTGCGAATCTGGCGGTGCATCACGTCATCCGCCTGGTTTTTGAACTCCATCAACTTCTTGATGTACTTCCGGTCGGCCGCAGTCGGCCAGGTGTAGTTGCTCGCCGCCGCTTCGAACGTCTTGTATCCCAGGATGGGTGGAACATGGTCGATGATGGCGCGCACCAAAGCATGGCAGGCGTAGGCATGGTCATCTGCGAAGCAGGCGTTTAGCTCTCGCATGAGCTGCAAGAGCTTGTCCGGGCTCAGCCGGCTACGACCCTTCTTATCCTCCAACTCGGTGATGAGATCGGCATTGACGTACTGAGGCGGGTCCACAACTCGTGTGACGATCGGCGGGGCGCCGGCCGTGGTGACGACGGACGGAGCATTGCCAAGCTGGAAATCGATTGGGGTCGGGAGCCGACGGCTGGTCATGTTGGAAGCCACGAAGGTGATGGTGGTGGCTTCCGTGGTCAACTTGGCGACTCGTTCCACGTAACTCGGCAAGTCTTCGACGTCTCGGTAGTCCTTGAGCCAACGGTGAAGTTGAAAGCGCCATCCACCCCGAGTGGTACCCCACGACTGGTAGCCGCGTCGCATCACCGGTTCCCGCTCGAAGATGCCCGGCAAGGCCGCAACGAACTCAGGAGTGACAGCGGGAAAATCCCGCTTGAAATCGTCCGACGTGACATACGGGGCATCAGACCGATCCGGGGATGGCTTGGCTGCTCGCTGTTGCTTCACGAAGTACTGCAAGACAGCAATGAAGTTGTCACCGAAAAGATGCCGCATCTCGGGCGCATGGAGGGCAGCGGCGGCGGTGAGGGCGGGGCGGCTGTCATCGGCCAGGTGGACGCGGTCGTACCATGCCAGCCCGTATGAGGGACCGATAGACATCGTCGTCCCAACAACAGGCAGAGACTTGAGAACTGCCTCGGCGTCGTCGTACCCCAGATGATCCATCATCCGCTCTACGTAGTGCCAGAACGGCCACTGTCCGTCACGCAAGTACGGCTCAGCCATGACCTTCAACAAGGCGAGCTGGGCATCATCGAGCGGGTCTTGCAGCGCCAACATGGGTGGTCCGATCTTGGAATAATCCTCGCAGGTGCCCCAGATGGTACGCCGGGCTACTGACACTCACCACGACTTTGAGGCCCGCCGACCAGCATCGCGGGGCCAGGGGCTAACTGACCCGAAGGCAGATCATCCAGGAACCACCGCCAGCGGAACCATAGTTTGTGGCAATGATGGGCAGAGCGCCGCCAGCTCGTCGCCAACCAACTGCAATAGCGGCTCGGCTGACCACCACCAACCAGAGGCCCGAACGATGACCGGTAGATGTCCTGTCGGCAGGCATGAAGAGGCGCCCTCAGACGGAAACCTCAAGGTAAAAGCAAGGCACACTGAGACTATCGACGTCCCCAGCCCTTGCAGCAGTGGACAGTAGGTCCCTCAGTCCAGGCCGTGGACCATTCGTGGACGAATGAGTCAACTGGGCGTCTCAGCAGGGACGTGACCTGCACGAACGCCGACGGGTCAGACGGCCTCCGGAGCCGTGTGCGCAGGTTCGAATCCTGCCGGGGGCACTCGCCTGGGATCAGCAGAAATCAAGCTCTGACCTGGGCGGATGCCTACAGACGAGGGCGGGAGTCAGTCTCACTGACTCCCGCCCTCTCTCGTTGTCTCTCATCGTCCGCGACACACCTCCGACACACCGTGCGGACCAAGCGCTCCCCAACGTCCTAACCTCGCGCTTTCACGAAGCGGTCTGTCCGGCACGTGATCAGGGACGTGGGAAGTGCCTCTGAACAGCGAGGATGGAGATTGCTGAGGTTCTGGTTCCCGTACGAGGCGGAGACACTTTCCAGGTGATGCGGTGCACCTGCGGTGGGTGTGGGATTTGAACCCACGGTGACGTCGCCGCCACGACGGTTTTCAAGACCGTTCGTAGCTTGACTCGGCCATCAAGACTCCACCGACCGCGTGGACATGCAGCCACCAGCTACGCGGGAGGCGCGAAAGGGTTCCCGCCGGACGTAGAGCGACCGTCCCGCCGCGCCAACTGTGGCGAGACAGGAGACCAATCCGGTCCGCGGTGAGCCAGCCACCATTGTCCGATGGCGTGGAATTTCTCCTCGAACCTGCGATCCCAACAGAGGACTCCCGTAACGGGCGCCCGCAGGCGGGTGCGGCGACCAGAAGCCTCGTAGATCACGACGGTCCGCTGCCCCAGAGAAGACTCGGTGTGGACGCCTTGCACGTCGGACCACCGGATGGTCCGCCGGCGCAGATTGTGCACGACGGCCGCCGACGCCGTGAGGGTGATCCCATGGCGCGGAAACACGATCATCGCCAACAACGGCATGGCGATCCACACCCAAAACGGGTTGGCAGCCCCAACACTGAACGCGTCGCCTCGAATCCAGTCCACGACCTCGACGACCTCGATGACGACACAGAAGACAGCAAGCGGCAGAAAGGGCAGCGCGCGCTGGAAGGGGGTCAGCCCATAGCGGATGCGCTCCGGCGGCAAGGCCTCGGCCTGTGCTCGCATCACCAATCCCCACCCCACTGCACCGTGCAGCCACCGCTGCGCATGATCGCCGATGCAGCATGTCGAAGCAGAGCCGCGCTGTCCAGATACCCCGCGCACCGTGCCCCCTGCGTGCCCGTTCAGTCGGAGACGAGCGGGGACCCTCGGGGAATGGCGGCGGCTCAGCAGCTCCCCCGCAGGTCGCGCATGCCCCAGGTCAGGCCGCATCCGCATACGGGGACTTCCAAACTGGTGCTCATGACGCGCAGTGCCGGCGCTTGACTGGCGCCTTGAGACTCCACCGACCTATTGCGGGACCCTGCCCAGACCCTCACGGCTGGCACCGCGTCTCCTTGTAGAGGCTGATTGCCCGACGTGTCATCACGATCGCAAGCCCGGCGTATCCGGCCATGAGAATCGAGCGACCCACAACGCCCCACCATCCGAACGTTGCGCTCGTCACTTCTTCCGCGATCCGGCCCAGGCAGACGAGAGTGCCTCCGCAGAGCGCTATGCCTACCAGTGCAGTGGTCCACCACCGCTACCGCTTCGGCCAATAGAGCACGTGCCCCCTCCTTGGAATCACCACCGTCGCCCGGTGCCAGTTTGCCGCCCATCCGTGCCTGATCGCACGGGGGGGCGACGGTCGCCGTCGGGCACCGAGCAACAGCGCGGCCCCAAACCGGGCAGGACACCGGCCAAACCCGCTGCGCCGACGTCAGGAGCACGGCCCTCAAACGGTGTGATCGTCCTTGTGGAGGGCGGCCGGAGTGGCCTCGCCGGGTCGTCAGTCCGCCGTCGGCTCCGTGCCGATCAGGGAGAACGCGAGGATCGAGACTCGCGTGATCAGTCCCGCAAGCAGGATCGTGCCAAAGCCCTCGACCTCCAGCTCGGCGAACTTCCCGCCGAGCCAGGAGAGCAGCCACCAGATGAGCGAGTCCTGTACGAACCCGGCAAGGCCGAAGGCCAGCAGCGCCGGGGCCGGGACACGGGCGGACGGGCCGACGTAGACGAGCTGGGTGAGGAGCATGACCACGAGGGCGGCGACCATGAGTGAGAGCGGCACGTCCACATCTTCCGCACCCAGGGTGATGCCGGGCAGCAGGGCCCCGGCGATGCAAACGCCAGCGAGGGCACCGAGCTTGCGTCGTCTGCCTATGTCAGTCATGGGTGGACTCTCGCACGCGGGATGTGGGCCCGTGAAGATCCCGTAGACGCCGATGATCGGATCGAAACCGACGTCACCCGACTTGCAAGCGGGTCCCTGAACCACTCGGGCGCACCGCCGTGTTGTGCACGAGTACGACGTGGGGCGGGCAAGCGGGACGTCGTGCTGTACAGCAGCGAAGTGCAGCAACTGTCCCCGTCCGATTGCGTTCCTCCAGGGCCGTGCAGCGACCGGTATGGCCGTCGCTGACCGGTCTGGCTAGAGCTACGGATCAGAAGACGGCCCGTCACGTGACGGCAGTCTGACGGCAACGGCCGACACAGATGAGCACCGTAAGGTTCCGCTTATGGTGACTGCGACTGTCCGCGAGTGGCGCGACGAGGAAGGCTGGGGCGTACTCGACTCCCCGGAGACTCCCGGCGGCTGCTGGGGCCACTACTCCAACATCCAGATGGCCGGGTTTCGCACGCTGACACCTGGCCAACAAGTCGACCTCACATGGGAAGCCCCGGGCTTCAAGCAGGACGGCTACGTCTACCGTGCGGTGAATATCGTGCCGAGGTCCGCCTGACATCCACGGGTGACATCAACGGAGACGTACAGCGACAGCCGGACATGGCTCGCCGTGGCTTCGGGCGCTGCACCACAGACGGCAACGGAGGCTCGTCGATCGAACTCCTAATGCGGTGGTCAGCGGCTGTGCTGTACAGCAGCGGTGTACAGCAACCACAGAGCCCACAGCCGACCTTCAGCACCCCCGAGCAGCCGCCTGGCCGTCCCGCCCGTAGTTGCACCGAGGGGCGCAGCTCAGGTGAGCATGGTGCCGTAACTGCAGGGCATCTCGCTCGTCTCATGCCCGACCCTCACGAGCAGGTAGGTCCGCTTCTGGATCATGTGGCCGGATCGCTCCCTTGTGGGTGATTCGCGAGCGTGTCACACAGTTGAAAGCGGGTGACCAGGGGAGGGAGACGCTGCGTGCACGCGTTTGGTGACGGTCGGGTCGCACCCTCGGCATGGGCGGTGAAGCGGTTTGGACGGCAGGCGGGCAGGCTCACTGCTGCGGTTCCAGTGCAGCTGGCTCGGGCTCACGCGCAGGCACACGCCACACACCCGTGTGCGCAGGTTCGAATCCTGCCGGGGCACCCTTGATGAGGTGCCCAAAGAACCCGCCACCAGCGAGAACGCTGAGGACGGGGTCTTCGCGTATGCGCAGCCGTATGCGGCCCTGAGCGACCCCAGGACGTCGTCCGTGGACTGTTCGTGCACAGGATCTTGGAGCGTTTACCCAGGTCAACCCATCTAAGCGCGCGTAACTGTCGGGGAGCCAAGGGCTGGTCCAGGTGTTGTCGAAGACCATCACCGGGCCGGCACCGGACCGCTGCAACCCCCGGACCGACCCCTGGCTCCCGGCCGGCTACCGGCAGAACCTCCGGAAAGCCGCTCAGGCAGCTCTCAGATCAAGGTCATGGGAGACGATATGAGAGTGGAACTGCGTCGAGCCGACGGCGGGGTGATCGCGGTCGAGGTGGTGGGTGAGCCGGACGCGCCTGCGGTGCTGTTCTGCCACGGGTTGGCCGACTCCCGGCTGGCCGCGTACGGCTTCGCGGGCGCGGCCCACGCCCTCGGACTGCGCCTCATCGCCCCGGATCGCCCCGGCATCGGCGACACTGACGCCCGTCGCCTGCCGCGGGTAGTGGACTGGGCTGCGGAAGCCACCCTGGTCCTGGACGCGTTGGACGTCGGCTCGGTGGCGCTGCTCGGCGTCTCGGGCGGCGGAGCGTTCGCGGCCGCCTGCGCGTCCGAGCTGCCTGACCGCGTCCGCAGCCTGCTGCTCATCGCGCCCCTGGGCCCGCCTGCCTGGCCCACCCGCGGGATGGCAGGCGGGCAGCGCGCGTCCTTGCAGATCGCCCGGCACGCTCCGGCCTTCGGTGGCTGGTTTCTGGGCCGCCTGGCCACGCTGGCGCGCCGGGCACCAGGGCTGTTCCTTCGCCTGGCGACCAGCGAGATGCCCGTCGGCGACCGGCGTGCCCTCGCCCAGTCGGACGCACGCGCGGCCTTCCTGGCCAACTACCTGCGAGCGTTCCACCGCGGCAGCTGGGGAGTCGGGCAGGATCTGCGCGTGCTGACCCGACCCTGGGGTTTCGACCTCGAGTCGATCAGGGTGCCCACGTCGATCCACCACGGGGACGCCGACACCACCGTCCCCCTCCAGCACGCCCGCCGCTTCGCCGCCGCGATACCGGGCGCACGCCTTCACATCCATCCCGGCCAAGGCCACTTCTCGATCCTCACCGCACCCGAGCAGACGCTGGCGACACTCGCCGCATAGCCGGTCGAGGCGCGACGCGGCAGGTGCAACCGGCGGCTGACGGCATGCGGCTGGGACACGACCGATCGACTGGGCCCAGCGCGGGTTCTTCCTGCTGTCGGCCGACGCCGCCTTCGGCGTGGGGAACGCCGCCGGCCGCGAGGCAGTCGATCACGGTCGGCCCGCGCACCGTCGTGGTGGTGCAGTCCACCTGACGCGACCCGCCGCGTTGTTATGGCGGATCGGCGCACGGGGCCGGCCCGGTAGGAGTCCGGGCCGGCCCCGTGTGGTGGGGTGGGTGTGCGTTACGGCGCGGGGACCTCGTCGAGGATGCCCACCGCGTCGGTGCCCGGGGTGACGACGAGCTTGCGGGTGAGGGTGTAGGAACCGCCCGCCGGCACGTCGACGTTGAATCGGCTCATCACCCAGTTGCCCGCGGCGTAGACGTCGAAGGCGCCGGCCGGCGTGCCGTAGACGAGACCGAACACCTGCGGGTCGGTCCCGGTCATGCCGATGTACGGCTTGGTCGGGGTGTACGCCGCCGTCGCACCCGGCGCGACGATGCCGGTGCCCGGGATGACACTGGCCTGGCCGGCCGCGTCGTGGTCCATCGCGTCACCGGTCCACACGCTGAGGGGAGCCGAGCCGGAGTTGCTCAGCTCCGTCGAGACCGTGGCGAAGTTGTCGCCCGGCTTCAGCGTGTACGTCGTCGTCGCCGTCAGACCCGTGAAGCCATTGACCGGCCCGGATACCCGGACGACGGCCTTGTCGCCGGTCGCCTGGACGATCTTGACGTCGGTCGCCCCCACCGTCCGGACGTCCCACGCGTTACCGCCGGTCGGCTGGGTCGCCGAGACGTAGGGCAGGTTGATCCAGTCGAACTGGTCGGCCATGCCGCGGACGGCGATGTCGACCGGCTTGCCGCGGGTGCTGCCGGAGAGCTGCGAGTCGTTGAAGGCGTCGGCGATCGCCATCGAGAGCTTGTCGTTCTCGAGCATGACGTCGCCGTGGCCTGCCTCGACCAGACCCGAGCCGATCTGCTTGCCGTAGCTCGCCTCGACCTCGACCGGGCTCAGCGCGACGTCGGCGACGCCGCTGCCCGCCGCCGGCACGGTGACCTTGTCGGCGGCCGTCTGGTAGCCCAGCTTGGACACCCGGACGTCATACTGACCGGCGGGGGCCTTGACGCGGTACTTGCCCTGGGCGTCGGTGCTCGTGGTCGCGACCACCTTGCCGTCCTGCTCGAGGGCGACCCGGGCACCGGAGACGGCGGCGCCGTCCGCGGTGATCGTGCCGGCCGCGCGAGCGGCGTCCGGGACGGCCTCGTCGTGCAGGTCGATCTCGTCGGCCCACTTCGCGATGTTGCGGGTGGGGTCGCCACCGGCGGTCGCGTAGTCGGTCAGGTGGTAGAAGCTGAACTGCTTGGTGGCACCGGGCTCCATCGTGGCGTCGTAGTAGAGACCCTCGATGTAGCCGTACGCACCGACCGCCGCCGGCCTGTCCTGTGCCCAGGCGAGGCCGTGGGCGGCCTGGCCGTTCGTGGTGGCCGTGTCAGCCCCGGCGTAGACGTGGTTCCCGGTCCAGCCCGAGGTCTTCAGACCCGGGTTGGTGCCGCTGAACCCGGGGATCCGGCCGTTGTCGACCGAGCTGTCGGGGTCGATCATGTAGTTGAAGTAGCCCTGGTAGCCCGTGGTGCCGGTGTTGGTCAGCTTGACCGTCATCTTCACGACCGGAGCGTCGGGCAGGGTCTCGTAGCGGACCTGCGCCTTGATGGCCCCGTTCCCCCGGTACTGACCGTTGCCGACCACGGCCGCGCCGTCGACCGCGAGGTCGGGCAGGTCGATCTGGTCGCCCGGCCGGTCCCACGAGTCGGGCGGCGTGAGGCTCGGACGCAGCAGCAGCTCGCCCCAGTCGAGGGTTTCGGCGCCGTTGGCGTCGTTGAGCATGACGTCCGACAGCTCGCCCTGGCCCAGACCGCCGACGCCGTTGTTGCCGCCGGTGTACGGCGTCACGGACGCCCGGACCTTGTCATTGGCCAGGTAGTAGTACTCCCTGCCCGTGACGACGTCGGTGCGCGTGCTGCCGTTGCCGTAGTCCGGCGCGTACGTCGACTTGCCGGCGACCGGGTGGGTCACCTTGATCAGCTTCAGGTCGGCTGTCTCGTTGCCGGTGGTGCCGACCGTGACGCCGGCCGCCGAGCGGTCGTCGGCGATCAGGCCGCGCTTGGCCGCCGAGACGGTCCAGGTCGACGCGGGCAGGCCCATCCGGTAGCGGCCCTTGGCGTCGGTGCTGGTCAGCGCGGTGTCCTGACCGGCGGCGACGGCGGTGACCTTCGCGCCGGCGATCGGAGCGCCCGTCTCCGGGTCGCTGACCGTACCGGTCACGGTCGCCCAGCGCTGCGCGGACTCGCCGCCCGGCACGTAGGCGTAGAGGTTGCCGTCCCAGGCGCCCGCAACGACGGTGTTGCCGCTGACGGCCGGGCCGGCGCCGACCCAGGTGCCGGTCTCGTGGTTCCACAGGATCTGGCCGGTGTCGGTGGCCAGGGCGTAGAACTTGCCGTTGTTGGCGCCGACGAAGAGCGTGCCACCGGCCACGACCGGGCTGGACATGACGCCACCGTGGTAGATGTCGCCGGGCAGCACGCGCTCCCAGAGGACGTTGCCGGTCTGGGCGTCGAGGGCGACGACGGCGCCGCTCGGGAAGCCCATGTAGACGACGCCGTTCTTGACGGCCGCGGCGCTCGGGGTCGAGCCGCTCGAGACGAGCGAGGAACGCGGGCTCCGGTAGGTCCACAGCGTCTCGCCGGTCTTGGCGTCGCGGGCGGCGATGCCGTTGTTGGAGCCGATGTAGACCTTGCCCTCGGCCGCGGTCGGCACGCCGTCCTGCCAGCCGCCGAGGGACTCGGCTCCGGTCCACTTGCGGGCGCCGGTGGCCAGGTCGTAGGCGAGCACGCGGTCGGCGGTCTGGTTGCCGACGTACACGGTGCCGTCCATGACGGCGGGCGTGCCGTCGCTCATGGTCGCGCCGGACATCGGGGAGGCCCAGATCTGCTCGCCGGTGCGGGTGTCGAGCGCCTTGAGGACGCCCTGGCTGCCGATGCCGAAGCGGGTCTGGTAGGGCCAGAGCACGGTGTGACCGGAGACGGCAGGCGAGTAGTAGCCGTAGGTGCGCTGGTTGTTCGGGGCCGGCGCCTCCTCGGGCTCGGCCTTCCAGCGCAGCTTGCCGGTCTTCGCGTCCACGGCGTACAGCTCCGAGCCGAGGGTCGGCGCGAAGATCAGGCCGTCACCGTAGGCGAGGCTGCCGTGGATCGACTGCGGCACCTCGAAGTTCCACAGCTCCTTGCCGTTCTTGAGCTGGACGGCGTGGATCCGGTTGTTGCCGTCGCCGTTCTCGTCGCGGGTGCCCGCATACACGACGCCGTCGTGGATGACCGGCGACCCGGTGAGGAAGGTGCCGTTGGTGCGGAAGCTCCATGCCAGGCGGCGGCCGGCCTCCTGTGCCGGCGCGACACCGGAGTGGCCCTCGTTGCCGTGGTGCTGGTCCCAGTCACCGCCGGCGACCGGCTTGAGAGCCGGCTCGTCGGTGAGGGTGAAGTCCGCCGACTTGGTCCAGGTCTTGCCCGCCGCGTCGACCACCTTCACCTCGACGCTGTGCTCACCGACCGTCTGCAGGCTGTCGGGCAGGTTGCCCTGCCAGGTGAACTCGCCGCTGCGGTGCAGCGGCCTCCACTTCTTGTCGCCGGCGATCCGGTAGGTCGCCGAGACGACGTCGTCGCCGGTGTCGTAGGCGTTGATCTGGATGCCCGGGAACTTCTCGGCCGGCACCTTCGAGCCCGGCGCGGGGCTGACGATGGTGAGGTGCTCGTTCTCGCCGTACATCCGGAACGGGTTCTCGAAGCCCGGACCCGCCATGTGGATGTAGCGGAAGCCGCGGGGCGCGTTGTCGATCGTGTAAGAGCTCGACACGGTCTGGATGTGCTTGGCGGTCGAGGCGAACGCCGACTTGTTCTCGACGTGGTTGGAATGCTCGTGGCCGACCAGGATCAGCTGCGCCTTGTACTGCTCGAGCACCTCACCGAAGGCGTCGTACGTCGACGGCGAGCCGAACGGGACGTTCATCGGCTGGTGGGTGAGGACGACGACCTCGATGTCGTTGGTCGGGTCGTCGTCGAGCGGAACGCTCGCGGCGAGGTCGTCCTTGAGCCAGTTCAGCTCCTCGTCGAACGGCGCCGAGCCGTTGTTCTCGAGCACCACGAAGTGCCGGTTGCCGTAGTTGAACGAGTACCACTCCGGACCGACGTTCTTGCGATAGTTGTCGATCTTGTCCGCGTACGCCGACCCGCTCGCGTACTCGTGGTTGCCGACGGCCGGCCAGACACCGACGGCCGACTGCTGGGTGCCGCGACGGTACGCGTCGAACTGCCCCTGGCTGGCGTCGTTGGTGAGGTCGCCGCTGACCGCGATGAACCGCAGGTCGGTGCCCGTGGAGTTGATCTCGCGTACCTGGTCGGGCAGCTGTGCGTTGACGTGCGGGTCGGCGATGTTGGCCCAGGAGAAGGTGTCGCCGTCGGAGAGTTCGTCGCGGACGAGCGCGAAGTCCGCGGTCGGCGTGGCGTCGTCGGCGAGCTGGCCGAGGTTCGCCCAGAACCTCGGCTCCTTGTACTCGTCGAGGCCGAACCGGTAGCCCCGCGGCTGGCCGGCCCACACGATGTCCGTCTTACGACGGTCGGTGGAGATCGTCAGCGAGTAGGAGCCGTCGGCGGCGGTCGTGGTGGTGACGGTGCCGTCGGAGACGCGCATACCGGCCAGGCCGGCCTCGTCGGAGCTGCGCCGGCCGTCGCCGTTGGCGTCGACGTACGCGACGCCGCTGACGGTGGCCTCCGGCGGGTCGATAGCGGTCGCCGCGTACAGCGTGAGCGGGCCCGCCACCACGCTGGAGGCAAGCCCCAGCATGGTGGTGTACAGGACGGCGCGCATGTGCGCGCGTGTCCAGGTGAACACGGACATCGGGATCCTTGAGAGTGCGGGGAGGTGGGTGTCAGGTCAGGAGCGGGGAACGTTCGACGAACCAGACCAGACCGGCACCTGCGACGACGACGGTCGCCGCGACGGTGCCGAGCGTGAGGGCGCGAGCGGCGACCGGCGTGGTCGCGGCCCTGCGCAGGAACAGCAGCGCCGGGAAGGCGAGCGCGATAATCGTCAACTGGGCGAGTTCGATGCCGACGTTGAAGGCGACCAGGTTGGCCAGCATCGAAACCGACAGCGGCCCGTCGATGCTGAGCGCGCCCGCGAAGCCCAGCCCGTGCAGCAGCCCGAAGCCGAAGACCACGGGCAGCCGGTGCCCCGTCCTCGTCGAGAGCAGGTTGTCGAGCGCGACGAACGCGATCGACAGCGCGATGAGCGGCTCGACGATCCACCCGGGCACGCTGACCCAGCCGATCGCGGCCGGCACCAGGGTCACCGAGTGCGCGACCGTGAAGGCCGTGACGACCCCGACGACGTCGCGCAGCCGCTTCGCGCCCAGCAGCAGCGCCAGCAGGAACAGCACATGGTCGAGCCCGAAGTACAGGTGCTCTGCCCCGAGCTTGACGAACCGCGGGATCTCACTGAGCAGATCGGTGTGCCCCACCGTGACGCTGGTGCGGGCGGTGTCGAGCAGCGTCGAACCGCGGCTGCCATCGATGTCGTAGACCACCTTCGTCGTGGTGCCGTCGATGACGCCGTCGGAGGGGCGGAAGATGTCACTGCGGACAGTCAGCGCCCCGGACGCCGGGCAGTCGTAGGCGAGCGCGACCCGCGCCGCGCCGGAGTCGGCGAGTTCGACGCGGGCACGGTCCGCAGCGGTGCACCCGATCGAGCCGCGGCTCAGCCGCAGCCGCTCGCCGACGTACGCCTCCACGTCGCTCGCGTGCGCGTCCAGCGAACTGCGCCGCACCCCGGTCGGCACCTCGGCGGCCGTGCCGTCCGCGTCCGGGCCCAGGACACCGTCGAGGCTCAGCAGCCGGGCGAGGACGTCGTACTCCACGTCGACGACAGCCGCGACGCCGTCGCTCTGGCTGCGCAGGTCGACCACGACCGAGGTCTCACGGACGTGCGCCTGCGCCGGAGGGGCGACGAAGAGAACGGCAACAAGGGCAGCGAGAAACGTCAGCAGACGCACAGTCGAGCACTTCCGTGGTGAGGCGAACGGCGGTCGGCCCCAACCCTGCAGTGCTCGCACCACACCCGGCAACCAGAGACGACCCAGTTCACCGACCCTTCCACTGCCGGTCACCCACCAGCCGAAAGCCTGGTTTCCGGGCGTCGGAAACCGGGCTTTCGGGCCCGGCTACGAGGCCCGCGTACGAAGCCGGGTGAGCCCTGCGCCCAGGGCCCACCCGCACGAGGTGAGCATGACGTCGTCGACGTCGGCGGCGCGGTTCAACAGCAACTGGCCGAGCCCGATGAGCAGCAACAGGCCCGCACCCGCCGCGACCACCGCCACCGCCTGCGGCAGCACCACGCGCAGCAGCCATCCCACGGGGACGAACATCGCGACATTCCCGACGATGGCGACCGCAGGTCGCTCCGGGATCTCATGCCTGGCTGCGAGCATCTGCCAGCCCTCGCTGCACGTCCAGCACCAGACTGCGCAGACGCCCCGGTCGTACTCCCTCGCGCTCCAACCACTCGTCGAGGCGGGGCCGCAGATAGCGCGCCATCCCCAGCCCATGCCGGCGCAGAACTGAGCGATGGATCGAGATCTCTTCCTGGACCTCCCGGCGGAGATCGTCACTCCAGCCTTGCTCCAGGTCACCCCGCTCCAAAGGTTCCTTGAGAGCGGCCACCGCCTGACCGAGCAGCGCAAGCAGTTCCACGGTTCCTCCGGCTCGCACAGGGCAGACGCTCTTCGCAGCGGCACAGAAACCAGACTGATGGGACGGCGAAGACCACCCGCTCATTGAGCAGGTGGGCAGCAGGGTACCTTCGGCGGGTCTTTGTCGGCCTCCTCCTGACAGCCCGAGCCCGTCGAGGAGTTCCGCGATCCGGCGATCGGCGACATCCTGGCGGCCGGCGAGGCTCTTCTCAGAGTCCTGCCGGGGCCCATCTGCTCCTCGTCCACGTGCGTCGCCGCAACCGGGACGGCTACGAGGACCGTTCGCGGAGTGGCTCGCCGGGCAGATCGGGCAGAGGGTCATCGGTCCCCCACGGCAATGGGGCCGCGGACTCCACGGAAGCGGAGTCAGCGGCGTCGTTCAGCCTCACCGCTTGCCGGGCGGCATCGGCCGGGCATCGGTGCTCAAGCTGTCCTACGGCAGGTACCAGAAAGCCAGTCGTGCCCTCGCCTCTGCTCTCGTACGCACCGGCACGCAACTACGGGACAGAGGGCGAGATGCTCGACATCGCACACGGCCGTACCACGAGCTACCTGACAGAGACGGCGTACTTCACAAAAGCAGCTGCGCGAGCGCGTCGCTGGGCCCCGAGATCCCGAGGGCTGCTCACCTGCGCCAATTGCAGAACGACCGGCCTCGGAATCCCGGCGATACGATCACGACCATGAGCGACAGTGCGATCATCGTCGCGGAATTGACCGTCTCGGCGCAGGAGGCCCCTGCGCGGGCGGCGGCCGCCGCCACCTGGCTTCTCGAGCAGCAGATCATCCAACCCAACGATCAGCCTGACCCTGTCTGGCGGCCAAGTCAGTACCACCCCGGTCCCGCCGCCGCGGCGGCGGTTCGCGACTTCCGCCAATACACCGGCCTCATCGGCGACGGCATCGACATCCTCGACCGACGTCAGATCCACGACCCCGGCGGCAACTACACCCCGCCGGCCTGCCCGAACTGCACCACCCTGCTCGAGGAAGACGCACACATCACGCTGATCAAGCCCTGGCTTGACCGGGCCGAACCCTTCGTGACCTGCGAGAACTGCGCCACCGCCGCGCTCCTGGGCGACTGGACCGGCCCATGGGCCATCCACGTTGCCAACCTCGCAGTGCGCTTCAACAATTGGCCGCCGCTCAGCGACGCCTTCATCCTCGAGCTCTGCGATCACCTCGGCCCACGCTGCCGTCTGATCCACCAGCGAATCTGAGACGCCTCAAGTCCGTGACACCCCGACAAGAGCAAGTTCAGAGAGCTCCGGCGTCGTGGTGCTGAGGCGCTCCCGTCGTGGTCCTTCGCTTTCGGCCTACAGTTCTACCTCGTGCGTCTGACAATCCGGCCGGCGATCCGGGCCCGATGTCCGCGCGCGGCGAAAGGACGGGACATGGGACAGGTGCTGTACGTGACGGACCTGGCGTATCAGGCGCGGGGGCGGCGGTACTGCGACGAGGACATCCGGTTGACGGCGCGGCTGCGCGAAGACGTCACGCTCGCGCTGTGCCATCCGCGGGACGCCGAGGCGCTCATGGACTCGTTCGACCTGGTCGTCGTGCGCAACAGCGGGCCGGTGATGAACTACCGGAAGGCGTACGACTCCTTCCGCGAGCGGGCGCGTGCCGAGGGCGTGCGGGTGTACAACCCGCTGACCGGCAAGGGCGACATGGCCGGTAAGGGGTATCTGCCCGAGTTGTTCTCCGCCGGGTATCCCGTGATCCCGACCGCCGACCGGGCGGCGGACCTCGCGCGGCTGCCGGAGGTCCACGAGTACGTCGTGAAGCCGTTGCTCGGCGCGGACTCGGCGGGGCTGGAGTTCGTGCCGCGGGACGGGCTGACCGGGGTGGAGTTCGGGCAGGTGCTCGTACAGCCGCGGGTGCGCTTCCGTTACGAGGTGTCGTTCTACTTCGTCGACCGCGCCTTCCAGTACGCGCTGTATGCGCCGCGGCCGGAGCGGCGCTGGGAGCTGGAGCGGTACGAGGCGAACGGGGCGGACCTGGAGTTCGCGCGGGCTTTCGTGGAGTGGAACGGACTCGAGTACGGCATCCAGCGGGTGGACGCGTGCCGGGACGAGGACGGGCGGCTGCTGCTGGTCGAGCTGGAGGATCTCAATCCGTACCTCTCGCTCGATCTCGTCGACGCGAAGAGCCGTGAAGGGTTCGAGCGGGCGTTCGTGGAGTCGGTGCGCTCGGCGATGGGGTGAGAAAGCGGGAGGCCGGACGTCCGGCCTCGCTCAGTCCGCTCCGGTGACTCCCTTCAACAAGCGGTCCATCGTGCCGTGCAGGATCTGCTCCTTGTCCTTGTCGGTCAGGTCGGCGAGCAGCACCCGGCCGAGCCCGATCCTCAGGTCGAGGAAGACGGCGTCGGAGCCGAAGGCGATTCGGTCCGCGCCCACCTCGGCGACGAAGCGGGCCAGATGGCGCGCCGTCATCCGGGAACTGCACGTCTCCAGCACCAGGTTGGGGCAGCTGGTGGCGACGTCCGCGGCCGGGCCGTAGCCGTGGGGGGTGAAGCCCGAGTGGCCCATGAGCAGGGGCACCGTGGGGTGGCGCGGGGCGACGGCGAGGAAGTGGCGGGCGTCGTTCCAGGCGCTGCGGTGCTGGCTGTGCGCGAGGACGATACGGCCGCGGTCGGCGGCCGCCTCGAAGGCGGGGGTGTAGGCGGGGTCGTCGAGGGCGATCTCGTGGACGTCGGGGTGGAGTTTGACGCCGATGACGCCGGGTGCGTCGAGCAGGTCGCGCAGCCGGGGTGCGGCCTCGGGGTCGTGCGGGTTGTGGACGGCGTAGCCGAGGAGGCGGCCGGGATGGGCGTCGAGCGCCTCCAGGAGGAGGGCGTTCCCGGCGCGGGCGTCGGGTCCTACGGCCAGCAGGTGTGAGACACAGGCGGCGGCCACCCCGCACCGGTCCATCATCGCGACGAGGCTGTCGGCGGAGCCGTCGGGGATGGCGAAGGCGTGCCAGCGGCCCAGGTGGCCGTGTGCGTCGATGACGTTCGGGACCGCGTTCATGCCTCACCGTCCAGCAGTCGCAGCGCGTTGCCGCCGGCGATGAGGGCCGCGTCGCCGGCCGGCAGGTCGAGGGTGTCGAGCAGATGGCGCGGTCCCGCGTCGTCCGTGATCGGGGCTCCGGTGCCGAAGAGGACGCGGTGGGCGCCGTGCCGTTCGGCGAACCACTCCACCTGGCGGTGGCCGGCGAGCGTGGAGGTGTCGACGTACAGCAGCGGGTGGGTGTCGAGCAGTTCGGTGAGGTCGCGCAGGCTGCGGTAGCCGGTGCCGGTGAGGACGATCCGCAGGCCCGGGTCGGCGGCGGCGATCCGGTGCACGGCGGCGGCGGTGACGACCTCCCAGGCGAGGAGCGTGGCGCTGCCTGCGCGGGCGAGGGCGGCGGTCAGGTCGAGGGCGTGCGGTCCGGTGATGCTCCAGCCGTGCCGGTCGGGGCAGAGGCGTACGAGCGGGGCGGCGCCGTCGTGGGGGATGTCGCCCGTACCGAGGGGGCCCGGGACGAGGACCGGAACGGGTCGCAGTCGCTTGTCGTCGATGAGGTCCAGCTGTGCGTTGCCGTCGCGCGGGTCGCCGTACACCGCGTGCGAGTGGACGACGCACGCCGAGTCGATCCCCAGCCGGTCCAGTTCCCTGACCAGGCCGGTCTCGTCCCGGCTGGGGATGTCCTCATGGGGCAGGGGCCCGAGGATCCGGTTGATGTCGACAATGGTGGCGGCCGTCTCGGCCGGACCGTACTGATTGGTCGTCACATTCCGCCCTCCGCCGTCCGGTACCGCAGGGGTGGTGCCGTGCGCACCTGGCGCGCGGGGCCACCCAGCGGCACGTTACGGCACCGGCCCGATCACGTCGCGCGTGGCGCTCCCGCGTGCAGGCGCTCGGCGGCCGGCGGTGCGGCGAGCGCGCGGCGCGTACGGCGCAGCCGGTGCCGGGCCATGAACGGGTGTACGCAGCGGATCAGCCCGAAGGCGGGCCGGCCGCGGCTGTTGTGGATGGGACGACGGTCGTGAGCGTCACGTTTTCCTCACCGTCGAGCAGCGAGGCGCGGAAGTCGGGATGGGAGGCGTCCTCGCCGAGCAGCAGCTCGTTGACCTCGACCGCCTTGACGGCGAAGGGACAGCCGGTCCACCAGGGCGCCGACCGTGTCGGCGGGGGCCTCGACGACCCGCTCGTGAACGTTCCGTACCGTGCGCATCACGCACCTCCATACGGAGCGTATGTTCTCCATACGGTACCGTATGGTGGATTTCATGGCTCGACTCACCGCACAGGACTGGGCCGACGCGGCACTGGCGGCGATCGGCGAACGCGGCCTCGCCGCGGTGGCGGTGGAGCCGCTGGCAGCGCGGCTGGGGACCACCAAGGGCAGCTTCTACTGGCACTTCACCAACCGTGAGGCGCTGATCGAGGCGGCGCTGGCGCGGTGGGAGGCGCTCTGCACGGAGGAGATCATCACGGCGGTCGAGCGGGAGCCGGATCCGGAGAAGCGGCTGCGGCTGCTGTTCGCGGAGGCGACGGCCTTGGCGGCGGAGGATCCGCTGGAGGTCTCCCTCCTGGCCACCGCGGGCCATCCGCACGTCGCCGCGGTACTGGGGCGGGTGACCGAGCGGCGTATCTCGTACGTGGCGGCGCTGTTCGAGGAGCTCGGCTTCGCTCCGGTGGAGGCGCGGCGGAGGGGCTTGCTCGCGTACACCGGCTACCTGGGGCACACGCAGCTCGCCCATGCGGTGCCGGAGGCACTGCCGCGGGCGGAGGAGCGGGAGGCGTACTTGGCTTCGGTGCTGGACGCGTTGCTGCGGCGGGGGTAGGGGCCCGGACCCCCGCGCATCGCATTCGCCGCTTCGGCCGGTGCGGCCGCGAGGAGCACGCTGCCCGCGACGGCCACCGCCGTGGTGATTCATCTGCCGGTGTTGCGCACGGTCGTCCCGCTCCCCTTGATCGCTTGAGCTCTTGCTCATGACATTGAGCGATCTTGTGAGGCCCGAGTAGCGATCACAGGAGGCCGCTTTGGGCCAGTGCGCGACCGCCCGACCGCGGAACCTTCCACTCCGCGTCAGGGGGACGCGACGTCAGGCCGAGGCGCGTTTGCGCGGGGTGGTCTTCTTGGCCGCCGCCTTCTTTGTCGTGGACTTGGCCGTGGACTTGGCGGCCGCCGTCTCCTTCGTCGTCACCGTGGACTTCTTCGCACCCGTCTCCTTGGGCGCCGCCTTGGCCGCGGTCTTCTTGGCCGCCGCCTTCGTCGCCCGCTTGCGGGGCTTGAGCTCCGTGACCTCCGCGGCCCGCGCCACCCCCTCGCCCTCGCCCCCGCGAGCCTCCTTCGCCGCCTTCACGCTGCTCTCCAGTGCGGCCATGAGGTCGATGACCTTGCCGCCGCCCGCGGCCGGAGCGCGCTCCGGCTCCAGTTCGACGCCCTGGGCCTTCGCGGCGATCAGTTCCTCGACCGCCGTGCGGTAGTCGTCGTGCAGCGACTCGATGTCGACCTCGCCGAGTGTGTCCATCAGGGCGTCCGCAAGGTCGAGTTCGGCGTCGCGGATCTTGACCTCGGCATCCGGGGCGACGCCCTCCGGCTGCCGGATCTCGTCCGGCCAGAGGAGCCCGTGCATGGCGATGACGTCGTCGACGACCCGCAGCATCCCGAGCCGCTCCCGCCCGCGCAGCGCGAATTTCGCGATGGCGACCTTCTTGCTCCGTTTCAGCGCCTCACGCAGCAGCGTGTAGGGCTTGGCGGCCGGCACCCCGTTCGCGGAGAGGTAGTACGCCGCGTCCATCTGGAGCGGATCGATCTCCGAGGCCGGCACGAACGCCACGATGTCGATCGTCTTCGCCGTCGGCAGCGGTAGCGAGGCGAGGTCCTCGTCCGTGATCGGGATCATCGTCCCGTCCGCGTCCTCGTACGCCTTTCCGATCTCCGCCGACGAGATCTCCTTGTCGTCCAGCTCGCAGACCTTGCGGTAGCGGATCCGTCCGCCGTCCTCCGTATGGATCTGGCGGAAGGAGATCGACCGGCTCTCCGTGGCGTTCACCAGCTTGATCGGGATGCTGACCAGCCCGAAGGAGATCGCGCCGTTCCAGATGGATCGCACGTTTCATCCCTTTCATCCGAGTTCATCGGGTTTCATGGGATTCTCATCGTATGACGCCCATCACAGAGGTGGAGGGGCGGCGCCTTGCGCTCAGCAACCTGGAGAAGGTCCTCTACCCGGCGACCGGCACCACCAAGGGCGAGGTGCTGCACTACTACGCCCTCACCGCGACCCCCCTCCTCGCCCACCTCCGCAACCGGCCCCTGTCCTTCCTCCGCTACCCGGACGGCCCCGACGGCCAGCTGTTCTTCACCAAGAACCCGCCCCCCGGCACCCCCTCCTGGGTGCGCGTCGCCGAAGTCCCACGATCGTCGCGGGAGACGGGCGAGCAGGTCGTCGTGGACGATCTGCCGTCCCTGATGTGGGCGGCGAACCTGGTGGTGGAGTTCCACACTCCGCAGTGGCAGGTGGACGAACCCGCCAGGGCCGACCGGATGGTCCTCGACCTCGACCCCGGGCCGCCGGCGACCGTCGTGGAGTGCTGCTCAGTGGCCGTGTGGCTGCGCGAGCGGCTCGCCGCCGACGGTCTGGAGGCGTATGCCAAGACGTCCGGCTCCAAGGGACTGCACCTGCTGGTGCCGCTGGAACCGACACCGTCGGCGGACGTGTCGGCGTACGCGAGGACCCTGGCCGTCGAGGCGGAGGCGGAGCTCGCGGGACTCGTGGTGCACCGGATGACGCGGGCGCTGCGCCCCGGGAAGGTGTTCGTCGACCACAGCCAGAACGCCGCCGCCAAGACCACCGCGACGCCCTACACCCTGCGCGCCCGGTCCGAACCGACCGTGTCCGCGCCCGTGACCTGGGAGGAGGTCGAGGCGTGCGGCTCCCCGGCGGACCTGGTGTTCCGGCACGGGGACATCGAGGGACGGCTCGGCCGGTACGGGGACCTCCTCGCACCGCTCTTCGACCCCGCCCGCGCGGGCAGCCTGCCGTGAGCACGGCACGGACGGGGCACGTGCTGCGGCCGCCCCTGAAGGTGGCGCTCGCCGAGTCCGTGGCCAGGCTGCCGCGCGGGGAAGGGCTTGCGTACGAACCGAAGTTCGACGGGCACCGGATCCTGATCTTCAGGCTGGACGGCAGGGCCGTGCTGCAGGCCCGCTCGGGGCGGCTGGTGACCCCGGCCTTCCCCGATCTGGCGGAGGCCGCGCTCGCACTGCCCGACGGCACGGTCCTCGACGGCGAGGCGGTGATCTGGACCGGCGGCCGGATCGACTTCGCGGCCGTCCAGCGCCGGGCGGCCGCCACGCCGGGGCGGGCCGGGATCCTGGCGCGCCGGCTGCCCGCCTCGTACGCCGCGTTCGATCTGCTGGCGGAGGGCGGCACGGATCTGCGCTCCGCACCGTACGCACGCCGCCGCGAGCGGCTGGTCGGGCTGCTCGGCCCGCTGGGGCCGCCGCTCCAGCCGGTGCCGATGACGACGGACCCGGAGCTCGCGGCCACCTGGTACGAGACCCTGACCGCGACCGGCGTCGAGGGGCTCGTGATCAAGCGGCTCACCGGGCCGTACCGGGCGGGCGCCCGCGACTGGCGCAAGCTGCGGCACACCGACGTCCGGGACGCGGCGGTCGTCGGCTTCACCGGGCCTCAGGGCCGGCCGGCCGCGCTGGTGCTCGTGCTGCCGGACGACGACGCCCCGGTCGTCTCCAGCCCGTTGCCGCCGGCGCTGCGCACCCTCGCCGCGACCACCCTCGCGGGGCGCGGGACCAGGGCGGTCGAGGGCCGGGCGATGGCGATCGGGGTGGGCGAGGTGCCGTACCGCACGGTGGCGCCGGGGCTCGTGGCGGAGGTCGAGCAGGGAACGACGCGGCACGCGGTGGCGACCGTTCTGCGCATCCGGGACGACCTGATTAATCAAGTTTGACTAGTGAGAGAACGGGAAATATCGTCGTCACGGAAGTAGTCAAGTTTGATGAGACGAGGAGAGAGCGTGACCCTGCCCCAGCTGCCCGACACCGGCTACACCCCGACCCCCGGCGAGCTCACGAGCATCGAGGAGTGGTTCGCCGCGTACGACGCGGCGAGCGGCCGGCGGGACATCGAGCGGATGGCCGACATGGCGGTCTTCCCGCTCAACCTGGTGAGCGACGACTCGGCGGGCAACGGCGCCTCCGCGCAGTGGGACCGCGAGCAGTTCGTCGCCACCATGACCCACGTGATGGGCGACGGCACCACCGACATCACCTTCGAGTCGACGCGTACGCCCGTGTTCCTCACCTCGGCGATGGTCGTGGTCTTCACCGACTCGGTCATGACCGCGGGCGGCACCGAGCAGCAGCTGCGGTACGCGGACATCCTGATCAAGCGGGACGGGAAGTGGGCATTCCAGACGATGCTGCAGGGCGGCTGGGGGGACAACCTGCGGTAACCGCCGCTGCCACGGGCCGGGTGCGCGACCGGAAGCCGGGGCGTCGTCGGCAGCAGGTGTGCAGCCGGCATGAGGTGTGCTGCCGGCATCAGGTGCGCAGCCAGGTCCTGCGGTCACGGGCGCGCCCGTGCAGCGCCTCGATGTCCGCCGGTTTCAGCACACCGTCCAGCCGGGAGAGCGCCGGCACCTCGGTGTCGGCGAGGATCCGTACGTCCCCCGGCACGGGCGGCACGTCGAGCCGCGCCGCCCCGACCACCGCGAGCACCGGGCGGACGGCAACGGCCAGAGCGAACGAGGCCCGCTGGGCTCCCCTGCGGGCCCGGCGCAGCTCGGGCCGGGGCTCGGCTCGGCCCGTCGTGACCAGCGGGTCGGCGACCCGGACGCGACGGCCGCGGGCAGCCAGGGTCCGTACGGCGAACACACCCGCCGGGCCGATCGCCAGATGGTCGATGTGCTCGGCACCGGGCAGCGGCACGGAGTGGAGCACCCGCCACCCGGCGTTTTCCAGCCGGTCGAGCTCCGCCCCGAGCCGCTGCTGGGCGTCGAGGTCGGCAATCCGCGGATCGGCCCTCAGATGCCGTCGGCCCGCGGTTCCCTGCGCGCGCCGGTCCAGTGCGAGGTGCAGGGCCTCGCCGGGGCGGTTGGGTGCGAGGTCGTCGTCGGGACGGAGGGCGAGCCGGGCGAGCTCGTCGGCGGTCGGCACGGGCGGGGGCCCGACGGTGAAGTCGCCGGTCAGATAGGGCGCGAGGGCGGCGAGTACCTCGTCGCGGAGCTCGGTGAGGACCAGGCTGACGCGGTGGGTGTCACGGTCGTACCAGGCCGCGTTGCGGCCGCCCGGGAGGCTCACGTACAGCCGTGAACGGCCGTACTTCACCGTCGGTGTGACACGCAGTCCGAACCTGTCCATCGCTTCCTCACCCCCACCGACCATGGGAGCAGGCGGGGCGCCGGAGGGGCAATATCCCGGACGGGGGACGGACGGACCGGGTGACCGAAACCCGTGCGGCATGGCGGTTTTCCAAGTCCTCGTTGTCACCGTCCTGGTGCACACTCTCCCCTAGTCCCTGTCCGGGCGATCGGGTTGGACGGGGCCCGGGGGCCGGTGCGGTCCGATCGACCGGACAGGGACCGGCGGCTGGTTCGCGGGAGGAAACGGCGTGTTCACGGGGATCGACGAGGTCGACTGGGCGTCGCTGGACCATGCGTACGGTCCGGCGGACGACGTCCCGGGGCTGCTGCGCGGGCTCGCGTCACCAGATCCGGTCGAGCGGGAGGCCGCGCTCGACGCGATGTACGCGGCCGTGCACCACCAGGGGGACGTGTACGACTCGACGCTGGCCTGCATCCCGTTCCTGCTGGAGCTCGTCGCCATCCCGGAGGTCCAGGACCGGGGCGCCGTCGTGGAGCTGCTGACCAGCATCGGCGGCATCGAGCTGGACGGGGACGACGAACCCGGCCCGGACGAGGAGGAGTTCGAGGAGGCCGCCAACTACGCGATGGCGGCGGCCGCCGTCGCCGCCGGTGCGGATGTGTTCGTCGGGCTGCTCTCGGACGACGACCCCGGCGTGCGGCTCGCCGCGCCGTGCGCGCTGGCGATGCTGCACGGGGAGCCCGCACGGGTGCTGGCGCTGCTGTGCGGCCGGCTGGAGGCCGAGCCGGACGCGGAGGTGCAGCTCGCGCTCGTCGAGGCGGTGGGGCGGATCGCCCTGCGGCATGCCGGACTGCGCGCGGAGGCGGTGCGGTGGCTGACCGGGCTGCTCGCCCCGGCTCACGAACCCTGTCTGCGCCTGTCCGCCCTGACCCAGCTGGCCCGGTGCGGGCCGGCGAGCCTGCCGCCCGATGTCGCTGCGACGACGACGGCGCTGCTGCGGGAGGCCGACGGGCCGGCGAGCGCCGACGAGACCTGCGGCACGGACGATCTGCTGCGGACGCTGCACTCGGCGCTGGGCGACCGCGTCGACGAGCGGATCGCGCTGCTCGTGGGCCGGCTGAACAGCGGGGACCCGGGGCAGCGTACGGACGCCGTGTGGATGTGCCACGGCCTGATAAGGACCTGGCGGGGGCCGTACGACGAGCTGGTGCGGTGCATCGGGGCGCAGCTCGGCGATCCGGAGCCACGGCTGAGGGCGGCCGCGGCGAGCCTGCTGGAGAGCCTGTTCGGGCTGGCGCTGCCCGCGGCGGACGCGCTGGCGGCGCGGATCGCGGGGGCGGACGGGGGCAGGGGCCGGCACCGGGGCGCGGACGGCGGTGCGGTCCGAGGTGCGGACGGGAGCGCAAACGGGGGTGCGGACCCGTGTACAGGCGTCGCCGTGCGGGACGACCGCGCCCTGGTCGCGCTGGCCAGGCTCGGCGACCCGCGGGCGGTGCCGGCGCTGGCCGTGGCCCTGGAGGAGCCGGAGCTGCCGCGCGAGGTGGCGTTCGCGGTGCCGTATCTCGGGGCCGCGGCCGCGCCGCTCGCGCCGGTCCTGCGGCGGCGGCTCGGCGAGACCGAGCTCGACGACGGGGCGGTTCCGCTGATGCTCGCGCTGGCGGCGCTGCGGGCGGCCGAGGCGCTGCCCGAGGTGCTGCGGGTGCTGCGGGGCGCCTCGGAGCAGGGCGGCGAATGGGTGACGGAGTCCGCGCTGCGGGCGCTGACGGCGTTCGGGCCCGCGGCGCTGCCCGCCGCGCCGGAGCTGCGCACGCTGCTGGCGAGCGCGTGCCCGTCGGTCGCCGCGGCCGCGGCGAAGGCGCTCTGGGCGATCTCCGGTGACGGTGCCGTACTGCCGCCACTGCGGCAGCTCCTCGCGGCGGACGGCCCCGACGCACGGCGGTCGGCGGCCGCCGCGCTCGGCTTCCTCGGCCCCCGCGCGTCGGCCGCGGCGCCCGCTCTGCGCGAGCTCCTCGGCTCCCGAGAACGCTGGCTGCGCATGGACGCGGGGATCGCCCTGTGGCGCGTCACCGGCGACACCCGGGACGCGCTCCCGGTCCTGCTCTCGGCCTGGGAGGAGAACCGCTACGGCCGCGTCGAGGTCGCCGAATGCCTCACCGAAATGGGCCCCGCGGCCTCCCCGGCCGCCCCGCTCCTGCGCGCGGAGCTGTCCCGGCCGCGTCGGCACAACGTCCTCGACGGGGGCTCCGGGACGCACGACATCGAGCGGGACGAGCGCTTGCTGACGCTGTGCAGGCGGGCGTTGTCGGCGGGGACGTGACCTTTCCGGGCGGGCTCGTGTGTGAGCCCGCCCGGCGGTTGAGGACGGCCACACCGGACGGTGCCGGGCACGTACCGGGGGTCTGGGGGCGGAGGCCCTCCACTCGGGAACGAGCCGGGGCCCGATATGGCCCCCTGTTACACAACCGACGACACCCCGCCCAACCATCGCAATAGCGGACAGATGCCATCGATCTCCCCGGTGACCATGCCCCACGGCATAAGGTTGACCGCAACACCGATCGGCCCGAGCCCCGTCTGACGCGCAGGACGGCGTCGCCGCAGCATCAGCAGGGAGCCAGCTCCGTGAATCCGTTCCGCACCGTCATGGGCACAGCTCTGGCCGCACTGTCGGGTGTCCTGTTGCTGGCCGGCTGCGGTGGTGGCGCGGGGCAGCTGGAGAGCGCGGGGGCGACGCCGACGGCCGTGGGGCCCGTGGAGCTGTGGCCGGAGCTGCCGCCGATATCGGCGCCGCCCGTCGACTACGGGGAGAGCGACACCACGCGCGTCCCGGGGATCAGGGTGCCGGAGGGCGACGTCCGCTCGCTCGACCCGATCGCCGTCGTCCAGGCCGAGGTGGCCGCCCACCCCGAGGAGGTGACGGGAGCCGAGGGGCTCTACCCGGAGACGGCCGGGCAGATCCGCGCGTGCACGTCGAAGCCCGGCACCTGCCCGGTGCTCAGGCCGTACTACCGAGATCTCACCGGCGACGGGAAGGACGAACTGGTCGTCGCCATCACGATGCCCGAGCAGCGCACCGCGATCCGGGCCTACATGCCGGAGAACGGCGGACTGACCCGGATCATGTCCGACTCGGACGCGGTCGTGCGGGTGGATGTGGCCGGAAAGGACCTGATCATCCGCGCAGTGTCGGCCGGCATTCCCGGGTACGAGTACCGGACCGTCTGGTCCTGGGACGCCCGGCAGCGCGCGATGCTCCCGGCCCGCGACGAGATCATCCGTATCAAGCCGTCGGCGCCGGCGACGCCCACCCCGTCGGCGGAGGCCGCCCGGTGAACCCGCGCCGACCCGGCAACCGCGCCCGCCCCGACCGCGCCCGCTCCCGTAACCGCCGCACCACCCGCCGCCATCCCTTCCTTCCGCGCCTCCCCCGCCTCCCCGCCTGGACAGCGACGCTGACCTGGAAGGCCGCGCTCTTCATCACCGTGATGTGCTGCGCCCTTGCCGCGCTGCTCGGCACCCTGGTGCATGCGTCCGTGACCCGCCAGACCGTCGACCAGGCCCGCGAGAAGGCCCTCTCGCGCCTGGAGGACGTGACGCAGTCGTACGAGGCGGGCGAGCCGCTCGCCTCATACGGCGGGATCGATCCGCCCGGACTCCCGGCCGGGCTGCGCGACCTCGCAGTGAGCGGGAAGCGCGGAACGGTCGTCTCCGAATTCCAGGACCGGCCGACCATGTGGGCCGCGGGCCCGGCCGACGGCCGGGCCATAGCCGTGCACGTCGACTACACGCTCAGCGCGGACACGATCGGCAATCTGGACCGCGCGATCCTCGGCTCCTCCGTCCTCGCGATCGGTGCCACGCTGCTGATGGGCACGTTCGCGGTGACCCGGGTGACCCGCCGGCTGCATCTGACCGCACAGGTGGCCCGCCGAATCGGCGCGGGCGATCTGGACGCCCGCGTCAACGATCCCCGCACCAAGGACCCCTCGCGGCCCGAGGACGAGGTCGCCACGGTCTCCGGCGCCCTGGACACCATGGCCTCCACCCTCCAGGAGAAGCTGCTGAACGAGCAGCGCTTCACCGCCGACGTGGCGCACGAGCTCCGCACCCCGCTGACCGGGCTCTCCGCCGCGGCCGAGCTGCTGCCGCCGGGCCGTCCGTCGGAGCTCGTCCAGGACCGGGTGCGGACGATGCGCGCCCTGACCGAGGACCTGCTGGAGATCTCCCGGCTCGACGCGGGACGCGAGACCGTGGATCTCGACATCCACGAACTCGCGCCGCTCGCCGAGCGCGTGGTCAGGGCGGCGCGCGCGGCCGGTTCGGCGACGGAGTCGCGGATCGTGCGGCCGGCGAGCGTCGAGACCGACAAGCGCCGCCTGGAGCGGGTGCTGGGCAATCTGATCGCCAACGCCCATATGCACGGGGCCCGGCCGGTCGTGGTGACGGTCGACGGGCCGTCGGTGTCGGTGCGGGACCACGGGAGCGGATATCCGCCGTATCTGCTGGAGCACGGCCCTCAGCGGTTCCGTACGGAGTCCGGGTCCGGCGGCAAGGGGCACGGCCTCGGGCTGACGATCGCCGTCGGACAGGCGGCGGTGATCGGCGCGCGGCTGGAGTTCTCCAACGCGCCGGACGGCGGGGCGGTCGCCCGGCTGACACTGCCCGAGTACATCCACCTCGGCGGGGACGAGAAAGTGGACCTGGAGGAGGTGGAGGTGGAGGTGGACGGCGACGGAGGGGGTGACGGAGCCGGAAGCAGGCAATCGGCCGTCGACGGCACGCCGCCCGAGTCCGCAGATAAGCGGACATAAGATCCCTGCTTGCTACGTTGCGGGGCATGACCGCAACGGCAGCGGACGCTCCCCCGCCCGCACTTCGCCTGCCGAAACGGCGCGGGGTCGAGCTCTCGCTCCTCGTCTGCGCCGTCCTCATCTCCGTCTACGGCTACGTCGCCGTCGGGCTCACCCGCAACGACGCCGTCCCGCCCGACGCCGTCGCCTACGGCGCGGGCCTCGGACTGCTCGCCCTGCTCGCCCATCTCGCCGTCCGGTTTCGCGCCCCGTACGCGGACCCGCTCCTCCTCCCGATCGCAGTCCTCCTCAACGGCATCGGACTGGTCCTGATCTACCGGCTCGACCTGGAGACCCCCGGCTTCCGCGCCGCGCCCGCCCAGCTCGTCTGGTCGTCCCTCGGCGTCGCGCTCTTCATCGCGGTCGTCGTCCTGCTCCGCGACCACCGGCTGCTCCAGCGGTACGCGTACGTCTCCGTCGCCGCCGCCCTCGTCCTGATGATCGTGCCGATCTTCTTCCCGGCCGTGAACGGGGCCCGGATCTGGATCCGGTTCGCGGGGCTCTCCTTCCAGCCCGGTGAGTTCGCCAAGATCCTGCTCGCGGTGTTCTTCGCCGCGTATCTCGCCGCCAACCAGAGCGCCCTCGCCTACACCGGCCGCAGGATCTGGAAGCTCCAGTTCCCCACGGGCCGCGTCCTCGGCCCGATCGTCACCATCTGGCTCATCAGCGTCGCCGTCCTGGTCCTCGAACGGGACCTCGGCACCTCGCTGCTCTTCTTCGGACTCTTCGTGATCATGCTGTACGTGGCGACGGGCCGGACCGGCTGGATCGCCGTGGGACTGCTGCTCGCCGCGGTCGGCGCGGTCGCGGTCGGCACCCTCGAACCGCATGTCCACAGCCGCGTCGAGGACTGGCGCGATCCCTTCGCCTCCATCGAGGCGGGCCAGGGGCCGGGGCAGCTCGCCCAGTCGCTGTTCGCGTTCGCCGCCGGCGGGATCCAGGGCACCGGGCTCGGTGCCGGGCACTCGATCCTGATCGGCTTCGCCGGCAAGTCCGACTTCATCCTGGCGACCGCGGGCGAGGAGCTGGGGCTCGCCGGGCTGACGGCGCTCTTCCTGCTCTACGGGCTGCTCGTGGCCCGCGGTTTCCGCGCGGGCCTCGCCCTGCGCGACCCCTTCGGCCGTCTCGTCGCCGTCGGCCTCGCCGCCATCCTCGCCGTTCAGGTCTTCGTCATCGCGGGCGGGGTCACCGGGCTGATCCCGCTCACCGGCATGGCGATGCCGTTCCTCGCGCAGGGCGGTTCGTCCGTCGTGACCAACTGGATCATCGTGGCGCTGCTCATCCGCGTCAGCGACTCGGCCCGCGCCCCGCGCCCCGATGCGGTCGTCGCCGGGGCCGTCGCGGAGCCGCCGCCCGCCCTGGCCGCGCCGTCGGGAGAGGGACGATGACGCGCTACATCCGGCGCGCCGCCGCGCTCAGCCTGGTCCTGCTGGTCGCGCTGCTGGTCAACGCCGTACGCGTCCAGGTGATCGAGGCCGACGCGCTGAACGAGAACCCGGCCAACCGCCGGCCGGTCATCGCCCGTTACGAGGCACCGCGCGGCGACATCGTCGTCGGCTCGAAGCCGGTCACCGGTTCCCTGGACACCCGGCAGCAGCTGCGCCACGAGCGCACGTACCGCAACGGCCCGCTGTACGCGCCCGTCACCGGGTACGCGTCCCAGCTCTACGGCACCACCCTGCTGGAGCACGCCGAGGACGCGGTCCTGTCGGGCACGGACCCGCTCCTCGCCCCGCTCCCCCTCTGGAACGACCTGACCCGCTCCCGCCGACCCGGCGGCCGCGTCGTCACGACCGTCAAGGCCGCGCTGCAGGAGACCGCGTACCGCGGGCTCGCCGGGCGGCGGGGCGCGGTCGCCGCGATCGAGCCGTCGACCGGCAGGATCCTGGCGCTGGTCAGCAGCCCCTCGTACGACCCGGGCCTGATCTCGGGGAACAGTGCGGCCGTCACCGACACCTGGAAACGGCTCATCGCGTCAAAGACGCAGCCGATGCTCAACCGGGCCATCCGGCAGACCTATCCGCCCGGCTCCACCTTCAAGATCGTGACGGCGGCCGCGGCGCTCGACGCCCGGGTCGTCACCGACCCCGATGCCCCCACCCACACACCCGATCCCTATGTGCTCCCGGGGACGAGGACGAGGCTCCCCAACCCTGTCGGCGACTGCGAGGACGCGTCGCTCGCGTACGCGATCCAGTGGTCCTGCAACACCGTGATGGCGGACCTCGGGGTGAAGGTGGGCCTGCCCGGGATGCTGGACGCGGCGGGCAGGTTCGGCTTCAACGACAAGGCGCTGAGGATCCCGTCGGGGGTCGCCCCGTCCAACTTCGACCGGCGCATGAGCGTGGACCAGCTGGCGCTGTCGTCCATCGGCCAGTTCGACACGACGGCGACGCCGCTGCAGATGGCGATGGTGGCCGCGGCCGTCGCCAACGGCGGGGAGCTGGCGTACCCGTATCTCGTCGAGCGGACCACGACGTGGGACGGCGACACGGTGCGCGAGACACCCCGTCGCTCCTACCAGCGGGCGATGAACCCGGGGACGGCGCTGACGCTGCGGCGGATGATGATCGAGGCGGTCGAGAAGGGCACGGGCACGCGGGCGGCGATGAAGGGGGTCGTGGTGGGCGGCAAGACGGGCACCGCACAGCACGGCGTCGGCAACGCCGGTGTCCCGTACGCCTGGTTCATCGCCTGGGCCCAGGCCCCTCGCGCGCCCCGCCCCGCGGTGGCGGTCGCCGTGGTCGTCGAGGACGCGGAGGCCAACCGCGCGGAGATCAGCGGCGGCGGCGACGCGGCACCGATCGCGCGAGCGGTGATGCAGGCGGCGCTGCGCTGAGGCCCCTCACGTACCCGGGGGAGCGTCTCGCACCTCGGAAGGGGGCGGACATCCGGGCCATGGCCGGCCCGTGCGGCCATGACGACCGAGCAACCGGCCCATGAGTTCGCCCAGGTCGACATCGCACGGCTCGCATTTCCCGTGGATTCCGAGGAGTTGAAGGACATCGTCGCGCCCTCGGCCCCGTCGACGCCGTGGCCGACCGGGCCGACGGCTACATCCGGCGGCTGTCGCGATCGCGCTCCGGCGAGTCGGCCGAGACAACCTCGACGGCAAGGACGACATCCTCGGGCATGAACCATGTACGGCCGGGGCCCGTGTCCGCCTCGACCCGAACGACGAGAACGTCGGGCTCCGGCCGGCTCCGCCGGTCCGGTTTGATCGTCTTCGCGAACCGGGGAGCTCCCTCCGAACGTTTGATCACCGGTCGAGGTGGCACCCCGGTGCAGCTCAGGCCCCTCCGCCCTCCGCGATCGCCTCCTCCACCTCCGCCACCCGCTCGGCCTCCTCCGCCGCGAAGCGCTCGCGGTCCAGCTGTTCCGCGAGCTCCTCGTCCTGGCCCATCAGCAGGTCGAGGTTGGAGTCGCCGAGCTCGAAGACACCCATGTCGACGTACGCCTTCTGCAGCCGCTCGCCCCACAGGCCGATGTCCTTCACGCACGGCACGATCCGGCTGAAGAGCAGTTTCCTGAAGAGATGCAGGAACTCGGACTGCTCCGTGTACTCCTCCGCCTCCTTCCGCGGGATGCCGAAGCCCTCCAGCACCTCCAGCCCCCGGATGCGGTCCCGCATCAGATAGCAGCCCTCGATGACGAACTCCTCGCGCTCGCGCAGCTCCGCGTCCGTCAGCTGCTTGTAGTAGTCGCGCAGCGCCATCCGCCCGAAGGCGACGTGCCGGGCCTCGTCCTGCATGACGTACGCCAGGATCTGCTTGGGCAGCGGCTTGTCGGTCGTGTCGCGGATCATGCCGAACGCGGCCAGGGCGAGCCCTTCGATGAGGACCTGCATGCCGAGGTAGGGCATGTCCCAGCGGGAGTCGCGCAGGGTGTCGCCGAGCAGGCCCTGGAGGTTGTCGTTGATCGGGTAGAGCATGCCGATCTTCTCGTGCAGGAAGCGCCCGTAGATCTCGGCGTGCCGGGCCTCGTCCATGGTCTGGGTCGCGGAGTAGAACTTCGCGTCGAGGTCGGGCACGGACTCGACGATCCGTGCCGCGCACACCATCGCGCCCTGCTCGCCGTGCAGGAACTGGCTGAACTGCCAGGAGGAGTAGTGCCGGCGCAGCTCGCCCTTGTCCTTCTCGGTCATCTTCGCCCAGTGACGGGTGCCGTACAGGCTGAGGGCCTCGTCGGGGGTGCCGAGCGGGTCGTACGGGTCGACCTCGAGGTCCCAGTCGATCCGCTTGGCGCCGTCCCACTGCTTGTCCTTGCCCTTCTGGTAGAGGGCGAGGAGGCGGTCGCGGCCGTTGTCGTACTCCCAGCTGAAGCGCGCGGCGCCGGAGGCGGGGACGGACCAGACGGGTTCCCGTGGCGGGTTGGTGTAGTGGTCAAACGTCGACACGAACGGCTCCCTCGCCTCGCACTGACGAACTGACGGTCTGTTGGCAGACTCACACGTTGGTAGACGCCCAGTCAACAAGTCCCGCACAGGGGATTGACGGCGTTACTGACACGCAGTCTCATAAGTGCCATGACGACTGTGACCCCACGCGATCTCACGCTCCTCCGCGATGCCATCGGCCCGCTGCGGGACCGCGAACAGGTCGCCGAACGCCTCCTCGAATCCTCGGCCAAGCACTCCTTCGACCCCGAGACGGAGCTCGACTGGGAGGCCCCGATCGAGGAAGGAAAGTGGTTCTGGCCGCCGGAGCTGGTGTCGCTGTACGACACCCCGCTGTGGAAGAAGATGTCCGAGGACCAGCGGATGGATCTGGCCCGGCACGAGGCGGCGTCGCTCGCGTCGCTCGGCATCTGGTTCGAGATCATCCTGATGCAGCTGCTCGTGCGGCACATCTACGACAAGTCCGTGACCAGCAGCCATGTGCGCTATGCGCTCACGGAGATCGCGGACGAGTGCCGGCATTCGATGATGTTCGCGAAGATGATCCAGAAGGGTGGCGCCCCGGCGTACCCGGTGCCGCGGCTCTACCACAATCTGGCGCGCGTGCTGAAGACGGTGTCGACGACGCCGGGTTCGTTCGCGGCGACGCTGCTCGGTGAGGAGATCCTCGACTGGATGCAGCGCCTGACCTTCCCCGACGAACGCGTCCAGACGCTGGTCCGCGGGGTGACCCGCATCCACGTGGTGGAGGAGGCCCGCCATGTGCGCTACGCCCGCGAGGAGCTGCGCCGCCAGATGGTGACCGCGCCCCGGTGGGAGCAGGAGTTCACCCGCCTCAGCTGCGGCGAGGCCGCGCGGGTCTTCTCGGTCTGCTTCGTCAACCCCAAGGTGTACGAGAACGTCGGCCTGGACCGGCGGGAGGCGGTCGCCCAGGTGAAGGCGAGCGGCCACCGCCGCGAGGTCATGCAGACCGGAGCGAAGCGCCTCACGGACTTCCTGGACGACATCGGCGTGTTGCGGGGTGCGGGGCGCAGGCTGTGGAAGAGCTCGGGGCTGCTGGCCTGAGCCTCGGGGCCACCGGCCCGGGTGCACGGTCCGCGGCACACCGCCCCCCGGTGCCCGAGAGCGGCGGTTACGCTGCCCGTATGACCCCGAGTGCTCCCGCGACGAATCGCGCGTACCGGCGCCTCAGTGTGGAGGAGCGGCGCAGTCAGCTGCTCCGCGCCGCCCTCACCCTGTTCGGGCACCGAGCCCCCGAGGACGTGTCGCTCGACGACGTCGCCGAGGCCGCCGGGGTGTCCCGGCCGCTGGTCTACCGCTACTTCCCCGGCGGAAAGCAGCAGTTGTACGAGGCCGCCCTGCGCAGCTCCGCCGACGCGCTCGTGCTGTGCTTCGCCGAGCCGCCCGCCGGGCCGCCCACCGAGCGGCTCGGCCGGGTCCTCGACCGCTACCTCGTCTTCGTCGACGAGCACGACGCCGCGTTCAGCGCCCTTCTGCGCGGCGGCAGCGTCGCCGAGACGTCCCGCACCAGCGCGATCGTCGACGGGGTGCGGCGCGCCGCCGCCGAGCAGATCCTGGTCCACCTCGGGGTCCCGGACCCCGGCCCGCGGCTGCGCATGATGGTGCGCACCTGGATCGCCGCGGTGGAGGCGGCCTCGCTGATCTGGCTGGACGAGGACAAGCAGCCGCCCGCCGGCGAACTGCGGGTCTGGCTCGTCGACCATCTGGTCGCCCTGCTCGCCGCGACCGCGGCCTCCGACGAGGAGACCGCGGGCGTCGTCCGGGAGCTGCTCGCCCTGGAGACCCCGTCGGGCCCGGTCGGGACGCTCGCCCGGCGGGTGATCCCCGTCGTGGGCGACGCCGGTCACCTGCTGTAGCCGTCGAGGCGGCCCGGGCCCCGGCCCGAGGAGACGCGACAGGGGGCCTGCGCGAGACTGGGCGGGTGAGAAGCGAGAACACCCCCTTCGTCGGCGGCCCCCTGGACGGCCGGGTCCTGCCCGTCCTCGTCGGCCCCACCGGCAACCCCCCGCAGTGGTACGAGGTTCCGGTGCCGGACGACGCCGGCGGGCCGCCCACCGTGTACGCGTACCGCCGCGTCCCGGCCGGCCACACCAAGCGGCTCGGGCTGCCGCGCGGCTGGCGGTACGAGTACGCCCCCGGCGGCCGCGAGCGCCGCACGCTCAACTGGCCCTGGTCGAAGCCGAAGCGCGCCGATCGGTAACCGAATAGGATCACCGCGAACGCACCACCAGGGGGGAGCTCGCCGTGGAGCCGCTTCAGCAGGACGATCCGCGCCGCATCGGCCAGTACACGACGCTGCTGCGCTTCCGCGAGACCGCGAGCACCGTCCAGTACGTCGCACACGGCGGCCCCGACGACGCCACCGTCGTCGTCTCCCTCGCCAGGCCGGGGCTCGCCGCGCTTCCGGCGTTCCGGCGCCGCTTCGAGGCGGAGGCGCGCACGGCGGACCGGCTGGCGGGCGGCTGGGTGCCGGCACCGGCCGGCGCTGCCACGGACGGGCCGCAGCTGTGGACCGCGTACGGCTACGTTCCCGCCCTCACCCTCGCCGAGGCCATCGCCCTCGCGGGACCGCTGCCGGAGCGTGCCGTACGGATACTGGGCGCGGGGCTCGCCGAGACCCTCTCCCGGGTCCACGCGACCGGCACCGTGCTGCACGGCCTCACCCCGGAGACCGTCCTGCTGGCGGCCGACGGTCCCCGGCTCTCGGCCTTCGGCGCGCTCGGCGCCGCCGCCCACGCCCAGGCGGGCCCGGGCGGGCGGCTCTCCGTGCGCCTGGCCTCCCTCACCCCGGAGCAGGTCAAGGGCGAACAACCGGGCACCGCATCCGACATCTTCGTCCTTGGCCTGCTCCTCGCCTACGCCGCCACGGGGACGACACCGGTCCTGCCCGACGACGCGTCGCCGACGGCCCAGGCCCCCGAACTGGCCCGGATTCCTGAGGAGTTGCGCGATCTGGTGGCCTCGTGCCTCGCCGGGGAACCCGCCTCCCGTCCCTCGGCAGGCACGGCCGCGGCCACGCTGGCCCTGGAGGGCGCCTCGGCCCTGGCCAAGGACGGCTGGCTCCCGGAGCCCGTGGTGACGGCTCTGGCCGCCCAGGCCGCCGCGGTGTCGGCGGCCCGGCCACCCACGGCGACCGGCACCGGACGGAAGACCCTTGCCCTCGGGGCCGTCGGCCTGCGCGTCGGCGACAAGGTCACCGCCGCCCTGGGCATTCCGCGGGTCCGGGTGGGTGGCGCCGCGCCGGTGCCGAGCGCGCCCTCGGCCGGTGGCGTGGCGGGCCCGTCCGGCGCCGGGCCCGCGGTCATGCCCGCATCCGCACCTGTGTCGGCACCGGCACCCGCAGTCTCCGCCCCTGCCCCCGTTGCCGTCGCGCCCGACCCGGCGGCCGCGCCCAAGTCCGACCTCACCGCGTCCGTGCTGGCCGCCAAGGCCGACGCCGAGCGGCGGGTGGTGGTCGCCGGAGCCGTGGCCGGAGCCGCCGGGCTGCTGCTCGGCGGGGGCATCGGGGTGGCCGTCGCCGGTGGTGACGCCGAGCCCGCGGCCGCCCCCACGGCCCCCGCGAAGGCCCCCGCGCCCATACCCGGAGCGCCGCCCGCGCCCCTCTGGGCGTACGACCACACGGGCAGCGGCCCCTTCGAGGCCGCCGTCTGGCGCGACCGGATCGTCGTCATCGGCGACGCACGCCAGAGCACCGGCGTCGATCTCCGCAGCGGCCGTCGCCTCTGGACGCAGCCGGGAGCGCAGACCGCGTACCGGCCCTTCCTCGCGGGCGACGGCGTCTTCGTGATCGGCGCGACGAACTTCCTGTGGCTCTCGCCGCAGGACGGCACGGTCCGGCACCGCGTCGCCGCCCCGGCGCACATCACCTCCGTCGCCGCCGACGACGGACCGGTCGTCTGGTTCACCGGGACCGCGGGCGCGGGCACGTACCTCTTCGCGTACGACGCCGTCGCGCGGAAGGAGCTCTGGCGCACCCAGGTCCCGAACGGCCGCGCCCGCGACGCGCTGCCGAGGTACCAGGGCGTCGCCCTGCGCCCCGACGGCATCCTCGTACGGCAGGACGGTGCCTCGCTCACCCCGCAGCAGCGCAAGGCCGACAAGGGCCTCGCGCTGTTCACGGTGTACGACCGGGTCGGTGGAAAGCGACTTTCGGGCAAGTACTTCACCGCCGTGCTGCCGGACACCACCGTCTCCGGCGACACGGCGGGCCGGGTGTACGCGGCGGTCGGCGACGGCCTCCACGCGTTCGACTCGCGCAGTGCTAAGCGCGTGTGGCAGGCCGCCGGAACCGCCGCCCCGGGCTCCACCGGCCGGAACGCCTTCGGTGAGGGCGTCGTCCACGACGGCACGCTCTATGTCGGGACCGCGCACCACCAGCTCCACGCCCTGGACGCGGCGACGGGCACGACCCGCTGGTCCCGGTCCACGGAGGCGGGTGGCGGGGGGAGGCCGCGCATACTGCTCTCGTCCGGTGCCCGCACTGCGCTGGCGCTGGAGGCCACCCAGGTCACCGCGTTCCGGACGGCGGACGGCAGCCGCCTGTGGAAGTTCCAGGACGCGGGCGGCACCACGCCCGCGAAGCCCGGCGGCTACCGCGGCGTCGTCGCCGGGCGTACGGCCGTCGTCTGGCGCGACAGCACCCTGTACGCGCTGCCTCTCGACCGCTGAACGGACACCGAGGTCAAGGCCTGCGGTCGGCGACGGTCGCGCGTTCCGGCTGAGGCCGCTGCCGCGAGCACGGAGCCGATGGGACCCTCGCCGACCGAGCCGCGGTCGACCCTGCCACCTGCCCACCGAGTTCGTTCCTGTACCGACACAGGAACACGGACACGCGGTCCTGCGCGGTGCCGCGCGGTGAGCGACGGCATCGAGACGGCCTTTGCCCGCCCTTCGGGGTCCTCGGCGTCCAGCAGGCCTCGAAGCCGGCGTGCGCGGTGACGCGATTCGCACGTACGCAGCAGGTGGCGCCATCCGCGCCTCGCGGTCGGAAGCGGATGACGTGACCGGGTGCCCGTCGGCCCAACTTCACATCATCAGGTAGCGAAAAAGGGTGGATAGTCCAAAAAATCACCTTCGATGTCACGGAGACGGAGGCTGTTCGGTCTAAGCGGGCATGGGGTCGACTCCACGCCGCCACGCGGGAGGATCGTCGACCTCCCGGCTCCCGGAGGGAGTCAGTCACCCCACTGCCAGGAGGAAACCTTGATGACCAGCCCCGTCGTCGCCATCGCTTACCACTCCGGCTACGGCCACACCACCGTCCTCGCCGAGGCCGTGCGTGACGGCGCCGTGCAGGCCGGAGCCGTCGCCCACCTGATCAAGGTCGACGAGATCACCGACGAGCAGTGGGAGCTGCTCGACGCCGCCGACGCGATCGTCTTCGGTTCGCCGACCTACATGGGCACGGCTTCCGGCGCCTTCCACCAGTTCGCCGAGACCACCTCCAAGCGCTGGTTCGTCCACTCGTGGAAGGACAAGCTCGCCGCCGGATTCAGCAACTCCGGCGCCAAGAGCGGCGACAAGCTCCACACGCTCCAGTACTTCACCGTCCTGGCGGCCCAGCACGGCATGACCTGGGTCAACCTCGGCCTTCACCCTGGCTGGAACAGCTCCACCGCCTCCGAGGAGGATCTCAACCGCCTCGGCTTCTACCTGGGCGCGGGCGCCCAGTCCCACACCGACCTCGGCCCCGAGGAAGTCCACAAGGCCGACATAGCCACCGCCGAGCACCTCGGCCGCCGCATCGCCGAGCAGGCCCGCATCTACGCCGCCGGACGCGCGGCCGTCGGCGCTTGATCCGACGGCTGCCCCGCCTGCCCAACCGCCGCTGAACCCTGAGGCCCACTGGTCAGCGGTCACCTCACCGAGGGCGCCGGGTCTGTCGGCAGCACGGCGCCCGGGCCGGGAATTCACGCGGCCGGTACACCCTCGGGTGTACCGGCCGCTCCGCATCCGCACGCCTCGTGCACGTCGGCACCTTTCGGCACTGTCCGTATGCGCGGCCCGGCGGCGGTCCCGCGCTCAGCCGTCTCATGGCCACACGGCCACGCCCTGCGGTTTCACGCCTGCGCCAGTCACCACGCCGCCGCACTCGCCGATCACCCCGTCGTGGGTGACGGTGTTGCGCCGAAACGGTCACCCAGGGCGTTCATCACACAACCGAAGGCGCATCATCGCTCGCATAACCCCTGTGAGGTGATGATGTGTCAGACAGCCTGCTGCGTTCGATCTGCACGACCGCACTGGCCGCCGTCACGGTCTTCGCGGTGACAGCGACACCGGCGGCGGCCGGGCCGGACGACCCGGTCGCCACGGCGGCCCCGGGCGGCTCGGAAGCCTCGGGCGTCCCGGAAGCCACGGTCGTCCCGGATGAGGAGGGCAAGCCTGGCGGCCGGCCCGCCCCTGGCAACCCCGCGGCGCGGACCGTCACCGGGCTGCTCGGCCGGCTCCGCGAGCTGTACTGGCAGGCGGAGGAGGCCGGCGAGGCGTACTACACGACCCGGGAGAAGCTCACGGTGCAGCGCACCGAGACGAAGCGGCTCGGCACCGCACTCGCCGACGCGCGCAACGCGCTCGCCCGCAGCCGCGGCGAGGCGGGCCGGTTCGCCCGCCAGCAGTACCAGGGCGACTCGGAGCTGTCCGTGTACCTCCATCTGCTGTTCGCCCGTAATCCCCGGATCGCCCTGGACCAGGGACACCTCATGGAACGGGCGGCCCGTGACCGGGCAGCGACGATCGCCCGCCTGGAGCGCGGCGTGGCCTATGCCGACGGGCTGGCGACACAGGCACGCAAGGCGTTGGATCGCCAGCAGTCGCTGGCCGAGACGCAGCGGGAACAGCGCGCCACCCTGGACACGCGTCTGAAGGAGGTGGCAGCTCTGCTTGCGTCCCTCCCTTCGCAGCAACTCGTGGGACCGACGGATCCCGAGCGCACGAGCACCGAGGAACCGCAGCAGCGCGAGGTGCCGGAACCGGGTGCGCTCGACAGCGCCGCCCGTACGCCCCAGGCGGACACGGAGACCGAAGCGCTGCGGTAGAGCACGTCGATGCGGGGACGGCATCACATCAGTGCGAGCGTGGCGGAGAACGAAGGCCCGGACACAGTGTCCGGGCCTCTGATCTTGTTCTTTTGCGGGTGGTTCTGGGCCGTCTGTGGGCCGTCCGAGGGTGACCCGCGACGGCCAATGACGACCAATGACGACCGTCAGAGTGCTGGTCAGAAGCCGGTCAGGCGCCGGCGACCGACCCCAGGTACGCCGCCGTCTTCTCCGGCTCGTAGAAGAAGTTCTCGAAGTCCGCAGGGTCGTTGAACCCGTTGGCGAACCGGTCCGCCACCGGCTGGAGTTCGCCGGCCGCACCGATCAGGTTGAGGACGTGCTCCGGCGGGACGCCGAGCATCGCGTTGGTCCACTTGGTGACGTGCTGCGCGGTGTCCCAGTAGCGGTCGAAGGTGGACTGCATCCACTCCTCGTCGAACGGCTTGTCGCCGTGCTCCACGATCGACGCGAGGTACGCTGCGGCGCACTTGGCCGCCGAGTTGGAGCCCTGTCCGGTGATCGGGTCGTTGGCGACGACGACGTCCGCGACGCCGAGCGCGAGCCCGCCGCCGGGGAGCCGGCCGATGGGGTTGCGCACGGTCGGGGCGTAGCGGCCGGCCAGCGTGCCGTTGGCGTCCGTCAGCTCCACCTTCGTCGCACGCGCGTACTCCCAGGGCGTGAACTTCTCCATCAGCTCCAGGGTCACGGAGAGGTGCTCCGCGGGGTCCTTCACGCCCTGGAAGACATCGAGCGGTCCGCCGGGAATGCCCTCCCAGAAGAGGATGTCGGCACGGCCGGACGTGGTGAGCGTCGGCATGACGAAGAGCTCGCCGACGCCGGGCACCAGGTTGCAGCGGACCGCGTCGTAGTCGGGGTGCTCGGGGCGCGGGCCGAGGCCGTGGACGTAGGCGACGGCGAGGGCGCGCTGCGGCTCGGCGTACGGGGAGCGGGAGGCGTCGCGGCCGAACATCGACACCAGTTCGCCCTTGCCTGCGGAGACCAGCACCAGGTCGTACGTACGGGAGAAGTAGTCCAGGTCGGAGACGGCGGCGCCGTGGATGACGAGCTGCCCGCCGCGCTGGGCGAACGTCTCCATCCATCCGGCCATCTTGACGCGCTGGTCGACGGACTGGGCGTAGCCGTCGAGCTTGCCGACCCAGTCGATGACCCTCTGGGTGTCCGGACCGGTGACGGAGACACCGAGGCCCTGGATCTTCGGGGCCTGGGACTCCCAGAAGTTGATCTGGAGGTCCCGCTCGTGCTGCAGCGCCGTGTCGAACATGCACTGCGTGGACATGACCCGGCCCGACCGGATCTCGTCCGCCGTGCGGTTGGACATCAGGGTGACTTCGTAGCCCTGCGCCTGGAGGCCGAGGGCGAGCTGGAGTCCGGACTGACCGGCGCCGACTATGAGGATCTTCCGCATGGCGGGGCTCTTTCGTTACAGGGCGGGGACTGGACGGGGCTCTTCGGGGGTGACGTCGAGCGCGTGGCCCACGATCGCGAGCAGCGACTCGATCACCGTGATCCGCTTGCGCGCGTCCATGATCACGACCGGGACGTGCTCGGGTACGCTCAGGGCCTCCCGCACGTCCTCGGCCTCGTAGGCCGGTGTCCCCTCGAAGTGGTTGACGGCGACGACATAGGGCAGCCCGCAGCTCTCGAAGTAGTCGAGCGCCGGGAAGCAGTCCTTCAGCCTCCGAGTGTCGGCCAGCACGACCGCGCCGATCGCGCCGCGCACCAGGTCGTCCCACATGAACCAGAAACGCTGCTGGCCCGGCGTGCCGAAGACGTACAGCACGAGGTCGTCGTCGAGCGTGATCCGGCCGAAGTCCATCGCGACGGTCGTGGTGAGCTTGCCGGGCGTCGAGGTGAGATCGTCGGTCTCCTCGCTCGCCTGGGTCATCAGCGCCTCTGTCTGCAGCGGCACGATCTCGGAGACCGACCCGACGAAGGTCGTCTTGCCCACGCCGAACCCGCCCGCGACCACGATCTTGGTGGCGATCGGGGCGCGGCTGCGGTCGTTCTGCCAGGGCTGTACGTTCTCGTCCTCCACAACGGTGGGGAGGTCAGAGACGACGGAGTCCACTCAGCACCCTTTCGAGCAGCGCGCGGTCGGGACGGCCGTCGCCGTACCCGGTCCCGTACACACGTATCTTTCCTTGGTCCGCCAGGTCGCTGAGCAGCACCCGGACGACCCCCAGCGGCATCTTCAGCAGCGCCGAGATCTCGGCGACCGTACGCATCCGTCGGCAGAGCTCGACGATGGCCCGCATCTCGGGCATGACCCGGGAGGCCAGGTTTCCGTTCGTCAGTTCCTTGCGCTCGTCAGCTGCTTCGAGCGCGGCGACGAACGTCTCGACGAGGAGGACATGGCCGAAGCGGGTGCGGCCGCCGGTGAGCGAGTACGGGCGGACGCGGGCCGGGCGTTTGCCGTCTCCGCGCAGGGGAAGCCGGGGGGCGGGCTGGGCGGCGGGCATCACTGGGCGCTCTCCAACGATTTGCGCAGCTCGCTGCGGAGTTCGGGGGTGAGTACGTGTCCGGCTCGACCGACGAAGAGCGCCATGTGGTACGCGACGACGCTCATGTCGACGTCGGCGATCGCGTGCACACCGAGCAGGGAGCCGTCGCTGATGGACATCACGAAGACGCTGCCTTCCTCCATCGTGACCATGGTCTGCTTGACGCCGCCGCCGTCCATCAGCTTGGCCGCGCCGGCGGTGAGGCTGGCGATGCCGGAGACGATGGTGGCGAGGTCGGCGCTGGAGCCGCGCGGGCCGTCCTGGCGTGCGCGGGCGGCTGGAGCGGGCGCGGAGTTGTGCGCCGGGTCGGAGGACAGCAGCAGGAGTCCGTCGGACGACACGACAGCGACGGAGCGGACTCCTGGGACCTCCTCCACGAGGTTGCCCAACAGCCAGTGAAGGTTGCGGGCCTCACTGCTCAGCCCGAATGTTCCGGTGGCGGTCAACTGCGTGCCTCCTCGACGGTGTCCCCCGATTCCTCGCTGTGTTCCTGGTCTTCCTGGACTGCGATCCGGATGTTCTGCGTGGTTTCGGCGAGCTCCGCCTCGACGTCCCGGCGGCCGTCCTTCGCCCCCTGGTGGAAGCCGCCGAGGCGGCGGCGCAGCGCCTCCGCGTCGACGGTCCTGGTGCTCCCCGCGAGCGGGGTGGCGGGTGCGACGATCTTGGGCGTGCGCTTGGGCAGGCCCTTGTCGGTGACCGGCTCGGCCACATCAGGACCGCCGGCGACGCCGGCGACGCCCGCTTCCTCGGCGCCGTCGACACGGTCGGCACCGTCAACGCCGTCGGCGACCCGCTCGTGGGCGTCGGGCTCGGGCGAAGGGTGCGGGAGGCGGACCTGGAGGGTGGTCTCGGGGGTGGTGGCCGGCTCCGGTGCGGGTGCGGGCACCGGAGCGGTCGTCTCCGCGACGGCGGCCGGCTCCTGCGCGGTGGCAGGCTCCATGGCGGTGGTCCGCTCGGGCTCCGGCCCGTTCTCGGCCTCCGCGTCCACATCCGTCCCGGTCCCGGTCCCGGCCTCCGTGTCCACGTCCGTCCCGGTCCCGGCCTCCGCGTCCGTCCCGGCCTCGGTCTCCTCCTCCGCCTCCGCCGCGCGGACGGACTGCTCCGCCGCAGCGATCAGCCGGTCGCTCGCGGCCGAGCGACCCGGCAGCGCGTTGGAGTTGGCCTCGGCGACCGAGCCCGGCAGGTTCAGCATGGGCGCGTCACCCGGCATGGGCGTCGCCTGGGGCGTGGCGATGGGCGGGGCGGTCGGCAGCAGCGCCTTCGGGAGGACGACGACGACGGCGATCCCGCCCTGCTTCTGCTCGCGCAGCTGTACGCGTACGCCGTGCCGACGGGCCAGCAGAGCGGCCACCCGCAGCCCCAGGCCCTCCCCGTCGACGCCTGCGGCGGGCTCCGGGTCGGCGAGCCTGGCGTTGAGTTCCTCGAGCCGGGCGGCGGCCATGCCGATGCCCTCGTCCTGGACGGAGAGCATCACCTCGCCGCTCTCCAGGAGCCAGCCGGACAGCTCCACCTGGGCGTCCGGCGGCGAGAAGGATGTGGCGTTCTCCAGCAGTTCGGCGACCAGGTGGCTGAGGTCGTCCGCGGCGAACCCGGCGACCTGCGCGTGCGGCGGCAGCGACTGGATGGTGATGCGCTCGTACCGCTCGATCTCACTGACCGCAGCCCGCATGACGTCGACCAGCGGCACCGGGCCCGCGTGGGCGTGCCCGTGCTCGGCGCCCGCGAGCACCAGCAGGTTCTCGCTGTGGCGGCGCATGACGGTGGCCATGTGGTCGAGTTTGAAGAGGGTGGCGAGGCGCTCCGGGTCCTGCTCGCGCTCCTCCAGCTTCTCGATGACGCCGAGCTGGCGCTCGACGAGGCCGAGGGTGCGCAGCGAGAGGTTGACGAAGGTGTGGCCGACGGTCTTCCGCAGCTGCTCCAGCTGCTCGGTCACCTCGGTGACCCGGCCTTGGAGTTCGGCTCGCTGGGTGGCGAGCTCCTCGCGGGTGGCCGCCAGGTCGTCGTGCGAGGTGTCCAGCCGGTCGGCACGCGCGGCAAGGTCGACGAGCTTGCCGTGCAGAGCGTTGAGGGACCGTACGACCTGGGCGAACTCGTCGTTGCGACCGGTGAAGCGGACCGGCTCCTCGGCCTCGGCGGCGGGCGCGGCGGCGAGTCGGGCCGCGCCTATGCGCAGCACCGCGAGCGGGCGGGTCAGGGTGCGGGCGACGGCCGCGGAGATGCCGATCGCGACGAGCAGGCAGCCGCCGAGCAGGGCGATGCGCAGTTCGAGGGCGGTGACGTCGTCGTCGCGCAGCTGTCCCAGGCGCTCGACCTGGGCGGAGGCGAGCGCGGACTCGACGCCACGCATCTGCTCGATACGGGCGGAGAGGGAGGACTCGAGCCGCTCGCGGTTGGACTTGAGGTCGCCCTCCGAGAGCTCGGGCTGGTCGGTGAGGCGGGTGAGATAGCCCTCTGCCGTCTTGACGTCGGGGCCGGTGACGGTGGCGCCGAGGCGGTCGCGGGCGTCGCTGCTCGCGGCCTGGTCGAAGTCGGCGAGCGCGGCGAGCTCGCGGACGCGGGCCTGCTGGGCGGCGGCGCTCAGGGCGTTGCGGGCGGCCTCGGCCTCCTTGTCGCCCTCGTCCTCGACGGGCAGCCCGGTGATGGGGTCGTAGGAGGGGCCGTCGTCCGACGGTTCCGGGACGGAGAGTGCGGCGATCAGCAGTCCGCGGCTCGCCGAGGCCTGCTCGACGGCGAGACCGAGAGCGGCGGGCGCCCTCGTGCCTCCCCCGGACTCCGTCCCCGGGGACATCCAGGCGCGGGCCGGGGTGCTCTCGGCGAGCTCGTCGGCGAGCGCGTGCAGCGTGGCGATGATGTCGGTGTACGCCTTGTACGCCTCGAGAGCGGTGCCCTTGCCGCCGAGCGCGGTGCGCCGGACGGACGGCACGGTGGCGAGGCCCCGGGTCAGATCGGCGTGGTCGGCCGGGAGGTTGCCGCGGATCTCGTCGATCTGGCGGTCGACACGGGCGCTGTGGCTGGCGGAGACGGCACGGCGGTTCTTCTTGGGGCCCGTCTGGTCGTCGCGGCCCGCGGCGATGTACGCGGTGACCTCGTCACGCTCGTCGGCCATGGAGTGGGCGAGGGTGACGGCCTGCCGGTTGAGCTCGGCGAGGGTGACGAGCTGCTGGGACTCGGCCAGTTCGTCCGAGGCGGTGAGGACGGCCGGGGCGCCCGCGGCGACGACGGTCAGCGAGACGGCCGCGACGCCGGCGACGAGCCTGCTGCGCACCCGGACGGAACGACCGCCGGGCACGAGGCCCTCGTGTCCCGTGCCGGCGGAGGCCGGTCCGGCCGGGGAGGTCCCTGTGGGGTTCCCCGCGGGGGTCGCGGGCGTCGACGCCTCCCGCCCCGAAGACGCCGTACCGGGCATTCCGCCCTTGCCCCGAGGCCGCTTCTTCTGCACCGGTGCTCACATTCTCGACTCGTCCGCCCATGAAGCAGAGGTGACGGCCGGTCACAACACGAGAACGCCCTCCCACCCCTGGTACGGCTTACGACCATTCCAGCGCTTTTGAGAGGGGGACGCGCATCGGCCACTCCGCCACCCGAACGAGTGAACAACACTCAGGAGTTGGTCAACAACTCGCCCAGGGGCGCACTCCACCCCCGCCCGGGACACGGGCTGGAACTTCGGCGCGGGCTTTGGCAGGATGCCCGCCCGCAGCCCGTCGGAGTCGATCATTCCGACCAAAAGCCGCTGGTCGCCCAGGTGGTGCAGGCCAATTCCGCGTTCTTGCGGGCTTCGTGAAGGAGTCGTGGCGGCTCGGGCAGACTGGGGATCATGCGTTTCGCACTCGCGACCGAACCGGGCGATCCCGAACGCCCCAACGAGGACTGGGCGTCCATCGCGCTCCCCGCGTCCGGCCAGGGCGGTTGCCTGGTGGCCCTGGACGGGGTGACTCCTCCCAGGGGAGACGACGGATGTGTGCACGGGGTGCCGTGGTTCACCGCCCGGCTCGGTGGCGCATTGATCGAACTGTCCGGTTCGCGGCGGGATATACCGCTGACCGAGGTTCTGGCGTTGTCCATCCGGCGCACCGCGGATGCCCACCGCGACACCTGTGAGCTTTCTCACGTGCGTACGCCGCAGGCGACGGTCGTCGTCGCACGCTGGGACGAGGAGTGGGTCGAGCAGCTCGTCCTCTCCGATTCGACCCTGCTGCTGGAGTCGCCGGACGGGTCCGTGCGGGCCCTTCTCGACGACCGGCTGGACCGGATCCCGCGGGAGATCCTGCGGTCACTGAGCGCGACCGACGCCCTGCGCAACAAGGAGGGCGGCTTCTTCACGGCGGCCGCGGACCCGGCGGTGGCGGAGCGCGCGGTCACGGACCGTACGCCACGGGCGGATGTACGGGCGGTGGCGGCGCTCACCGACGGCGCGTCCCGCTGGACCGACCTCTTCGAGGAGGGCGGCTGGGCGGACCTCGTGGGTCTGCTCGACAAGGAGGGGCCGCACGGGCTGATCGAGCGGGTGCGGGCGCTGGAGCGCGCGGACGCGGCCCGGGGCGGCGCGCGGCGCTGGAAGAAGCACGACGACGCGACGGCGGTGTACGCGCGGCTCGAGGGACCCTGAGGGTCCCGGAGGCCCGGGCGCCCCCTGGCAGCTCGGGGGCCAGGGGGCGTGACGGGCCTGGGGCGTGACGGGCCTGGGGCGTGACGGGCCAGGGGCCCGAAAGGTCCTACGGGCCCTCCGCCCGCATGTTGAGCTGGTGGAGCAGCCGGGCGAGTTCGGCGACCTCACCACGGTCCCAGTCGGCGAGCTTCCGTACGTACCGCTCGCGCCGTGCGTTCCGTACACGGCGGAAGCGGGCGAGCCCTTCGTCGGTGAGCCGGACGAGCGAGGCGCGCCCGTCGGCCGGGTCGGGCTCGCGGGCCACGAGGCCGAGCTCCTCCAGCGCGCGGAGCTGCCGGCTCATGGTCGCCTTGCCGACGCCGAAGAAGGCCGCGAGGTCGGTGGCGCGCTGCCGGCCGGACTCCTCCAGGCGTACGAACAGTCCGTAGGCCGCGGGCTCCAGTTCCGGGTGGACCTCACGAGCCATCTCGCCGGAGTTCGCACGGGCGCGGCGCAGAAAGACGGCCAGCTCACGCTCCAGGGCGAGGTACTCCTGGAATTCGTGGTCCACACCACTCCCTCCCGTGGGCTCCTCTTCACTCCCCGTACCGCTTACGTGCACGTCAGCACCCTTCGTGCGCTTTCCCGACGATGAAAGTGTCTTTCGGCGGCGGCCGTTGCCGCAGCTCGTCCAGTATTTCGCAGGCGTAGACCAACGGCAGGGACCGGCCCCTCTTCCGCCGACGGATCTCCGCGCGGCGAAGCCCCACCCCGCCCCTTCCCGAACTGGGGCTCCGCCCCAGCCCCGGTTGCGAGGGCTCCGCCCCGAACCCCCAGGGCAGGGCGCAGTCCCTCCTACGCCCTGCGGGCGCCGGGGACGCCTCAGCGCGGGGTCGAGTCCTGGACGCCCTGGCGGGCGCGAGGGCTGGGCGCTCCACCGGAGCCCGTCCGGCGCTTGGGGACGGACACACCGGCCCACCGCGCGGTACCGGGCGCGCCCACCGGAGCCCGTCCGGCGCTTGGGGACGGACACACCGGCCCACCGCGCGGTACCGGGCGCGCCCAGCGAGCCCGTCCGGCGCTTGAGGGCGGACACACCGGCCCACCGCGCGGTACCGGGCGCGCCCAGCGAGCCCGTCCGGCGCTTGAGGGCGGACACACCGGTCGCCCTGCCGGGCACGGGAAACCCCCGCGTCCCCCGCCCGCAGGGGCACAGGGGACGCGGGGGCAGGAGCCTCCGGAAGGGCTAGGCCGCCGCCGGGACCGGGACCTCGGCCGGGGAGAGGGCGATCTCCAGGACCTGGCGGACGTCCGTCACCGGGTGGACGTCCAGCTTCTCCAGGACCTCCGCCGGGACGTCGTCCAGGTCCGCCTCGTTCCGCTTGGGGATCACGACGGTCGTCGTCCCGGCCCGGTGCGCGGCCAGAAGCTTCTGCTTCAGGCCGCCGATCGGCAGCACCCGCCCGGTCAGCGACACCTCTCCGGTCATCGCCACATCCGTGCGGACCTGCCGCCCGGACAGCAGCGACGCCAGCGCCGTCGTCATCGTGATGCCCGCGCTCGGGCCGTCCTTCGGCACCGCGCCCGCCGGGAAGTGGATGTGCACACCCCGGTCCTTGAGGTCGGCGACCGGCAGCTCCAGCTCCGCACCGTGTGAGCGGAGGAAGCTCAGCGCGATCTGCGCGGACTCCTTCATGACGTCACCCAGCTGACCGGTCAGGGTCAGCCCGGCCGCGCCCGTCTCCGGGTCGGCCAGCGACGCCTCGACGTACAGGACGTCGCCGCCCGCGCCGGTCACCGCGAGCCCGGTAGCCACACCGGGCACGGCCGTCCGACGCTCGGCCGGGTCCTGGGCGGACTCGGGCACGTGGTGCGGCCGGCCGATCAGCGCGCGCAGATCGCCCGCACCGACGGCAATCGGCAGCTCGCGGTCGCCCAGTTCGTGCTGGGCGGCCACCTTCCGCAGCAGCCTCGCGACCGCCCGCTCCAGGTTCCGTACGCCCGCCTCACGGGTGTACTCGCCCGCCAGCATGCGCAGCGCGGACTCCTCGATGGTGACCTCGCCGTCGGCCAGCCCCGCCCGCTCCAGCTGGCGCGGGAGCAGGTGGTCGCGGGCGATGACGACCTTCTCGTCCTCGGTGTAGCCGTCGAGCCTGACCAGCTCCATCCGGTCCAGCAGGGCCTCCGGGATGGCCTCCAGGACGTTCGCCGTGGCCAGGAAGACCACGTCGGACAGGTCGAGCTCGACCTCCAGGTAGTGGTCGCGGAACGTGTGGTTCTGCGCCGGGTCGAGGACCTCCAGCAGCGCCGCCGCCGGGTCGCCGCGGAAGTCGGAGCCGACCTTGTCGATCTCGTCGAGCAGGACCACCGGGTTCATCGACCCGGCCTCCTTGATGGCGCGGACGACACGACCGGGCAGCGCGCCGACGTACGTACGCCGGTGGCCGCGGATCTCCGCCTCGTCCCGTACGCCGCCGAGCGCGACGCGGACGAACTTCCGCCCCATCGCGTGCGCGACGGACTCGCCGAGCGAGGTCTTGCCCACGCCGGGCGGGCCGACGAGCGCGAGAACCGCACCCCCGCGCCGCCCGCCGACCACGCCCAGCCCCCGGTCGGCACGCCGCTTGCGCACCGCCAGGTACTCGGTGATCCGTTCCTTCACGTCGTCCAGGCCCGCGTGCTCGGCGTCCAGGATCGCCTTCGCACCCTGGATGTCGTACCCGTCCTCCGTGCGCTCGTTCCACGGCAGTTCGAGGACGGTGTCGAGCCAGGTGCGGATCCAGGAGCCCTCCGGGCTCTGGTCGCTGGACCGCTCCAGCTTCTCGACCTCCTTGAGTGCCGCCTCGCGGACCTTCTCCGGGAGGTCGGCGGCCTCGACCCGGGCACGGTAGTCGTCGGACTCGTCGCCCTCGGACTCACCGTTGAGCTCGCGCAGCTCCTTGCGCACGGCCTCGAGCTGGCGGCGCAGCAGGAACTCGCGCTGCTGCTTGTCGACGCCCTCCTGGACGTCCTTGGCGATGGACTCGGCGACGTCCTGCTCCGCGAGGTGCTCGCGGAGCCGTTCGGTGGCGAGCTTGAGCCGGGCGACCGGGTCGCCGGTCTCCAGCAGCTCCACCTTCTGGGCGGTGGTCAGGAACGGCGAGTAGCCGGAGTTGTCGGCGAGGGCCGAGACGTCGTCGATCTGCTGGACGCGGTCGACGATCTGCCAGGCACCGCGCTTCTTCAGCCAGTTGGTGGCGAGCGCCTTGTACTCCTTGACGAGCTCGGTGACGTGCCCGGGCAGCGGGTCCGGCACGGTCTCGTCGACGCCGGTGCCCTCCACCCAGAGGGCGGCGCCCGGTCCGGTCGTACCCGCGCCGATGCGCACCCGGCTGCGGCCGCGGATCAGGGCACCCGGGTCGCCGTCCGAGAGCCGGCCGACCTGCTCGACGGTGCCGAGCACGCCGGTCGCGGCGTACGTCCCGTCGATGCGCGGCACGAGCAGCACCCTGGGCTTGCCCGGCTGTGACCGAGCGGCGGCCTGGGCGGCCTCCACCGCGGCCCGTACGTCGGCGTCGGACAGGTCGAGCGGTACCACCATCCCGGGCAGCACGACCTCGTCGTCGAGTGGCAGCACGGGCAGGGTGAGGGCGTCGTTGTACGACGAGGACTCAGCAGCCATGATCTCCCCTTCGGCAGTCAAGTTGAGCTATGCCGACTCAATGCAGAAGGGCGACGAGATGTTCCCCGAGCGGTGTTCGCTGTGAGCGATCACGCGTACCGGATCCCGTGACCAGCCGATGTAATAAGCGTATGACAGATTCATCCCTTACGAACACGGTACGCGCCTGGGTGGACGGCTGGGTCGTGTCGCGAGGTGCGGCGGAGCCCGTCGCCGAGCCCTGGGGCTTCACGATCGACGTCGGTCTGCCCCTGCACACCACCCACCACGTGCTGACCGACGGCGGTGGGTCGGCGGTCCGCAAGGTCGCCGGGGCGGCCCGGACGCCCGGCCGCTGGCTCAAGGTCTTCGAGGATCCGGAGAAGGTCCTGGACCTGCTCGGGCCCGACTGGACCCCCGACGAGCCCGGGTTCCTGATGACGGCGGAGCTGCGCCACGAGGAGCCCGGCGCCGTACCGGCAGGGCACCGGCTGCGGACGTGGACGCACGGGGGTGTGACGAAGGCCCTGGTCACGAGGGACGACGGGGCCTTCGCCGCCCGCGGGCAGATCGCGCGGGGCGGACCGGCGCGACCCGCGGTCGTCGATCAGATCGAGACCGCCCCGGAGCACCGGCGCAAGGGCCTCGGCAGCCTGGTGATGCGTACGCTCCAGAACGCCGCGGTCGAGGAAGGCGCCACGACCGGCGTGCTGGGCGGGACGCCCGACGGACGGGCGCTGTACGAGGCGCTGGGGTGGCGGGTGATCGCGCCGCTGGTCAGCGTGTACTACGACCCCAAGGCACCCTGACGCGCCCGAGGAGGTCCGCCGGCGCGGGACGCCGCCCAGCAGGCCGGAACCGGCCGTCCCGTCGTCCGGCGCATCCGGCCCACTCAACTCGTCCGACTCGAGCGGCTGCAGCGCGTGAGGCTCCTTCGATCGACGCCCCGACCCCGCCCGGCCCACGCGATCGTCGTTCGCTCCGTCTATGGTCTGCGCCACACCGGGCAGCCGCGCACGCCCGTGAACCGATCGCACTCCCCCGTGCGATAGAGAGGTCGTGAGACTGTTGCGCCCCACGGGGGCAGACCGGGACGACGACGCGGCGCTGCTGCGGGCCGTCGCACACGGGGACTCGGAAGCGCTCGCCACGCTGTACGACCGGCACGCGGGCTGGCTGCACGCCCGGCTGACGCGTCGGTGCGCGGATCCCGAGACCGTACGGGAAGTCCTGCAGGACACCTTCGTGACCGCTTGGCGGTCCGCGGGATCGCACCGCGGCGGCGAGGCGGGCGGCTGGCTCTGGGTGATCGCGGCCCGCAGGCTGGTCGACGCCCGGCGCCGCGCAGGTGGACGGGCCGACGAACCCGCCCCGGTCGAGCAGTTGCCCGTCGCGGCCGTGCCGTCGGCGGAGGACCGGGTGCTGGCGGGGCTGGAGTACGGCGACGTGGGCGCGGCGCTCGACCGCATCTCGCCCGAGCTGCGGGACGTCCTGCGCGCCACGGTCATCGACGGGCTGACGACCCGTGAGGCCGCGCGGCTGCTCGGCATACCCGAGGGAACCGTCAAGACCCGCGCCCGGCGCGCCCGTCGCGAGCTGCGGGCCACGCTCGTCCGCCCGGCGCCCGGCACCGACCCGTTGGGAGGCACCGCATGACCGCGCCCGACCGTGCCCGCGACTGGCACGTGAACGACGCCCTGGCCGCCCGGTACGCCACGGGTGCGCTCCCCGAACCGGACGCCTGGTCCGTGGAGAAGCACGTCGAGTCCTGCGGCAGCTGCGCCGGACGCGTCTCTGCCGCGGTTCGCGCGACGCCGGCGGCCGCGCTGCTGGACTCGGTCCGCACGGCGGTCCTGGCACAGGCGGCCACTGCTGAGGCAGACGCACTCGATCACCGTGGTCAGGCCGGACAGCACGAGACGGCGGCGGCGGCCGACGGCACGATTCTGCCTGTGGGCGAGAAGCCCGAGAAGCCGAGAGGGCCCCTGAGGCCCACAGGGCCTGCCAGGCCCGCGAGGACCGGGGCACCGGGTACCGACGGTGACGCGGCGCGCCGACGGACATGGGCAGCGGCCCTTGCCGCGCGTCGCATACGCGACCTGCCGGTTCTCCCTGCGCGCGGGCGGCGTGGCTCTTCCGCCCCGTCGGCGGCGCACCACGGCACAGAGTCCCGGCCGCGCGAGGCCCGACGGCGCACTCGGCTCGCCGCGATGCCGGACGCCCCCGGCACCGGCACCAGCACAGCGACGGGGCTGCGGCGTGCGGTCCGGAGTGCCCGGGCGGTCGCGCGCAGGATGTGGGCCGCCGGGCCCGCGCTGCACGAGGCGTGGCTGGTGGCGCTCGGGCTGGTGGTCGTGGCGGCCGTGGGGCTCGGGTACGGGGCCGGGTTCGCCGGGACGCGGCCGTTGCTCGCCGCCGTGGCGCCCGTGGTGCCCCTCGCCGGGGTGGCGCTGTCGTACGGGCGGCGCGCGGACCCGCTCCACGAGATCGCCGCGTCCACACCGTCGGGCGGGCTTCGGCTGCTGCTGGCACGGACCGCCACGGTGCTGACCGTGAGCGTGCCGCTGCTGACCGTCGCGGGGGCCGTGCTGCCGGGCCGGGCCGGGATGCCGGGCGCCGCCGCCTGGCTGCTGCCCGGGCTCGCGCTCACCCTGGCGGCACTCGCGCTCGGCTCGTACGTGGGCTGCCGCGCGGCCGCCGCGCTGGTCGCCGTGGGATGGCTGTCCGCGGCCGTCGGCCCGGCGCTCGTCACCGGCCGGCTGCTCGCCGCACCGGCCGCCGAACTCACCGCCCGCGTCGGCCCGTACGTCTCCGGGGCCGCGGTCCAGTCCGCCTGGGCCGTGGCTGCCGCGGTGTGCGCCGGGCTGCTCGCCCTGCGCCGCCGGGCGTTCGACTATCCGTCCTTCGGACACTGGGGGAACCTGTGAACACGATCAGCGTCGGCGAGCTCACGGTCCGGCACCGCCGAACCGTAGCGCTCGACACAGTGAGCCTCGCCTTCGGCACCGGCGTGCACGGGCTCCTCGGCCCGAACGGCGCCGGCAAGACCTCGCTCATCCGGGTCCTGGCGACCGTCGCCGCACCGGCCGCCGGGCGGGTGGAACTGCTCGGCCGCGACGCCGCCGCGCAGCGTGACCGTGTGGAGGTCCGGCGCCGGCTGGGATATCTGCCGCAGGAGTTCGGCTACTACCCGGGCTTCACGGTCCGGGAGTTCGTCGAGTACGTGGCGTGGCTCAAGGAGATGGACCCCGTGCGGGTCGCGGCCGCGGTGGAGCGCGCGGTCGGGCGAGTGGGCCTCGCTGACCGGATCGACGCCAAGGTGAAGTCGCTGTCGGGCGGCATGGTGCGACGCGTCGGCATCGCCCAGGCGATCGTCAACGAACCCGAGTTGCTGCTGCTCGACGAGCCGACCGCCGGTCTCGATCCGGAGCAGCGCGTCGAGTTCCGGGCACTGCTCCGCGACGTGGGCACCACCTCCACCGTGATCGTCTCCACCCACCTCGTCGAGGACGTCGCCGCCGCCTGCTCCGAGGTGACCCTCCTCGACGCGGGTCGGGTGGCCTACCGCGGGACGACCGCCGAACTCACCGCGCTGGGCAGGGACTCCGCGGACGATGCGGCCAACGCCATCGAGCGGGGCTACACGGCGGCACTGCGGGCCCACAGGTCGGGAGCCCTCCGATGACCGCGGTCGTGACCTCCGACGCCCCCGCCCCGGAAGGCGCGCTCGCGCAGCGCCCGCGCCTCCCCCGCCCCCTCCTCACCGAGCTGCGACGCGGAGTCGGCCCCTGGACCGGCGCGGCCACGACCGCCGTCGTCGCGTTCGCCATGTACTCCAAGGCCGGCTACCTGGGCGGCTGGCAGAACCACTGGACCGACGCGACCGATCTGCTCCGCATCACCGCCGCGCTGCTCTGCGGGCCGCTCGCCGTCGCCGCGGGCTGCTGGCACGGCGGACGGGAACGCCGTCGCCGCACCACCGCCTGGCTCGGCTCGCTGCCCCGCGGTCCGCTGAGCCGGACCCTGGTCGCCGCCGCCCCCGCAGCCCTCTGGCCCGCCGCCGGGTATCTCGCCGCCGCCACCGGCTGTCTGCTCGCGACCTGGCCGTACGCCGGCGGCGACAGTCCGCATCTGGCACTGGTCGCCGCAGACGCCGTGACCCTCGCCTCCCTCGGCACGCTCGGCTTCGTCGTCGGCCGGCTCGTCGCCTGGCGCTTCACCGCGCCGCTGCTCGCCGTGCTCACATACGTCGGACTCGGCTATCCCTCCTACAGCGAGGCGGACGCCCGCTGGCTCGATCCAGCAATCCAGCACAACTACGCCTGGGACCGGCCCGCCTGGTGGTTCGGGGCCGCGAGCATCGTCTGGGCCGGTGGCCTCGCCGCGGCCGCGCTGCTGGCGTACGCGGCCCGGCGCCGTACCACCGCGCTCGTACCGCTCACCGCCGCCTGCGCCGCCGCCGTGCTCATCGCGCAGACCGGCGACGGTCTGTGGCGCCCCGATCCCGAAGCAACGCGTCGCGTCTGCGACGACGGCACCCCGCAGGTGTGCCTGCCGTACGCGGAGCGGCACTTGCTGCCCGAGGCGTCGGCCGCGCTGGCCGGCCTCAACGCGCGGCTGCGCGGCATCCCGGGCGCCCCCACCCGATGGGTGGTCGGTCCCGGCGGGCGGGCAGCCGGAGACCTCGAGCTCCCGAACCCGTCGTTCGAGGCGATACGCGGCAAGCTGACCAGCCCTGACGCCTACGCCGCCAACGGGGTGAGCGCGCTGTTGTCCGAGACGTGTGCCCAGAACGACTACGACGCGCCGGACTGGGAACGAGCCTCCGCGGTCAACAGCGCCGTGTTCGCGTGGCTGTCCCCCGCCGAAGGCCAGGGCCCGTACATCGGCCCCGCAGAGCAGGGACACTTGACCAGGCTCGAAGCCAAGTCCCCGGCCGAGGCGCGTACGTATCTCACGCGCTACCTCGCCGCGGACCCCTGCACGGCGGCGGAGGTGCCGCTCCCGTGAACCTCCCTGTGCTGTACGCCCGTTCCCGCGCTCTGCCCGTCACTCTCGCCGCCCTCGCCGCGACCGCGCTCGTCGCCGCCTGGTGCGCCTGGCGCCTCCAGGCCGCCGAGGGGTACGACCACACCGCGCGCGTGCCCGTCGTCGTGCTCGCCCCGCTGCTGGCCGCCTCGGCCGTCGGCACCGGACTGTTCACGCACGCCGACGAACTGGACCGCACGGCCGTGCGCCCCTGGTGGGCGCGCCGGGTCGGTCTGGTCGTGGGACCGACCGTGCTCGCGGGGCTGCTGCTCGCGCTCTCCGTGCCCGGGCATCCGGATCAGTTCGGCGCCCCGGCGATGGTGCGCAATCTGCTCGGCGCGGCCGGGGTGACGGCGGCCGCGGCCGTCCTGCTCGGCGCACGGCTCAGCTGGCTGCCCATGACGGCGTACCTGAGCACGGTGTACGTGTCCGCGCCGCAGGTTCCGGGCGGCGCGGCGGCCGTGTGGGCGTGGCCGATGCAGCCCGGTCCGCAGGGCGCCGCCTGGGCCGTGGCGCTGACCACGTACGCCGCCGGGGTCGCGCTGTACGCGTGGCGCGGGGCCCGTCCGGAGCGGCCATAGCGCCACGCCTCCCGGCGGGCTCTCGATACCCTGCAGTTCATGGTGCTGCCCAGCGATGTATCGGCTCCCCGCACGCTCGACCGGCGCGAAGGACCGTACGGCGAGGTCGTCCTGCGCGAGCGGGGCGGTCCCGACGGGCGGCCCGTGCACGAGATCATCGCCAACGGCTGTTTTCTGATGGACACCTCGGACGGCCGTTCGGAGCGGCTGCTGGTCGACGCCGCAGCGCGGGCCCTGGCCGACCGCCCGGATCCGCCCTCGGCCCCGGTCCCCGACCCGCCCGCCCTGCTCATCGGCGGCCTCGGGGTGGGAATCTCGCTGGCCCATGCCGCCGCCGACCCCGGCTGGGGCCGGATCGCCGTCGTCGAGCGCGAGCAGGCGGTCATCGACTGGCATCGCACAGGGCCGCTCCGCGCGATCTCCGCCGACGCGCTCGCCGACCCGCGGACCGTGATTCTTCCCACGGACCTCGTCGCGTACGTTCATAACACTTCCGAAACGTACGACGCGCTCTGCCTCGACATCGACAACGGCCCCGGCTGGACGGTCACCGAGGACAACGAATCCCTGTACTCGCCTGCCGGACTTGCCGCCTGCGCAAGGCGGTTGAGGCCCGGCGGAGTACTCGCCGTGTGGTCGGCCCGGCCCTCCGCCGATTTCGAGGAGTCATTGCGGAATGCCGGATTCAACGGGGTAAGGACCGAAGAGATCCACGTTGCCCGAGGCGTACCGGACGCGGTCCATCTCGCTGTTCGCCCTGCGTAGCCGGGAGCCGATCGATGCCTTTACGCTGACTGACCTGACACTCGGATCTACACGCAGCTCGCAGTGCGCGACAGGGGCGGGGCGATGGAGCAGACACACACCAGCAGCAATGGCGCGTCGTCCTACACGACGACAAGTGCCCAGCGCCGGGTGCTGGTGGTCGAGGACGACACCACCATCGTGGAGGCCATCGGGGCGCGACTGCGCGCGGAGGGCTTCCTGGTCCAGACGGCGACGGACGGCCCGGCAGCGGTCGACGCCGCCGAGGCCTGGCAGCCGGATCTGATGGTCCTCGACGTGATGCTGCCCGGCTTCGACGGCCTGGAGGTCTGCCGCCGGGTACAGGCGCAGCGTCCGGTGCCGGTCCTGATGCTCACGGCACGCGACGACGAGACCGACATGCTGGTCGGGCTCGGTGTCGGCGCCGACGACTACATGACCAAGCCGTTCTCGATGCGCGAGCTCGCCGCGCGCGTGCACGTCCTGCTGCGCCGGGTGGAGCGGGCGGCGCTGGCCGCCGTGACACCGCGCAGCGGGATTCTGCGGCTCGGCGAGCTGGAGATCGACCACGCGCAGCGCCGGGTCCGCGTCAAGAGCGAGGACGTGCATCTCACCCCGACCGAGTTCGACCTGCTGGTCTGCCTGGCGAACACCCCGCGTGCGGTCCTCTCCCGCGAGCAGCTGCTCGCGGAGGTCTGGGACTGGGCGGACGCGTCCGGCACGCGTACGGTCGACAGCCACATCAAGGCGCTGCGCCGCAAGATCGGCGCCGAGCGGATCCGTACCGTCCACGGCGTCGGCTACGCGCTGGAGAGCCCGGCGCCATGAGCCGGCTGAGCCGGCTCATGTCCGAGCTGGGGTCGGTCGAGATCTCGATCAAGACCAAGCTCGGCGCCCTGGTCGTGGTGTCGGTGCTGATCACCTCGGGTCTCGTGCTGGTCGCCTTCAGGACCGGGGCCGAGCTGCGCTACATCACCGTCTTCGCGATGATCACCACCCTGCTGATCACACAGTTCGTGGCTCATGGCCTGACCGCACCGCTGGACGAGATGAACACCGTCGCCAAGTCGATATCCCACGGTGACTACACGCGGCGCGTGAGCGGCGCCGACCGCCGCGACGAGCTCGGCGACCTCGCGAACACGATCAACCGCATGGCCGACGACCTAGAGTCCGTGGACCGGCACCGCAAGGAGCTGGTCGCCAATGTCTCCCACGAGCTGCGCACCCCCATCGCGGCCCTGCGCGCGGTGCTGGAGAACGTCGTGGACGGTGTCTCCGCCGCCGACCCGGAGACGATGCGCACGGCGCTGAAACAGACAGAGCGGCTCAGCCGGCTCGTCGAGACCCTGCTGGATCTGTCACGGCTCGACAACGGAGTGGTACCACTCAGGGCACGGCGTTTCGAGGTGTGGCCCTACCTGTCGGGCGTGCTGAAGGAGGCCAATCTGGCCGCCGCGCGGCGCGGGCTCTCCTCCGGCTCCGGCAGCCACACCCGCAAGGACGTCCATCTGCACCTCGACGTGTCCCCGCCGGAGCTGACGGCGCACGCGGACGCCGAGCGGCTGCACCAGGTGGTGGCCAATCTGATCGACAACGCAGTGAAGCACTCCCCGCCGCACGGCCGGGTCACAGTACGGGCCCGCCGCGGCACACAGGCGGAGTCGCTGGACCTGGAGGTCGTGGACGAGGGTCCCGGCATCCCGGAGTCGGAGCGGCACAAGGTCTTCGAGCGCTTCAACCGCGGCAGCGTCCCGTCCCCGCACGGCCCCGGCAGCGACGGGGGCACGGGTCTGGGCCTGGCGATCGCGCGCTGGGCGGTGGAGCTGCACGGTGGGCGCATCGGCGTGGCCGAATCGGCACGTGGGTGCCGGATACAGGTCACTCTTCCGGGAGTCCCTCAGCGGCGCGGTTGACGTAAGGTTCGAACCGGAGTCCCACATGTTGCATGTGGGCAGTCAGGGGTGCGGGCCACTGGGCCGTAGCCGCGGTGGTGCGTACCCATTTCAAACGGGAACCTCGCTTGTTTCCCGCCATTTCCTGCGCCGAAACCGACCGGCTGGTGTGACTTAGGCGACGATGGCCACGCCCGGCCTGCACCTCCCGGCCCTGGAGGCGTAGCCTTTATTTCCGCTGTCCATCACCTTGTGAAGCGGAAGAGGGCGGTTGCCGCCGTGTCGTCTCAGTCCCCCAGTAACTCGAGCACTTCGACCGACCCTGACGGGCAGGGGAAGAACCCCGCTGCCGCGTTCGGTCCCAATGAGTGGCTCGTCGACGAGATCTACCAGCAGTACCTCCAGGACCCGAATTCGGTCGACCGAGCCTGGTGGGACTTCTTCGCCGACTACAAGCCGGGCGGCGGTACGGCCGCCTCCGGCGCCGCTGCCGCGGGGGCAGCGGGGCCCACTCCGGCTGCCGCAAGCACGCCGACGCCGGGCTCCGCACAGGCTCCGGCGCCGGTGACCCCGACGGCTCCCGCGGCCGCCGCCCCGGCCCAGCCGGCGGCCCCGGCCGCTCCGGCCCCGGCCGCTCCGGCGCCCGCCGCGCCGGTCGCCAAGGCCCCGGCCCCGGCACCGGCCGCTCCGGCGAAGCCCGCCGCCAAGGCGGCCCAGCCGGCGAAGGCGGCCGAGGAGACCCCCGCGGGTCCCGAGATCGTGCCCCTCCGCGGCCCCTCCGCCGCCGTCGCGAAGAACATGAACGCCTCCCTGGAGCTGCCGACGGCCACGTCCGTCCGCGCCGTCCCGGTGAAGTTGCTCTTCGACAACCGGATCGTCATCAACAACCACCTCAAGCGCGCCCGGGGCGGGAAGATCTCCTTCACCCACCTCATCGGCTACGCGATGGTGCAGGCGATCAAGGCCATGCCGTCGATGAACAACTCCTTCGCGGAGAAGGACGGCAAGCCGGTCCTGGTCAAGCCCTCGCACATCAACCTCGGCCTCGCCATCGACCTGGTGAAGCCGAACGGTGAGCGCCAGCTCGTCGTCGCGGCCATCAAGAAGGCCGAGACGCTGAACTTCTTCGAGTTCTGGCAGGCCTACGAGGACATCGTCCGCCGCGCCCGCAACAACAAGCTGACGATGGACGACTTCACCGGCGTCACCGTCTCCCTCACCAACCCCGGCGGCCTCGGCACGGTCCACTCCGTGCCGCGTCTGATGCCGGGCCAGTCGGTGATCATGGGCGTCGGCTCGATGGACTACCCGGCCGAGTTCCAGGGCACCTCCCAGGACACCCTGAACAAGCTGGGCATCTCCAAGGTCATGACCCTGACCTCGACGTACGACCACCGGGTCATCCAGGGCGCCGCCTCCGGCGAGTTCCTGCGCGTCGTCGCCAACCTCCTCCTCGGCGAGGACGGCTTCTACGACGACGTCTTCGAGTCGCTGCGCATCCCCTACGAGCCGGTCCGCTGGCTCAAGGACATCGACGCCTCGCACGACGACGACGTCACCAAGGCCGCGCGCGTCTTCGAGCTGATCCACTCCTACCGGGTCCGCGGCCACGTCATGGCCGACACCGACCCGCTGGAGTACCGCCAGCGCAAGCACCCCGACCTGGACATCACCGAGCACGGGCTCACCCTGTGGGACCTGGAGCGCGAGTTCGCGGTCGGCGGCTTCGGCGGCAAGTCGATGATGAAGCTCCGCGACATCCTCGGCGTGCTCCGTGACTCGTACTGCCGCACCACCGGCATCGAGTTCATGCACATCCAGGACCCGAAGCAGCGCAAGTGGATCCAGGACCGCGTGGAGCGCCCGCACGCCAAGCCGGAGCGCGAGGAGCAGCTGCGGATCCTGCGCCGCCTCAATGCGGCCGAGGCCTTCGAGACCTTCCTGCAGACGAAGTACGTCGGCCAGAAGCGCTTCTCGCTGGAGGGCGGCGAGTCCGTCATCCCGCTGCTCGACGCGGTCATCGACGCCGCGGCCGAGTCCCGCCTGGACGAGGTCGTCGTCGGCATGGCCCACCGCGGCCGTCTCAACGTGCTCGCGAACATCGTCGGCAAGTCGTACGCGCAGATCTTCCGTGAGTTCGAGGGCAACCTCGACCCGAAGTCGATGCACGGCTCCGGCGACGTGAAGTACCACCTGGGCGCCGAGGGCACCTTCACCGGCCTGGACGGCGAGCAGATCAAGGTCTCGCTGGCCGCCAACCCCTCGCACCTGGAGGCGGTCGACCCGGTCCTCGAGGGCATCGTCCGCGCCAAGCAGGACATCATCAACAAGGGCGGCACGGACTTCACGGTCCTGCCCGTCGCGCTCCACGGCGACGCGGCCTTCGCCGGCCAGGGCGTCGTGGCCGAGACGCTCAACATGTCCCAGCTGCGCGGCTACCGCACCGGCGGCACGGTCCACATCGTCATCAACAACCAGGTCGGCTTCACCGCCTCCCCGGAGTCTTCGCGTTCGTCGATGTACGCGACCGACGTGGCCCGCATGATCGAGGCGCCGATCTTCCATGTGAACGGCGACGACCCGGAAGCCGTGGTCCGCGTGGCGCGCCTCGCCTTCGAGTTCCGCCAGACGTTCAACAAGGACGTCGTGATCGACCTCATCTGCTACCGCCGCCGTGGTCACAACGAGGGCGACAACCCGCAGTTCACCAACCCGCAGATGTACAACCTGATCGACAAGAAGCGCTCGGTGCGCAAGCTCTACACCGAGTCGCTCATCGGTCGTGGCGACATCACGCTGGAAGAGGCCGAGCAGGCGCTCCAGGACTTCCAGGGACAGCTGGAGAAGGTCTTCGCCGAGGTCCGCGAGGCCACGTCCCAGCCGGCTCCGGCCCATGTCCCGGACGCCCAGCCCGAGTTCCCGGTGGCCGTCAGCACCGCGGTCTCCCAGGAGATCGTGAAGCGGATCGCCGAGTCCCAGGTCAATGTCCCCGACAACGTCACCGTCCACCCGCGTCTGCTGCCGCAGCTGCAGCGCCGCGCGGCCTCCGTCGAGGACGGCACGATCGACTGGGGCATGGGCGAGACCCTGGCCATCGGCTCCCTGCTGATGGAGGGCACCACGGTCCGGCTCGCCGGCCAGGACACCCGCCGCGGCACCTTCGGCCAGCGCCACGGCGTCCTCGTCGACCAGGAGACCGGCGAGGACTACACCCCGCTGCTCTACCTGACCGAGGACCAGGCCCGCTTCAACGTCTACGACTCGCTGCTCAGCGAGTACGCGGCGATGGGCTTCGAGTACGGCTACTCGCTGGCCCGCCCGGACGCGCTGGTCATGTGGGAGGCCCAGTTCGGTGACTTCGTCAACGGCGCGCAGACCGTCGTCGACGAGTTCATCTCCTCGGCCGAGCAGAAGTGGGGCCAGACCTCCGGCGTCACGCTGCTCCTGCCGCACGGCTACGAGGGCCAGGGCCCGGACCACTCGTCCGCCCGCCCGGAGCGCTTCCTCCAGATCTGCGCGCAGAACAACATGACGGTCGCGATGCCGACCCTTCCGTCGAACTACTTCCACCTGCTGCGCTGGCAGGTCCACAACCCGCACCACAAGCCGCTCATCGTCTTCACCCCGAAGTCGATGCTGCGTCTGAAGGCCGCGGCGTCGAAGGCGGACGAGTTCCTCACCGGCGGCTTCCGCCCGGTGATCGGCGACGCGTCGGTCGACCCGGCCGCGGTCCGCAAGGTCGTCTTCTGCTCCGGCAAGGTCTACTACGACCTCGAAGCCGAGCGTCAGAAGCGGGGCGTCACGGACACCGCGATCATCCGGCTGGAGCGCCTGTACCCGCTGCCGGGTGCCGAACTCCAGGCGGAGATCGCCAAGTTCTCGAACGCCGAGAAGTACCTGTGGGCCCAGGAGGAGCCGGCGAACCAGGGTGCCTGGCCGTTCATCGCGCTCAACCTGATCGACCACCTCGACCTGGCCGTCGGCGCGGACATCCCGGGCGCCGAGCGTCTGCGCCGCATCTCGCGCCCGCACTCGTCGTCCCCGGCGGTGGGCTCGGCGAAGCGGCACCAGGCGGAGCAGCAGCAGCTGGTCAACGAGGTCTTCGACGCCTGACCGCAGCATCTGCTGCAAGCACGAACCGGAGGGCCCGGCCCCGCATGATGCGGGGCCGGGCCCTCCGGCGTCGCTCGACTCCGCGGCCCGGCGTCCGTGCGGTCCGGCGTACGGCGTGCGGCGTCCAGGTCAGGGCATCCGGGGCCGGTCGACCGAGGTCAGATCATCTGGGGCTCGAAGTCCCAGTAGGGGCGGTTCCTCGAGCGGGCGGAGACCGTGTGCACATGCTGGGCGCCGAGCGTCGCGGCGAGGTCGTCGAGCGCCTCGGTCTCGATCTTGTCCGCGCGCTGCCGGTCCCGCAGACCTCGCAGGTCCGCCGCGTGGGCGATCCGCGAGGAGAGGGTCAGCGGATGGGTCCTGCCCAGGACCTCGGTGGCCCGCGCGATCGTGGCCTCGGTCAGTTCGGCGGCGCCCTCCGGGTCGCCCACCAGGTTCCGGAGTGCGGAGGCGTTGATGGCACAGCCCAGGGTCCAGGGGTGCTGCTCACCGACGGCTTGCGTCATGTCGGCGAGGGCCTTCTCGACGATGGCGTGGGCCGTGTCGCGCTCTCCGACGTTGCGCAGGATCAGGGCGTGGTTTCCGCGCGTGCCCGCGGTGTACGGGTGGGTCTCGCCGAGCATGTCGGTGTAGCTGCCGAGGACACGTTCGCTTATGTCACGTGCCTGGTCGATGTCGCCGTGCTCGCGGGCGAAGCAGCACTGACTCGCGGCGAACATGACGGTGAGCGGATCGCTCTCACCGAGCACCCGCTCGCAGCGCTCCAGGACGCGGGTGAACAGCTCCTTGGCCTTGTCCCATTCGCCCATGCGGTACTGGCACAGGGCGAGGTTGTGCTCGGCCCGCAGGGTCTGCGGATTGTCCCTGCCCATGACGATCCGGTGCACACGGACGCTCTGCGCCTGCAGCGACTCCGCCTCGCCGTAGCGGCCCAGCAGGCGCAGGTCCGTCGCGTAGTTGATCTCCGAGTAGAGGGTCCAGGCGTGCCGTGCGAGCAGCAGCTGCCTGCGCGCCTCCAAGGTGCGGCGATTGAGTTCCAGCGCCTCGCTGTAGCGTCCCAGAAGCCGTAGCGAAGTACCGAGGTTGTTCTGCGCGTTGAGCGTGCGCGAGTCCTGCTCCCCGAGCAGCTCCCGGTACGCGTCCAGCACCCAGCCGGACAGCTCCGCCGCCTCGTCGTACTGCCCGAGCCCGCGCAGATCGGCGGCGAGACCGCCCGCCGCGCGCAGATGCTCCAGGTCCTGCGGTCCCCGCTCGACTCGCAGATGGTCGACGGCGGCGCGCTCGATGGCCTCGGTGCCCGCGTAGTCGCCGACGGCGCGCAGCACATTGGCGTAGTGGTAGCTGAGGTCCCAGACCCGGGAGTGGGTCTCGCCGAGGAGTTCCTTCCAGGCGGTCATGGCCCGTTCACCGAGCTTGATGCCCGCCCGGTACTCGCCGGAGAGATACATGTAGCGCAGGCAGTTGAGGACCAGCGTCTGGACTGCCGGCTCGGTGCTCTGCAGGACGTCCGCGAACTTGAGGTGCGGGGTGATCTCCGCGTACCTCGGCCAGAGCTGGGTGTCCGTGGGGCGGCCGGGGTCGGCGGCGGCGAGGGCGCGGCGGACGACGTCGGCGAATTCCTTCTGATGCCGTTCCGGGATGTCCTTGTGGACGATCTGGTGGACCATGCGGTGCAGATAGAGCGCCTCACCCGATGACGGAGCCTCGTCGGATCCCGCCTCGTGGGACTCCAGTCGCACCACCGAGTACTGCCGCAGCTGGCCGATCGCCCGGTTCCACAGCAGCGGGTCGTTCATCAGTCCGGTCAGCTGCTCGGGCAGCGCCCCCGACGGCATCTCCTTCAGCAGCCGTACGGGTACGGAGCCCGGGGCGAAGAAGGTGCACAGACGCAGCAGGTCGACGGACTCGGGGACGGTCTCGCGGAGCTTGTTCAGCAGTATCGACCATGCGGTCTGGAAGGCGAGCGGGAAGTCGGCCGAGACCTTCACGACGTCCTGGTCGATGCCGCCTTCGAGGAGCGCGATGTACTCGTCGACCGACATGTCCGAGTCGTTGAGCCAGCCCGCGGTCTGGTCGAGCAGCAGCGGCAGGTCCTCCAGCGCCTCCGCGAGCTGGTCGGCCTCGGCGTGGGTGAGGCGGGGCGCGCGGCGGCGGATGAAGGCGACCGACTCCACCCGGTCGTAGACCGGCACCTCCAGCATGTTGCTGTTGTGCTCGCTCCACTCCGGGTTGCGTGACGTGATCAGCACGTGCCCGGGGCCGGTCGGCACGAGATCCCAGATGTGCTCGGGCTCGTCGGCCCCGTCGAGGACGAGCAGCCAGCGGGAGTACGGCTCGCCGCGGCGCAGCGCGTCACGCGCGGCGCGCAGCCGCTCGCCGTACTCGGCGCCGGTGGACAGGCCCAGTGCGGGGGCCAGTTCGGCGAGCTTCTGCCGGTAGGTGACCCGCTTCTCGGCGGACACCCACCACACCACGTCGTACTCGGACCCGAAGCGGTACACGTACTCGGCGGCCAGTTGTGTCTTGCCCACTCCCGACATGCCGTGCAGGGTCACGACGCCCGCACCGGAGCCCGCCTCCTGGAGGGCGTGGTACGCGTCGTTGAGCAGGCTCTCGCGGCCGGTGAAACGCGTGTTGCGGCGCGGGACCCCGCCCCACACCTCGGGGGTGTCCGCGGGGTACCGCGGGCCGCGCCGGTCGTCCGCGGGGTCGGGCAGCGGCTCGGTGGGCAGGTCGAGCCGGGCCAGGAGCCGCCGTTCGGCCTCGTCGGCGCCGACGTTGGTGAGGTCGGCAGCTCCGAAGACGGCGGTGGCGGCGGGGATGCGGGAGGTGGTGATGTTGACGGCGGCGAACCGGTCGGGGTCGTCGGCCACCACCTCGCGAAGCGCCCTGTTCCACTCCTCGTGGCTGCGCGGGCCGAGCTGGAAGTACCACTCGCTGAGCACGACGAGGATGCGGCCGGGGGCGAGCATCAGATCCCGGAGGGTCTCCTCCAGAGGGGTCTCGACGGGCGGGTCCCAGCGCTGGAAGACGACGCGCGTCCCGCGGCGCTCGAGACGGTCGCCGATCCAGGCAGCCCAGGCCCGGTTGAACCCGGCGAAACTGATGGTGACGGTCCGCGTCCCGGTGGCTCCAACTTGCTTACGTACTCCGGGCATTGAACCGTCTCCCTGATTCGTCACAAGCCTTACGAACATACACCCGCACCCGGCCTCCGCAGCGCTGATGCGGTCCCGCTCACGTCCTTGGCGCCCCGTTCCGCTGGCACCAGATCACGCGCGCGGTACTGACATATGCCACTGCGCGCGCAAGGTGACCCGGAGGAGGCGGATGATCAGCCAGATGGTCGTAGAGCTCGATCATGCCGTTGACGAGAATCCGGCCTTCCCGCGTCAGCGCTCCGGAGCCGGCCAGTACGGGCAGCACCGCTCCGACCTGCTCGCGGCAGCGGGCGTGCTCTGCCCAGGCCATGTCGCGGTGCCGGGTGCTCCGGGCACCGAGCGCGAAGCGCTGCCAGTAGTCGGCCAGCGCGATGTGCGAGTACGCCCCTTGCAGCAGCCCGTCGAAGGGCCGGGGGTCGGACCGCCAGGGCGCGAAGTGCCGGGGTGTGGCGTCCTCGTGATGCAGCGGCACGAGCGTACCGAGCGCGGCCAGCTTGGTGTGCTGGAGTTCGTGGACCAGCGTCGACGCCATGAACGCCGGGGTCGACGGCTTGCTGCTGAGGACCGCGCCGAACGCCTCGCGCCGGGTGCCGCTGCAGTGCGCGGCGCCCTCGCCCGCGACCGTCGATCCGGGCGGCGGGACGAGCGGGACCACACAGCGCAGCAGGACCACGGCCTCGGTCGGCCGGTGCGCGCCGCCGAGCCGGAGCAGCGGCTCCACACCGGACCAGGACTGGGCCCAGTCCTTGCGCTCGCGCTCGTCGAGACAGGCGGCGGGCTTGAGCCCGTGCTGCTCCAGTCCCCCGCCCGCGGTGCGGTAGGGGTGGAGGTCGTCGAGGAGTACGGGCAGGGCGCCGGGCCCGACCGCGGGCAGGGT